>NZ_JBFUGO010000017.1:0-67774 GCF_056402875.1 Devosia sp. P3_B2 | reverse complement strand
GGCGAACCGGTCCTTGCCGTGATGGTTTCCGCCTGAACTGCAGCGACCCGCAGCCCACCCGGTCTCCCCCGCACCAACCACTCGTCATGATCTCGCTTCGGTGCAGCGGATGGGGGGAGAATCGCATGGGTGGGGAGCGGGGGGATAGATCGGCGCAAGATTCTCGCAACGCCTTGCCCGGCCTCACGATTGTGGCTCCGCTCACCCCCATCCATCCCCCCGTCAGAGGGGGAGGTGCCGCATCGAGTTTGGTGGCACGATCGAACCCACCCCGGTGGGGAGTTGAGGTTGAGATGGAGCGGAGGTTCGCCACAGTCAGCCCCGCGGCGCGGCCGCGCGTTTCAGCCGGTCGTTGATCGCTTCGCCGAGGCCCTTGCGGGGGATCGGTGCCACGGCGATCCGCGTGGCGCCCTCGTCGAGCTGGTGCAGCATCGCGAACAGGTTGCGGGCGGCCTCGCGCAGGTCACCGCTCGGCGACAGGTTGGCGCCGGCGGGGCCCGGACCGAAGCCAAGCCACGTCTCCCCCGCCTCCGCCCGCTCGGCGTCCAGCCGCAGTGTCGCGTTCGGCGCGTAGTGGCTGGCCAGCATGCCCGGCGCGGCGATCGCTGCATCGTGTTTCGCGACCGCCACCGGCCGGCCGATTGCCGCCTCGATTTCGTCGCGCGGCAGGGCGCCGGCGCGCAGTTGCGTCACCACGTCGCCCTCGACGGCGAGGATGGTGGATTCGACCCCCGCCTGCGATGGCCCGCCATCGAGCACCGGCACCGCGCCGCTGAACGAGCGGTCGACCTGCGCCGCGGTGGTCGGCGACAGTTTGCCGGAGCGATTGGCGGATGGGGCGGCGAGCGGCAGGCCGGCCACGCGGATCAGCTCGAGCGCCAGCGGATGGTTGGGGATGCGGATGCCGACGGTATCGAGCCCGGCGGTGACGAGATCGGAAAGCCCGGCTTCGGGGCGTTTCGGCAGCACCAGCGTCAGAGGGCCGGGCCAGAATTCTGCGAGCTTCCGCGCCATCGGGCTGAAGTGCACCAGCGTCTCGGCCATGGCGAAATCGGCGACGTGCACGATCAGCGGATTGAAGCGCGGACGGCCCTTGGTCTCGTAGATCTTCAGCACCGCATCGGAGTTCGTCGCGTCGGCGCCGAGCCCGTAAACCGTCTCGGTGGGGAAGGCGACGAGCTCGCCGGCCCGCAGCAGCGCTGCGAGCGCGGGCAAATCCGACGGGGGATGAACGGCACCGGCCATGGCGCGAGGTTTGACAAGCTCGACAGCAAAACGTCAAGCTATTGGGGCAGCGACAGTTCCGAGCCCATGGCCACCCTTCTCGTCTCCCAGCGCAATTTCGAAAGCCACGTCACCCCCACCGGGCACCCCGAGCGACCCGACCGGCTACGTGCCGTCGAGGAGTCGCTCAGCGCCGATCGCTTTGCCAGGCTCGTCCGCCGCGATGCGCCTTCGGCGGACCTGACGCTGGCCGAACTGGTGCATGACGCCAGCTACCTCAGCATCCTCACCCGCGCCCGCCCGGCCGAAGGGATCGGCCAGATCGACGAGGACACCTTCATCTCGTCACGCTCGCTCGAAGCGGCGGCAACGGCGCTGGGCGGCGGTCTTGCTGCGCTAGAGGCGGTGGCGCTGGGCGAAGTGCGGAATGCCTTCTGTGCGGTGCGGCCCCCGGGACATCATGCCGAGATCGATCGGCCGATGGGTTTCTGCCTCGTCAATTCGATCGCCGTCGTGGCGCGCGAGGCGCAGCGCAAGTTCGGCGCCGAACGCGTGGCGATCGTCGATTTCGACGTGCATCACGGCAACGGCACCGAGGACATCTTCAAGGACGACCCGACAGTGTTCTATGCCTCGAGCCACCAGATGCCGCTCTATCCGGGCACCGGATCGCCGAGCTTCACCGGCGTTGGCAATATCTGCAACGCCGCGCTCGATGCCGGCAGCGGCGGGCCGGAAATGCGCGCCGCCTATACCGACCGCATCCTGCCGGCGCTCGAGGCGTTCCGGCCGGATTTCCTTCTCGTCTCCGCCGGCTTCGACGCGGACTATCGCGATCCGCTCGCCGGATTGAACTGGCACCCCGAGGATTTCGCTTGGGTCACCGAGCGCCTGACCGAGGTCGCCGGGCGGGTCTGCGAGGGGCGGCTGGTTTCGATGCTGGAGGGCGGCTACGACCGGCAGGGGCTCGCGACCGGGGTCGCCGCGCATGTTGAAAAGTTGCTGGCCGCGGGCTAGAGCATCTCACCGTTTCGTTGAAACGGCGAAATGCTCCAGGTTCCTGATTTGTCGCGCTTTCGAACCGGAAAAGTCTGCAACTTTTCCTGAAAGCGCTCTGCAACGAGCCTCATCGAAGGAACTGACATGGCCGATTCCCCCGCCACCCCTGACGACATCAAGCAGATGAGCTTCGAGGCGGCGCTGCGTGAACTCGAGGGCATTGTCGGCAAGCTGGAAAGCGGCCAGGCACCGCTCGCCGAGTCGATCGCCATCTATGAGCGCGGCGAGGCCTTGAAGGCGCATTGCGAGGCGCTGCTGAAGGCCGCCGAGATGCGGATCGAAAAGATCACCCTGCGCAATGGCCAGCCCACCGGCACCGAGCCGCTCGACCCGCAGTAACGCGGGCGCCGATTGCAGATACAAACCTCAGTGACTGCGCGACAATGACGCGCGCCAAATCTGCCCCACGGGCGCTATAAGCAGCGCCAACACAGTAGGGCAACATTCATGGCCGAAACCAATTCCCCGGCGCTGGCGCGCTTTCGCATCATTCTGTGGACGCTGGTCGTCGTTGCCGCCATCGGCGCCACGGCGCTGTTCATCTTCAGGCCGCCGGCCGCTCCCATCGGGGTCACCGGCAAGCCGTTCACGCTCGAATCGACGGCCGGGGGCACCTTCACCCAGGACAACCTCAAGGGCACCCCGAGCCTCGTATTCTTTGGCTACACCCACTGCCCGGATGTCTGCCCGACAACGCTGGCCGAATCGACGGCGTGGCGCGAGGCGCTCGGCATTTCCCCGGACCAGTTGCGCACCATCTTCGTCACCGTCGATCCCAAGCGCGACACCAAGGACGTGCTGGCCGACTATCTGAGCTCGTTTCCCGGCACCATCGGCCTCGTCGGCAATGAGGTGCAGACCGCCGACGCCAAGGCATCCTTCGGCGCGATGTCCGAGGCCACGGCGCCCGATGCGGACGGCTACTACCTCGTCAACCACACGGCCTCGGTCTTCCTGATCAACAAGGACGGCCAGTTCGAGGGCACCATCGCCTATGGCGAGCCCACCGACGCCGCGGTGGGCAAGATCCGGAAGCTCCTCGCGTCCTAGGCGGTTCGCGCCGCTAGACGGCGCGGTGGCCGAACAGCTTCGGCATGAAATGCGTGCTCGGGTCGGGCAGCGCCCGGAAGCGGCGACCGCGCACCTCGCGGTGGATCACCCGGGTGCCGTATTTCGGATCGCGCTGGAACACCAGCCTCGTATGCGCCGCGACGCCGACCCGCAGGTCCGCGCCGTGGTCCAGCCGGCGCCGGTCGGGCCCGAGATAGTCCTTGGCCTCGACATAGGTCTGCTCGCTGTTGAGCTGCTCCGCCAGCCGCTCGGCCAGCGTATCGCGGTGCTGCGGCAGCCCGATCACGTCGTCGAAGCCGAACCGCACATATTTGAGCATGATCTCGGCGGGGCAATCGTCGATGAACAGGATGATCGGTGAGTAGCAGAGCTTCGAGCGCCGCTCGTCGCGAACCGCCTCGATCACGTCGAGCAACTCGTCGTCGCGCATCCGGGAGCCGAGAAAGAAGTAGGTGACGCCAGCGCGCGACTGCATGGCGCTTGGTCCGTCCAGCTTGCTGACCACCTCGCCGAAACCGAGATGGTGCGCTGTGAGTTCAAGCGACCGCGTCTCGATCTGATCGGCGGCGATGATGAAGGCGCGACAGTGTTCGAACATCGGACGACCCCTCGGTTGTCTCAGTGCGACCGCTTAGTCGTCCAGCGCTTACCCTTAGAATAAATCCAGCGCTGGCAATGACTTACACGTTGTCATTACAAGAGGCCCTGCCGGACCGGCGGCGTCAACGCGCATAAGCGCGAGCGCTGAACGACCGATTTTCGGCCGTCTAAGCATCCGCCACAGCAGCGTGCGGAGCGCTGCGGACTGTTCTCAGTAGCCGATGCCGCCTTCGCGCCCGGTCTGGCCCCGGTGGCGGAGGAAATGGTCGGCCAGCACCACCGCCATCATCGCCTCGCCGATGGGCACGGCACGGATGCCGACGCAGGGGTCGTGGCGGCCCTTGGTGATGACTTCGGTGTTCTCGTTGTGCGTCGTCACCGTCTGGCGCGGCGTGATGATCGACGAGGTCGGCTTCACCGCAAAGCGGCAGACGATCGGATCGCCATTGGAGATGCCGCCGAGGATGCCGCCTGCCTTGTTCGAGGTGAAATAGGGTCCAGCATTGCCCGCGCGCATCTCGTCGGCATTCTCGATGCCGGTGAGTTCGGCCGCCTCGAAGCCGGCGCCGATCTCCACCGCCTTCACCGCGTTGATCGACATCATCGCCGACGCGAGGTCGGCGCTCAGCTTGCCGTAGATCGGCGCGCCCCAGCCGGGCGGCACGCCTTCGGCCACCACCTCGATCACCGCACCCACCGAGT
Organism: Devosia sp. P3_B2; assembly: GCF_056402875.1. Lineage (NCBI taxonomy): Bacteria > Pseudomonadati > Pseudomonadota > Alphaproteobacteria > Hyphomicrobiales > Devosiaceae > Devosia > Devosia sp. P3_B2. The sequence goes on along the minus strand of NZ_JBFUGO010000017.1, from coordinate 63,118 downwards.
TGCCGGCCTTGCGGATGCCGTCGAGGTAGACCTCCCACTCCTTGGCGGCGACCGGGTCGGCGCAGAAGAACGGGTTGTTGTCCACCTCGGCCCAGTCGAAGCGCGAGTAGTCGATCTTGTGCGGGCCGATCTGCACGAGGCTGGCGCGCACCGTGACGTTAGGGATCACCAGCCGCGCCACGGCGCCGGCAGCAACGCGTGCCGCGGTCTCGCGCGCCGAAGCGCGGCCCGAGCCCTTGTAGTCGCGGATGCCGTATTTCTGGTGGTAGGTGAAATCGGCGTGCCCCGGCCGGTACTTGTCCTTGATCTCGGAATAGTCCTTGGAGCGCTGGTCGGTGTTCTCGATCATCAGCGAGATCGGGGTGCCGGTGGTCTTCAGCTGCCCGTCGCGCTCGTCCTCGAACGCACCCGACAGGATACGCACCTGGTCATCCTCACGCCGCTGCGTGGTGAAGCGCGACTGCCCGGGCTTCCGCCGATCGAGATCACGCTGGATCACCTCAGCCGAAATCGGCAGCCCCGGCGGGCAGCCGTCCACCACCACGCCCAAGGCAGGTCCATGGCTCTCGCCCCAGGTGGTGAAACGGAACAGGTGTCCGAAGGTGTTGAACGACATCGCAGGTCCTCAGCGTGAAGGACTTCTAGGAACCTGCCCGATGAAGGTCAATCGGCGCTTCGGTGCAAGCGGGCTCATGCAGCGCGGAGCGTCTTGCTCAGGACGACGCTGCGGTAGTTGGTGTGCGACCATTGAGCGTGCTCGATGAACCGGTACCCGAGCCGCGTGTACCATTCGACGAGGTGAGTGGCAGGCTCCGCCGTGTCGAGGGCAAGTTCCCGGACGCCCGAGGCGATGGTACGTTCCTCCACATGGGCGAGGAGGCGCCGGCCGAGGCCCTTGGCCTGAAGGCCGGGCTCAACGGCGAACTGAACGAAGGAAGCGACGTCTGCGCGATCATACCAGGGACAACCGCCGGTCCGGGTGCAGTCACGGAACACGATAGTGCCGCAGATCACTCCATCGGCCTCGGCGACGAAGCACTCCCCCTGCTCGATCCGCTTCAGCGTCACATCGGCACCCTGATGCGTCGCCCAAAAGCGCAGCCCCATCCCGGCGAGCCCGGCATAGGCGCGGTGCAGCATCTCGGTCAGTTCGAACACGGAATCCGTCGAACGCCACGGTCGGATGGAGATGTTGTCCACGTGATCCTTCAATCCGACGGGCGGAGGTATGGTCGCATTGCCTTCGCCATCTCGGCGGCGATCTCGATGCGGCGGATCCACTGCAGCGGCTCGAGGTCGTAGCTGTCGGCCGCCGCGCCATACTCGTCGATGGTGCGATAGTAGAGGCCATGCGCTTCGGCGTAACCGATACGGTGGCCGAGCTGCTCGGCGAGCAGCGGCCAATCGACGTCGTTGGCGATGCTGTCGACCCGGCTGTGCGCGACGATGTCGCTAGCCGCGGCGCGGTCCATCCGGCGCACGGCGAACAGCAGGTCGGCCGAACGGCCGGTGAGCAGCTCGTAGGTCCGATTGATTGGCATCTCGGTATCGCGCAACCGCTTCGGCACCGCTGCCATGGCGCGTTCCGTGCGCCCGATGATCAGCAGCTGCGCCTCGGGCTGGGCGGCGAGCACATCCGCCATCTCGGCGGGATGGGTGTCGATCCAGCGCAGGACGTGGTCGAGATCGGAGTACAGCACGCGATCGGTGCCACATCCCAGCGCCAGCCCGACGGCGCCGCGTCGCGCCTGGCCGATGATCGCTTCGCCGGTCGGATGCCAGGCGATCCGGGCTCCGAGTGTGTCGGCAAGGACCGTAGCTACGCGAGGATCGGTCGCCTCAGTCAGGCTGACGGCAAAGCCGGCGAAGAGACTGCGCAGCGCCGGGGCGGCCGCCGCGATCGGGCCGGCGAGGCGTGCCTCGGTGTCATGGAGGATCGTGGCGAATGCTGTGGTGGTCGACATCCGCCGCTCCGCTCAGTCGTCCCAGCTGTGGCCGGCCGGGTACACGACGCTCTTGCCGTCGATGAAGTGCACCACCGAATCCTGCGGCGGGAACCAGTTCACCGCGCGCTCCGCCGGAAAGTCCTCGATCAGGCGGCGGAGGATCCTCAGGATACCGCCATGCGCCACGATGATTGCCGGACCCTTGAGAGTGTCGGCGGCAAAGCTCCGGACACGTTGCGCCACATCCTCGTAGCTTTCGCCAGAGGGCGGACGGAAGAACCAGAAATCGGCGTCGCGCTCGCCGGCAATGGCCATCTCGCCCGAGCTGAGTTCCGTATGGAGCCTGCCCTCATAGACGCCGAACGACACCTCGACGAGGCGGTCGTCGAACCTGACTTCGGGCAGCGGTTCGGCAAACGCCGAGCGCACCCGCTGCATGGTCTCGCGGGTGCGGCCCAGCGGCGAGGCATGCCACTTGAACTCGGCCGGCGTCCGTCCGGCGCGGGCGAGGATCTGATGCAGCAGCTTGCCGTTGAGGTCGGCCTGCCCACGCCCGACGTCGTTGAGCGGGATGTCCTTCGAGCCCTGGTACCGGCCCTCGGCGTTCCAGTCGGTTTCGCCGTGGCGGATGAAATAGAGTTCAGGCCAGTTGATAGACATCGTGACGCTCGGAAAGAGAAAGGGCCGCCTCGCGGCAGCCCTGGAATAGGTCAGGCAGTGGGCGCGGCGGCGGCAGGTTCATCATCGACATGCATGCCGATGATATTGAAGCCACAGTCGACATACTGGATCTGGCCGGTGACGCCCGAGGAGAGGTCGCTGAGCAGGTAAAGCGCGGCGGAGCCAACTTCTTCCTGCGTGACGTTGCGCTTCAGCGGCGCCGCCTTCTCCTGATAGTGCAGCATGGTGCGAAGGCCCGAAATGCCCGAGGCGGCGAGGGTCTTGATGGCGCCGGCCGAGATGGCGTTGACGCGGATGTTCTGCGGGCCGAGGTCGTGCGCGAGGTAGCGGACCGAGGCCTCGAGTGCCGCCTTGGCGACGCCCATGACGTTGTAGTTCGGCACGTACTTCTCCGCGCCGTAATAGGTCAGGGTCAGCAGCGAACCACCGGGGTTCAGCATGGCTTCGGCGCGCTTGGCGACGGCGGTGAAGGAGTAGACCGAGATGTTCATGGTCAGCGCGAAATTATCGGCGCTGGTGTTGATGTAGCGGCCCTCGAGCTCTTCCTTGTTGGAGAAGCCGATGGCGTGGACGAGGAAGTCCATCGTCCCCCACTTCTCCTTGAGCACGCGGAAGGTCTCGTCCATCGCCGCGTCGTTCGACACGTCGCACTCGACCAGCGTGGTGACGCCGATCTCGGCGGCGAGCGGCTCGACGCGCTTCTTCAGCGCCTCGCCCTGGTAGGAGAAGGCGATCTCGGCGCCCTGGTCGGCGAGGGCCTTGGCGATGCCCCAGGCGATCGAGCGGTTGTTCGCCACGCCCATGATCAGGCCCTTCTTGCCGGCCATCAGACCCTGCGCCATCGTTCTGCTCCGTATGGAATGTCTCGTTGGCGCCGCTTGTCGCATAGGGGCTTGGCGCGGGCAAGTTCGCCCTTGCGCCAAGCGGGCCGGGGGCTATCTTCCGGCGCCATGACCACGCTGGCCCCCAAAGACATCGTCCGCGCCCTCAAGGCCCTCCTGGGCGAAGCCGGTACGCTGATCGCCGATCCCCAGGAAATGGCGAGCTATGTGACCGAACCGCGGAAGCGCTTCCATGTCGCTGCTGTGGCCGTGGCGCTACCCGGCAGCGTCGCGGCGCTGCAGGCGCTCTGCCGCTGGGCCAACCAGCACCGCGTGCCGCTGATCCCGCAGAGCGGCAATACCGGGCTGGTCGGCGGCCAGGTGCCGCTCAGGGGCGACGAAGTGATCGTCAACCTTTCCCGCATCAACCGAGTGCGCGAGGTCAATGCGGCGGCCGGACACATGACGGTCGAAGCCGGGCTGATCCTCGAGGAAGCGCACAAGGTGGCGGAAGAGGCGGGCGCGATCTTCCCGCTCTGGCTGGCGTCGCAGGGCTCGGCCCGCATTGGCGGCGTGCTCAGCTCCAATGCCGGCGGCGTGCAGGTGCTGGCCTATGGCAATGCCCGCGAACTCACCCTCGGGGTCGAGGCGGTGCTGGCCGATGGGCGGCTCTACAACGGCCTCAACGCGCTGAAGAAGGACAACACGGGTTACGACCTCAAGGACCTGCTGGTCGGCGCCGAAGGCACGCTCGGCTTCATCACCGCCGCGACGGTAAAACTGTTCCCGATCCCCGAGGCGCAGGAGACGGCGCTGATCAATGTCAGCGGCCCGGAGGCTGCGCTAGAGCTGTTCTACCTCTTGCGCGAGCGCACCGGCTCGCGGCTGACGGCCTTCGAGCTGATGAACCGCTTCGGGGTCGACCTGCAGCTCAAGTACGGCCTGCTGCCGCGCGATCCGACCGCATCGCTGTCGCCCTGGTACGTGCTGGCCGAGGTCAACCGCATGAGGGGCGGCGTGCCCGGCGCGCTGCAATCGGCGCTGGAGGGGGCCCTGGGTTCGGGCCTCGTCGGCGACGCCGTGGTTGCCGAGTCCGAGGCCGATCGCACGCTGATGTGGGCAGCGCGCGAGCAGATGAGCGAGGTGCAATCGAAGGAGGGCGCCTCGATCAAGCACGACGTATCGGTGCCGATCGGCGCGGTCCCCCAGCTCATCGCGGAGGGCACAGCGGCCGTCGAACGCGCCATCCCCGGTGTCCGGCCATGCCCGTTCGGCCACATGGGCGACGGCAACATCCACTTCAACTTCAGCCAGCCAGTCGGCGCCGATCCCAAGGCCTTCATGGCCCGCGAGGCCGATGCCAATGCGGCGGTCTACGAGGTGGTGCGGAAACTCGGTGGCTCGGTCTCGGCCGAGCACGGCATCGGGCAACTGAAGTCGGGCCTCTTGCGGCAGGTGAAGGACCCGGTGGCGCTCGAGATGATGCACGCCATCAAGGCAGCGCTCGATCCGAACGGTATCCTCAACCCGGGTAAGGTACTCTGAGGTGCCTTGTTGACGGCACGCCACCCGCGTCCCATCTCACGGCCATGCTGCTCGATATCGGATTTCTCGACGACACCACCCGGCCCGCGCCCATCAAGCTTGAGGGCCTGACCGAGGCTCAGCGCGCGCCCGGCCTGCACCTCAAGGAGGTGCACGACCACCTGCGCGACAACATGAAGACTCTCGCCGTGCTGATCGATCGCGCCGCCGCCGGCGAAGTTCGCGCGACAGAAGCGACGGAGGAGGCCGCCAGCCTCGCCATGGTCGCCAACTACCGCCGCTTCGGCAACCTCTGCGGCCAGCACTGCAACATCGTCAACGCGCACCATTCGATCGAAGACAAGGCGGTGTTCCCGGCTATCGCCGCGCAGGGCGCCGGCTTCAAGGCCATCGCCGATCGGCTGCAGGCCGAGCATGTCGTCGTGCATGAGCTGCTGGTGCGGCTGATCGATGCGCTGGGTGAACTCGCGACCGAACCCGGCGCGAGCCGCTTCGCCGATACGCTCGAACTCTACCGCGCCCTCGAACGCGTCTTGCTCAGCCACCTCGGCTACGAGGAAGAGGCGATCGGCGATGCGCTCGGCTACTTCGAGCTGTTCTAGAACAGGTCGAGCTGCCCGCCGCCGCCAGCGGCTACCTTCTTCTTCGGCTTCACCGCCGCCGCGGCTTCGGCCTCTGCCTCTTCGGGCGTGATCGGCCGGATCAACTCCGGCCCATCGACATCGGCGCGGCCGATGGCCTTGCCCACTGGATGATACTTCAGCGAACCCGGAGGCAGCGGCAAGGCCAGTTGTCGGGCGGCGGTGATGTCGAAGTCGCGGGTATTGAGCCACATGTCGACAGCATCGCCCGTGAGCATCGCCGGCATCCGGTCATAGACCGAGCTGATCTCGAGATTGGGCTCCACCGTGACGATGCAGGCAGTGTCGACCTCCTCACCGTCCGGTCCCGACCAGTTCGAGTAGAGCCCCGCGAAGATCATCGGGGAATCGTCTTCCATGGTGATGTAGTAGGGCTGGCGCTTGCCGTCCGGCCCCTTCATCCACTCGTAGTAGCCCGAGGCCGGGACGATGCAGCGCGAGTGGCGCACAGCGTCGCGGAACGACGGCTTTTCCGCCATGGTCTCGGCCCGTGCGTTGATCAGCAGTGAGAACTCGCGCGGATCCTTCACCCAGTTCGGGACGAACCCCCAGCGCACCAGCTGGATGGTGCGGCGCCCCGACTGCTCCCACACCACCGCGATCGGCTGCGTCGGGGTGATGTTGTAGCGTGGCGGAAAGTCGATCTTGTTGAGCAGGTTGAACAGCTCGACCATCATTTCCGGCGGCAGGGTGGTGGCGTAGCGTCCGCACATAAAGGGGCTCTCCTTCACTCCCTAGTTAGGCACTTGCCGCGCCGAGGACAAACCACAATCATCGGTTTATGCCCGCGTCCCAACGGCCTCCGAATGCTGCGAGTGTCGCGCTGATCGATCGCGACAAGGTGCTGCTGATCCAGCGCGCCAGAAAGCCGTATTTCGGCATGTGGAGCCTGCCCGGCGGGCGGCTCGAGCCGGGCGAAACGCCGGAGCAGGCGGCCGAGCGCGAGATCCTGGAAGAGGTTGGCCTGCGCGTCTGGCGGTTGCACCCGATCCGCCGCATGTTCCTCGGCGAAGGCCGCTTCGTCCTGCAGGTCTATGCCACCGAAGCCTTCGAGGGCGAGATCGTCGCCTCCGACGAAGTCAGCGCGTGGCGTTGGGTGCGAGCGGACGATATCGGCGGCATGTACACCACCCCCGATCTGGGCGACGTGGTGGCCGGAGCCTTCCGCATCTTCGATCGCAGTTGAGGCAATCGGGCGTTTCACTTAAGGATGCGGGCATGCGCTTCCGCCCGCTTCGCCTTGCTCTTGTTGCCCTGCTGCTCGCGGCGGGACCGGCGCGGGCTATCGATCCGCCCTACCAGGCGGAGATGGAGCGGCTCTCGGAGATCCTCGGCAGCCTCTATTTCCTTGATCCGCTGTGCAAGCCCGCCGCCTCATCGGACTGGCGCGGCGAGATGGCCGACCTGATCGCGCTGGACGAGCCTGATGATGACCGCAAGCAACGGCTGACCGGCGCGTTCAACTCAGGCTACGAAGCCTACGCGCGGCTCTATCGCGTCTGCACCGTGTCGGCCCAGCAGGCGATGTCGCGGCTGCTGGTTGAGGCCGAAAAGACCGCCCGCGACATCCACTCGCGCTACGCCGAATAGCCCCGCACCCTCTCGCGCGTTCGAACCGGAAAAGTCTGCAACTTTTCCTGACGCGCTCTGCGGGTTAACAACAATTGCAGAGTGCATATTAACCTTTTGGAGACGTCTGAGGCGCGCCTCGCGGGCGGGCGTGCTACGGGCGATGTCATGAAACTCTCCAAGACCCTCAAGGGCGACAACGGCAGCATCGAACGTCTCGCCGAGGCCGAACGCGAAGAGCGCCAAGTGGCGCTCGAATACATCGCGGAAGCCTGGAACACCGCCGAGGACGACGGCGTCGCGACGCTGGCGCTGGCCCATGCCTCGCTGTTCGCTGCCATCACCTCGCTGGTCGAGCACCACGGAGAGACGGCGATCTCGGAGCTGATCGCGACGCTGCCCGATCGCATCCAGGCGGGCGAATACAGCCTCAGCCGCTCGCTGCAGTAAGCCTCAGAGCGCTTCCAGGAACCGCATCGGCTGCCCGACGCTCGGCGTCACCAGTTCGCCCTGCCACATCACCTTGTTGCCGCGGACGATCGTTCCCACCGGCCAGCCGGTGACCGTTACCCCATCATACGGCGTCCAGCCCGCGCGGCTCTTTACCCACTCATTGGTGATCGTCTCGCGCCGCTTCAGGTCCACCACCGTCAGGTCGGCGTCGTAGCCGACCGCGATGCGGCCCTTGTTGGCGATGCCGAACAGCCGGTTCGGGCCGTGGCTGGTCATGTCGACGAAGCGCTCGAGGGTCATGCGGCCGGCGTTGATATGGTCGAGCATGATCGGCACCAGCGTCTGCACCCCGGTCATGCCGGAATGGCTGGCCGGGTAAGCATGGTCCTTTTCCTCGCGGGTATGTGGCGCGTGGTCGGAGCCGAGCACGTCGGCGACGCCATTCGCCACCCCGGCCCAGATTCCCTCGCGATGCGCCTTGTCGCGCACCGGCGGGTTCATCTGCGCATAGGTCCCGAGCCGGGTGTAGGCCGTCTCGTCCAGCGTCAGGTGATGCGGCGTCACTTCGACGCTCGCCACGTCCTTGTGGGCGGCGAGGAACACCATCTCCTCGGCGGTCGAAATGTGGAGGATGTGCACGCGCTTGCCGGTTTTTCGCGCCAGGGCAACCAGCCGCCGCGTCGACAGCATCGCCGCCTCGGGATCGCGCCATACAGGGTGCGAGGAAGGATCGCCGGGCACGCGGAGGTGCTTGCGCTCTTCGAGCCGATACTCGTCCTCCGAGTGGAAAGCGGCGCGGCGCGAAATCGCGGAAAGGATCGCCTCGACACCGACATCGTCGGGCACCAGCAGCGAGCCGGTGGAGGAGCCCATGAACACCTTCACCCCGGCGCATCCGGGCAGGCGCTCCAGCTCCGGCAGCTGCGCCACGTTGTCGTGCGTGCCGCCGATGTAGAAGGCGAAGTCGCAGTGCATGCGGCGGGTGCCGAGGCGGATCTTTTCCTCGAAGGTCTCGCGCGTCGTGGTCAGCGGGTTGGCGTTGGGCATCTCGAACACGCCGGTCACGCCGCCCATCACCGCCGAAAGCGAACCCGATTCGAGGTCCTCCTTGTGCGTCAGCCCCGGCTCCCGGAAATGCACCTGCGTATCGATGACGCCGGGCAGCACGTGCAGCCCGGTGCAGTCGACCACCTCACCGGCCGAAGCCGCGCCAAGATTGCCCAGCGCGACGATGCGACCGTCATTGACCGCGATGTCCGTGCGGTGCACCCCGTCATGGTTCACCACCGTGCCGTTCTTGAAGATCGTCTCGTACTGCGCCATGTCTGTGGTCCGCCTGCCTTTCGGCGGGTGTAGCGGAACCATCCCATGCCCACAATCCTCCGTCCGTCCCGTGCCGCCTTCCGGTTCTCCGGGCCCGAGGCGCAGAAGCTGCTGTTCGACGTGGTGACCGGGCGCCTGCTCGCCCAACCCGGCCCCGCCGTGTGGTGGGCGCTGCTCTCGCCGCAGGGCAAGGTGCAGGCCGAGGGCTTGAGCGGCTGGGCCGAGGATGCCTTCTGGCTCGATGTGGACACCTCCGTCGCCGATGCCTTCCTCAAGAAGATGAAGCTCTATCGCCTCCGCGCCCAGGTGCAGATCGACGACCTGCGCGACACGCACGCCGTCGGCTGGAGCTTTGATGGCTGGACCGAGGGCGTGGTCCACGCCGATCCGCGCGGACTTGGTGAACGCGTGATCGCCGAGAAGTCCGCCACCACCGGCTGGTTGCCGCCGGACGACACTTTTGCCACGCATCGCATCAGCGCGGGCATCCCCGAAGAAGGTCCGGATTTTGGCATCGACCAGAACTTCGCCCACGATATCGGGCTCGACCTGCTCGATGGCATCGACTTCGTCAAAGGCTGCTACATCGGCCAGGAAGTGGTCAGCCGCATGAAGCACCGCGGCACCGCCCGCCGCCGCCCGGTGATCGTCTCCGGCATCGATGCGCCAGCCGGCACGTCCGTCATTGCCGGCGGCCGCGACGCCGGTTCGATCGGCGAAGTCGTCGATGGCCGCGCCGTCGCCATCCTCCGCCTCGACCGCGTCACCGATCCGGCCGCGGTGACGGTCGATGGCAAGCCGGTGACGGTTAGCCTTCCACCTTGGGCGACGTACCAGTTCGGGGACGTTTCGCCCGAGGAGTGAAGGCTGATCTCGCGACCGTGATCGCAACTCTTGACAGTATCGAGGCCTCGTCTATAACGTTATAGTTATAGAACGTTCTGGTTATGGATATCCGATCGCGATACCGTCCTGAGCGCCCGACATTGAAGGGAGACCCAAAATGCTTGATCGATTTTCCGCCTACGCGCCGCATGGGCTGGCAATCCTGCGCATTGTCACCGGCCTGCTGTTCGTCCACGCCGGACTCACCGTCGTCTTCAACTTCCCACCGCCGGTGCAGCCCTCGCCGCCCGAGATACAGACCTTGATGACTGTGGCCGGATGGCTGGAGCTCGTGGGTGGCCTGTTCATTCTCGTCGGCTGGCTGACCCGGCCGGTGGCCTTCGTGCTCTGCGGCTTCATGGCAGTCGCCTACTGGGGTTTCCATTTCCCGATGAGCCCGTTCCCGAACAACAATTTCGGCGTGTCGGCGATCCTCTACTGCTTCATCTTCCTCTATCTGGTCCTCGCCGGGCCGGGGACCTGGAGCGTCGACACGATGCGAGCCAGGGCCACCGCCGCCGCGTGATGGCCGCCTTGCCGACGAAGACCGGGTTTGGCGAATCAACCCCCGAAGACTAGCTTCCTCGGCTTCAAACACCGGGGGATTCCATGGCGCGAGGCAAGGAGCGGGCGTGGCAGCGTATGCTGTCGGGCAGACGGCTCGATATCCTCGATCCGTCACCGCTCGATGTCGAGCTATCCGACATCGCGCACGGCCTCGCTCGCGTCGCCCGTTGGAACGGCCAGACCATCGGCGACTACCCGTTTTCGGTGGCGCAGCATTCGGTGCTGGTGCTCGAACTCTATCGCGCGCTGAACCGCGATGCCGATCCGCGTGCCATGCTCTACGCCGTGCTGCACGATGCGCCCGAATACGTGATGGGCGACATCATCTCGCCGTTCAAGGCGGCGATGGGCGGCAACTACAAGGAGGTGGAGAACCGGCTGCTCGGCGCCGTCTACCTCCGCTTTTCCCTTCCCGCGACGCCCCCGGCGGCGCTGCAGAAGCAGATCAAGCGCGCCGATCGCGAGGCTGCCTTCCTCGAAGCCACCCATCTCGCCGGGTTCGAGCCCGAGGAAGCACGACGCTATTTCGGCGAGCCGAGCTTCCCGGTGTTCGAGTTCGAGCCGTTCGAGAAGCTGATCCGGCCCTGGCCCACCCGCGAGGCCTATGACCGCTTCGTCGAGGTGGTCGAAGAGCTCGCGGCCGCGCTTCCCTAGGTTAAATTTACCTTAATCGCTGTTCCATTTTGACACGCGTTTCGCCGGTATGGTTGATGGTTGGTTAACACCGACCGGAGAACGGCGAATGGATGCGACTCGCGCCATCATGTTTGGGGGAGCAATCGGACTCGGCGCTGCCGCTTTGCTGTCGCTGCCCAACATCCTGCCGCGCGCGGTCGCTGAGGAGGAGCCGATGCACACCTTGCTCAGCACACCCGACGAGGTGTGGCCGCCGGTCTTCGATCCCGACAAGCTGATGCGCTGGAGCTATTACGTGCAGCCCGGCGTCTCGATCGAGCCGGTTGCCGAGACGGTGGTTCGCAAGATCGCCTACGGGCACACCACCTTCGTCAGAGTCATGCAGACCGACAGCGGCGTCTACTCGACCGACGGACTGGCGAGTCCACACATTCAGTATCCAGGCATCATCAAGGAGCCCAAGCCGTCAGCGAAGGCCGGCGTCTGGTACTGGAACGACCGGCACTGGGTGGCGAGCGCCCCGCTTTCGGCCGGCTCGTTCGTATCGATCATCCCGTTTGAAGGCGGGAGCCTCGTGACCACCGAGGATGGGAACTGCGTCGTGGAGGCCAACGGCATCTACTGCTGAGCGGCAGCAGACTCTCTGAGCGACTAAACCATGAAAGCGATGGCAATGGCTGCCGTCCTGGTCCTCGTGGCGGGACCGGCGGTGGCGAGGGACGTCCGTATGCCTCCTGTACTCTTCGACCACGAGCCGATCCAGGACTACCGCGTACTCACTTCGGACCAGGCAACCATCAACCGCATGTGCGCCGATCACTTCGCTGCAGCGCGCCGCAGCGATCCCGACGCCCGTGTCGTAGGGTGCTCCCGCATCGGCGGCGACGTCATCTGGATCGTCAAGGGACTGAGCGCCGACACCCGCGGCAAGGTGTTGCGCCACGAGAAGGCCCACCTCAACGGCTGGTATCACAGCTAGGCGCTAGAGTTTCGCCCCTTCGGCGACGCTCGCGCCGCCGATCGACACCTGCTTGATCACCAGCGCGTATTCGCTCCGCCCATCGGGCAGGAAGCGGAACACTCCGTCGCGGCCGTTGAAGCCGGCCGGCAGCGTCAGCTGGGCACGGTCGTATTTCGGCGTGCCGTTGGCGAGTGTGCCGGCATTGGCGAGGATCGTCGCGGTGTAGGCGATAGTGGCGAACTTGTGCGGCGCCGAGCCGAACTTCGCCTGGTACTCGGGCAGCAGCGCGTTGTAGCCGGCGTCGTCGATAGCGGGGAAGATCGCCCCGGCCAGCGTCGTGGTGTTGAGGATCGAAGGATCGCCATCCCAGTCGGCCGAGCCGATCAGTTGCACCTTGCCCGGCGCGATACCGGCTTCGTTGAGAAGGTTCGCAAAGCTCGGCGCCGTCGCCCGGTCGGGGATGAACAGCGCATCGATCTGCCCGGCCTGCAGCATCGGCACCAGCTGCGTCACGACGGTGCGGGCTTCGGCTTCCGACGAGAAGTTGTAGACGGCGCGGGCATTCAGTCCGAGATCGGCGGTGGCCTGGCGGAACGCGCCTTCCTGGATGCGGCCGAAATCGGTGGTCGGGAACACACCCGCGAAGGCCTTCTTGCCGAGCTTCTTGGCATAGCCCATCGAGCGCTTCACTTCGCTCTCGGGCAGGATGTTGAGCAGGAACACGCCCGGCGAGGCGGCGCCCGAATTGTTGGAGAAGCCGATCACCGAAATACCAGCCGCCTTCGCCACCTGGCCCGCGGCGGTGACCTGATCGGCGCGCAGCGGCCCGAGGATCAGGCTGACGCCTTCGCTCAGCGCCTGGGTCGCGGCCTGTGCCGCGCCACTGGCCGTGCTGCCGGTGTCCTTCAACACTACGGTGATGTTCTCGCCGATATTGGGGTTGGTCTCGACAAAGCCGATGGCCAGCTCCGACGCATTGGCCATCGAGGTGCCGACTGCCGCCAGATTGGGATCGCCCGAAAGCGGCAGCAGCAGCGCCACCCGCACCGGACCCTTGCCGAAGGTCTTGCCGGTGGCGAGCGGCTGGTTCGCCCCGGCGGTCGTGCCGCCGCCCGGCCCGAAGTTGAAATTGCCCGGCGAACAGGCGGAGAGCAGCGCCGCAGCAGCAAGGCCGAGCCCGAGATACCTGAGCCCTGTCAGCGCGTTCGCGCCCGTTGCAATTCTCACTTGCCCTACCTTTATCAAGTCCCGCACTCTGCCGCGCGTGGCGCACCTTGAAAGGCGTCTATACAGAATCGGGCCCGGCTCATAAAGACCGAGCTTAACTTCGTGTTAATCGGAGGCGGCGTGGACGATCGGCCGAAGAGCTTCTTCATCGCCGGAACCGAGTTTCCCGCGGCCCCTCTGGCGGCCGGGCTCTACGTCGTCGCCACACCGATCGGCAACCTCAAGGACATCACGCTGCGGGCGCTCGAGACGCTGGCCGCGGCCGACCTGATCCTCTGCGAGGATACGCGTCACTCGGCAACGCTGCTCGATCACTACGGCATCCGCACCGCGCGTAAGTCGCTGCACGAGCACAACGAACGCGCCCGTATCGGCGAGGTGATCGCGAGCCTTCAGGCGGGCCGCGCGGTGGCGCAGATCTCCGACGCCGGCACGCCGCTTTTGTCCGATCCGGGCTTCCCGCTGGTCCGCGCCATGCGCGAAGCCGGACTGCCGGTGTTCGCCATTCCTGGGGCGTCGGCGCTGCTCGCGGCTCTGGCAAGCGCCGGCCTCCCCACCGACGCCTTCGGCTTCATCGGCTTCCTGCCCTCCAAGGCCGGAGCCCGCGCCAACGCGCTCGCAGCGCTCAAGGGGCGCGCCGACACGCTGGTGTTCTACGAGTCGCCCCGCCGTCTCGGCGATACGCTTGCCGCCATGGCTGAAGCACTGGGCCACCGGCCTGCCGCAGTAGCGCTCGAGCTCACCAAGCGGTTCGAGCGGGTCGAGCGCGGCACGCTCAGCGAACTCGCACGCCATTTTGGGGCCGGCGACACCAAGGGCGAGGCGGTGATCCTCGTCGGCGGCGCCGAGGGCGTGGTGGTCGAGGAGGCCGACTGGAAGGCAGCGCTCGAGGAGGCGCTGGTTGCGCAGCCGCTGCGCGCCGCCGTCGACGAGATCACCGCGCGCTACGCCCTCAAGCGCAAGGAGGTCTACGATGCGGCCCTCGCCCTCAAGGCCGAGGAATAACCAGACCCGCAGTGCCCGGCTCGGCGCCGAACTCCTCGGCCGCCGCGGCGAAGCGCTGGCTGCGTGGTACCTGCGGCTCAAGGGCTATCGCATCGTCGCGGCGCGCGTGAAGACACCGGTCGGCGAGATCGACCTTGTCGCCCGCCGCTTCGGGCTCACCGCCTTTATCGAAGTGAAGGCCCGGCAGGCCCGCTCGGAGGAGGCCATGGCCCTCGCTGCGGTCAATGCCAGCCGCATCTCCCGCGCCGCGCAGTACTATGTTGCGCGCCACCCGGCCCTCGCCGAAACGCCCCTCCGGTTCGATGTGATTTTCCTTGCGCCGCGCACGTGGCCGCGCCATGTCAAAGGCGCTTTCGACGCCAGCTAGGACCGCTTCATGTCCCTCAAAATCGCCGTGCAGATGGACCCCATCGCTTCGATCAATCCGGCGGGGGATTCGACCTTCGCCATGATGCTCGAGGCGCAGGCGCGCAAGCACAAGGTGGACTATTATGTGCCGCAGACCCTGGCGCTGCGCGACAACCACGTGTCGGCCGAGCTGGCCCCGATCACCGTGTTCGACAAGCCCAAGGGCGAGCACTACGCGCTGGGCGAGTTCGCACGGGCCGATCTCCAAGCCTACGACGTGGTGCTGATGCGGCAGGATCCGCCGTTCGACATGAACTACACCACGCTCACCCACCTGCTCGAGCGCATCCACCCCAAGACCTATGTGGTCAATCCGCCCGCTGCGGTGCGCAACGCGCCGGAGAAGATCCTCGTCACCGAGTTCCCCGAGCTGATGCCGCCGACGCTGGTGACGCGCGATCGCGGCCTGATCCGCGAGTTCCGCAAGGAACACGGCAACATCATCCTCAAGCCCCTCTACGGCAATGGCGGCGCCGGTGTGTTCCTGCTGCAGGAGGGCGACCAGAACCTCAACTCGCTGATCGAGCTGTTCGAGCAGAGCTTCCGCGAGCCCTTCATGGTGCAGAAGTACCTGCCGGATGTGCGCAAGGGCGACAAGCGCATCATCATCATCGATGGCGAGCCGGTGGCCGGCCTCAACCGCATCCCCGCCGATGGCGAGGCGCGCTCCAACATGCATGTTGGCGGCCGCCCGGAACTGTCCCCGCTGACCGAGCGGGAGCGCGAAATCTGCGCCACCATCGGGCCGGCATTGAAGGAGCGCGACATGATCTTCGTCGGTATCGATGTGATCGGCGACTACCTCACCGAGATCAACGTCACGTCGCCCACCGGCATCCGCGAAATCAAGCGTTTCGGCGGGCCGGATATCGCCGTGATGATTTGGGACGCGATCGAGAAGCGGCGGAGCTAGGCGCGGTGCAACCGCTCGCATCGCTTGTCGGCGCTGCGAGCTTTCATCGCCGTCGCTCGCTCCCATGGCTCCCGAGCCATCGACGACTTCGCGGCCGGCACCTGGCCGAATGGCCGGCCAAGGCCGTTCGGTCTCCGGACCTGAACATCGCCATTGTTGCCGTGACGGCCGGCGCCCCATTCGAGGCCCCGAACCAGCTTGTCGAAACCATCCTGAACGACAGTTAGGTGCTCGCGCGAGCCGTGCCCCATCCGGCCCGATCAGTCGTCGTCGTCCTCTGCCGCCGTGAGATAATGCGCGTCCCACAGCTCGTGCGGGATAAACTCACCCACCGAAAACTCAAACTGCTCGACTGCTGAGTGGTCGGCAGCGGCCGTACAACTGAACCGCACCTCATACCACTCGCGCCGGCTGCGGAAAGCGCCTCCATCGGCGATCAGCGCGCCGTCGCGCACCGCCATGTCGGCCATCGCATAAGCGACGACGGTGTCCGGATCGAATTCCGGCCGGGCGCGGCGGATCTGCTCGATTGCTTCGATACTGCACAGCTGCACCACGCGCTCGCTGCCATCGAGCGTCTTCATCGTCTCGCGCAGGTTCGCACTCGCCGGCTCGGCCAGCAGGCTTCCGGCATAGAAATCGGTGGCGCGGATGGTGCCGCCAGATGCGGCCTTCGGGATGGGGGCGGGCGCATCGGCTGCCGGCGCCGCGGCGGTGGATGGTGCGGTGGGAGTGGGCTCCACCGCGACTGGTGGGGGTTCGGGCGGCCGTGTCAGTGCCGCGAACTGCGCTGCCGTGATCATCTCGACGGCAATGCTGCGCGGCATCACCGGTCGCAATCGCTGTATGTTCGGCCCGATCAGCAACAGCGCTAGCAGCGCGCCATGCAGGCCGAACGACGCCAGCGTCCCCCACAGCGGTCGCGGCTGAGGCAGCACATCGATCGGCGATGCGTCGAGGGTAATGGTCATGGCAGCCGCTGTTCAGTCGGGCGGCTTTGCGGCTGATTTGCGGAGGTCTTGCGCGCCCAGGTGAAATCCTTCGCGCCCTCTCGCCTTTCGGCCCGGCCTCGGCCATTGTCCCGCCATGCCCGTCGATACGCTTCTCCTCGCCCTGACCACGTTCTTCGCCACCCTTGGGCCCGCGGATCTGCTGGTCGTCTACGCGGCGCTGACACAGAAGAACACCCAGGCTGAGCGGCGCTCGATGGCGCTGCGCGGCACCGTCATCGCCGGCGTGATCCTCCTGTTCTTCGCGGTATTCGGCGAGGTGCTGCTGCGCTTGTTCGGCATCACGTTGCCGGCGCTGCGCATCGCCGGTGGCATCCTCTTGCTGCTGATCTCGATCGACATGGTGTTCGCCCGCCACTCGGGCGGCACCGGCACGACGCCGGAGGAAGAAAACGAAGCGCAGCACCGCTCCGATATCTCGGTGTTCCCGCTGGCGACGCCGCTGCTCGCCGGTCCCGGCGCCATCAGCGCGGTGATCCTTCTGACCACCGGCACCGGCGGCGGCTTCAATCTTGCCTGGTTCATCGTGGTCGTGGCGCTACTGGCGATCCTGCTGCTCTGCTACCTGGTGATGCTCGTTGCTATCCCGATCCAGCGGCTGCTCGGCATTACCGGCCTCGCCGTGGTCAGCCGCGTCGTCGGGGTGCTGCTCGCGGCGCTCGCCGTGCAGTTCCTGCTGGATGGGGTAAAGCAGAGCGGTGTGCTCGGTGGCTGATCTCGGCGTTACGCCGGAGCAGGCGGTTGCCTGGCTCGCGCTTTACCAGCAGGCGTGGGTGACGCAGGACACCGAGCTGATCGTCTCGCTGTTCGTGCCTGACGGGCTCTATCACGAGACCCGCTTCAGGCCACCCTTCACCGGCCATGCCGGTATCCGCGCCTACTGGGACACCGATGTCGTCGCGCGGCAGCGTGACATCGAATTCTCGTTCAGCCTGTGGGCGGTGGATGGACCGATGGCCTATGCCCACTGGCACGCCGCTTTCACCGATCTGAAGAAGGGCGTGCATCGCGAGGTCGATGGCGTCTTCCGTCTCACCTTTGCAGCGCCGGGCGGCCCAGCGGGCCTGCTCTGCGGCGTGCTCGATGAGTGGTGGAACATCACCCCGGCGCCTTGATCAAATAGCGAAGGGCCGCAGCGATGCCACGGCCCTTGAACAATGATCGATCAGCCCGATTACTTCTTTTTCGCCGGGGCGGCAGTGGCGGGGGTCATCCCGGCCGTCGCCAGCACTTTCGGCTTTTCCTTCTTGGGCTTCTTGGCTTCCTTGTTGGATTTCAGCTGACCCTTGGCCATAGCGTATCCCCTTCCATTGTTTCGTGCCGACTCCGCCGGCAAATCACTACGTGAGGCTAGAACCAAGGCGAAATACTGACAAGGCCGCCAAGCACTCACGCACCGTTACTTGTGGCTTTGGCAGCGTCCCTGCGGGCCCAGCCGGTCGACAGTACGCGGGTCGCAACCGGTGAGCAGGAACGTCACCCAGTCGCCCTCGCTGCCGTAGAACGCGTTGCGGTCGACCTCGGTGCGCACGCCCGACATCGTGCCGGTCTGCGTCCACTGCCAGAACAGCCACGGCTCGTCGCCATACTTGGTGTGGGGTTCGGCGGCAGTCGAGCGCAACCAGAACGAGGAATCGAAGTGCTCGCCGGCGAGGATGTCGCTGTAGAAGTTCATGTCGGTATAGATGATCGGCACCTTGCCGGTGTGCCGCTCCATCTCGGCGAGCATTACGCGAACCTTCTCCAGCACGTCCTCGCGGTTGAACTTGTTCTTGCAGCTCGAGTGGTTGTTCCACTCGAGATCGAGCACCGGCGGCAGCGCGTCCGGATCGTTCGGCACCATGCGCTTGAACCACGCGGCCTGCTGCGAGGCGAGGCTGCACCAGGTCATGAAATGATAGGCGCCACGCGCCAGGCCGGCCGCCTGGGCGCCGCGCCAGTTATCGTAGAAATTGGGGTCGATATAGTCCTTGCCCTCGGTCGACTTGATGTAGACGAAGTGCACCCCGCCACCCCGCGCCGCGTTGAAATCGACGCGGCCCTGGTAGCGCGCCACATCCAGCCCCTGGATCGGCAGGCCCCAGGCCCGTCGCACCCCGTCATGCGGATCGTTGTCGCCGGGGATGCCGCGATAGTCATGCGTAGGCGAGCGCCCGCAGGCGGCAAGCAGCAGGGTTAGCCCGACCAGCAGCAGGGATTTGGCGAACGGAAACGCGGGGCGGGCGGCGGCAAGCATGCTGGTCGTCTGGCTTTCGGACAGAGATCGGAAGCCTTTGAATCAACATGGCGCGCTTAACGAAACCTTGCGCTAACCCTTTGTTATTCCAGCATGGTTAACGCGGGACTCGCGCTGCGCCGGACAGTTTGATAGCTTCTGATGGCAATCGGTCGGGGGGCCAAAATTGCCATCAACTGCTTCAATCGTGATCGAGTGGGAAAACGCGCTGCTGTCCGATGTCGACCGGGCACGCCAGATGCTGTCGAGGCTCGGTGAGCAAGCCAGGGACTACGCCCGGTCGCACAACACCCGGTTCGAGCTGCTCGTCGCCTATGATCCGGGCGAGATCGACGTCGCCGTGCCGCGCTCAACCGTCGATCAAGAACTCGACCCGGCAAACTGGCCCGGCGATATCCGCTACATCGCAGCCCCCGGGTTGCATTATTTCGAGCAGAAGAACCTTGGCGCGGCCTCGGCCACCGCCGATACGGTCGTCTTCCTCGATAGCGACGTCATCCCGGATGCCGGCTGGCTCGGCCACATGCTGGGGGCGGTGGATCGGGATGACGTGCAGGTGGTCGGCGGCCACACCTACCTTGCAAGGGACACGCTGCTCGACCGCCTGTTCTCGGGCTTCTGGTTCTTCGAACCCAACCCCAAGCACACCGGCGTCAGCCCGACCGGACATTTCTACGCCAACAACGTCGCCTTCAAGCGCGAGATCCTCGAGCGCTACGGCTTCCGCCGCGCCGGCAGCTATCGCGGGCAATGCGTCGAGCTGGCGGGCCGTCTCAAGGCCGACGGCATACAGATCTGGCGGGCGGCCGATGCGACTGTCAGCCACCCTGCGCCCGAAGGACTGCGGCATGCGTTCATCCGTGCCGTCTGCCAGGGCTACGACAATGTCTACTGGCGGCGGCACAAGCGACCGCTGGGCTGGCTGCACGCCAGCCCGCTCGGCGGCGCCGTACGGCTGGTGCGTACCATCGGCAGGAACGGGCAGACGATCGCGTCACGTGCCCGCCCGCTGGGTCTCGATCCGCTCACGGCAAGCGGCTCGTTCGTTTTTGGAGCTGGCTACGCGCTGGTGATCTACGGCGCCGAAATCGTCGCCTACTTCGCGCCGGGGCTGATCAGAAATCACGTTCAGATGTAGGCCGGCGGAAGTGCACATGTCCGACCAGGGATTTCTCTACTGCGCCAGGGGCGACCGTTGGCTCATCGAAGCCGAACGCTCCGCGGCAAGCATCAAGGCGGTGATGCCTCAGGCTGCAGTGGCGATTGTTGCCGACAAGCCCATGCCGCAGCACTTGTTCGACATCCAGATCGCGCCGCCCCCAGGCATGCACGTCAAGTCGCTCAAGATGTGGGCAATGCGACACAGTCCGTTCGCCCGAACGGTGTTCATTGACACCGACACCTTCGTCTGCGATCCGGTCCCCGAGTTGTTCACGATCCTCGATCGCTTCCCGCTGGCGGCGGCCGTAACGCCCTTCTGGACCGTCGAGCTGCAGCAGCGGGGCGGAGTGTCGGACGATGACGGCATCCCGATATCGTTCCCCAAGCTGAATTCCGGATTGGTGGCGCTGCGCAAGGATGCCGAAACCGATGCTTTCCTCGATTTCTGGTCAGCGCGGCATACCGAGACAGGCCTCAAGCAGGATCAGCAGCCGTTCCGCCACGCGCTCTACCACACCGATATCCGCTTCGCAGTGCTGCCCATGGCCTACAATTATCGGCTGCCTTATCCGGGCGCGATCGGCGGCGGCGTCAAGATCCTGCACGGACGTGTTCCAGACATGGCCGGGCTGGCGAAGCGCGTCAACCGAACCTCCAAATGGCGGATCACCGCGCCGCTCAACCGGGTGGCCCGGCAGATCTGGTACGGCGTCGATCGCACACAATAGCCGGAGCGGCAACGTGGCATGGATACAGTCGAGCCCAGGTCTCGCTCCCGCGGTGAGCTTATCCGGCATCGGCGCTACGTGCTGAGCAGGACGACGGCAAGCTGAATGCGCCGGCGGTTATTGTTGTTCCGATGTGCTGTTCCCGTAATGTTCTTGCACCATCCGTAATTCTCCTGATAGCGTTCGGCGTGGGGATAGTTGGGGGCGTAGTGATGGTCACGCGGGTCGCGACCGTAGCGTTTCAGGGTATCGAGGCGGTGCCGGTTGACGTCCAGGTGCAGATCGCGCCGGGGCTTCCGAACTTCTTTCTCGTCGGTTTGCCTGACAAGGCGGTGAAGGAATCCGGCGAGCGGGTGCGCGCCGCGCTTTATGCTTCCGGCCTCAGCCTGCCGCCCAAACGCATTACCGTGAATCTCGCGCCGGCCGATCTCCCCAAGGAGGGCAGCCACTACGACCTGCCGATCGCGCTCGGGCTGATGGCGGCCATCGGCGCCATCCCGTCCGACGCGCTGGAGGGTTATCTGGCGCTGGGTGAACTCGGCCTAGATGGCCGGCTGGCGCCGACCGCCGGGGTGCTGCCTGCGGCGATCGCCGCGCTGTCGCGCGACATGGGCATCATCTGTGCTGAAAGCGCGGGGCCCGAGGCGGCGTGGGCAGGCGACGACCTGGAAATCGTCGCGCCGCAGACGCTCCTGGCGCTGGTCAACCACCTCGGCGGCTTCCAGCTTTGCACCCGGCCGGTGCCGCGGCGGCAAACCGACGCAACAGGTCTCCCGGACCTGTCCGAAGTCCGCGGCCAGGAAGTCGCCCGCCGCGCCCTCGAAGTGGCGGCGGCCGGTGGCCATAACCTGCTGATGTTGTAGACCATTAATTTTGTGCCGGTGGTGGGACCGTTCGACGAACCCACGAGGGTGTTGACTCCGCTCTCCGACGGCCACTATACCGACCGTTATTCGTCATGAGTCCCGGCTTTGAGCCGGCAGTGTTTTCCCTAACGATCGCCGCTCAACGCAATTTCGCGGTGCGGCCGAAAGGTAAGACATGACGGAAACGTTCAACCCTATCCATAACCCTGATCAGCCGCACTTCGGCGAAGTCGGGCTTCATCTCGCGGAAAATCAGTTCCGGCGCCGAGGCTTCGACCGACAGCTGCTGAATGACCGGTCTTACCGCCTCACCGCTACTCTCCACTCGGCCGATATCGGCCGCCTGTATCAGCGGTGCCAGCCCAAGCTCGCATCGCCGGCTGGCTGGGTCGAGATGGACCAACTAGCCTCTACAACATCGTTTGCCGGCGGTCAGAGTATGCCGCACCCGGCTACGAGTACCGCCGACCGTTGCTGATTGCTGCCACCAAACGGGTGATCGACTCCGATGATGGCGAGATGGTCCATCTCGATGGCGTTCTGATGTTCGGCAACGGCAACGCCGATCGGCTGGCTTACATGGTCGACACCCTGGTTGGGGAACACCCGCAGCACCGCAGCACGCTGATCACCGAGCTGTCGGCTACAGCTATCGGCAATGTTGGTAGCTTGGGCGACGCTATCCACGAGGTCATCGCGCCGCCATCCGGCAGGCGGAAGCCGCCGCCGATGTCGGCTTTGGGCTCAAGAGCGGTCAATCGTCAGAGGCCGCGTTGCGCCAGAAGCGGACGCCTGAGGCCACCAGGACTTTGCATAGTAAAAGAAAGGGCCGGTCGAAACCGGCCCTTCGCAACTCAGAAGTCCATGCCGCCGGGCGCTGCCGGCAGCGGAGCGTCCTTCTTCGGCTTCTCAGCGATCATCGCTTCCGTGGTGATCAGCAGTCCCGCGACCGAAGCCGCATCCTCGATTGCGACGCGCACAACCTTGGCGGGATCGATGACACCCCACTTATAGAGGTCGCCGTACTCACCGGTCTGGGCGTTCCAGCCATGGGCGTAGTCGGTGCTTTCCAGCAGCTTGCCCACGATAACGGAACCGTCCTCGCCGGCATTGAGCGCGATCTGCTTGGCTGGCCACTGGATGGCCCGCCGCACAATATCGACACCCGTGCGCTGGTCGGCATTGTCGGGCTTCAGCCCTTCGAGGGCCTTTGCCGCGCGCAACAGGGCGACGCCGCCACCCGGCAGAACGCCTTCTTCCACAGCGGCCCGGGTTGCGTGCATGGCGTCGTCGACGCGGTCCTTCTTCTCCTTCACCTCGACTTCGGTGGAACCGCCAACGCGGATCACGGCGACGCCGCCGGCGAGCTTGGCCAACCGTTCCTGCAGCTTCTCGCGGTCGTAGTCGGAGCTGGTGTCCTCGATCTGAGCCTTGATCTGCGCGACCCGGCCCTGGATGTCGGCCTTTGAGCCGGCGCCATCGACGATGGTGGTGTTCTCCTTCTCGATGGTCACCTTCCGGGCGGTACCGAGCATTTCAAGCGTGACGTTCTCGAGCTTGATGCCGAGGTCCTCGGAGATGACATTGCCACCGGTGAGAATGGCGATGTCTTCGAGCATGGCCTTGCGCCGATCGCCAAAGCCTGGAGCCTTCACGGCCGCGATCTTCAGCCCGCCCCGCAGCTTGTTGACGACCAGCGTTGCGAGTGCTTCGCCTTCCACGTCCTCAGCGACGATCAGGAGGGGCTTGCCAGTCTGCACGATGGCTTCGAGTACCGGCAGCATCGGCTGCAGGTTCGAGAGCTTCTTTTCGTGCAGCAGGATGTACGGGTCCTCGAGTTCGACCCGCATCTTGTCGGGGTTGGTCACGAAGTAGGGCGAGAGGTAGCCACGGTCGAACTGCATACCTTCGACGACGTCGAGTTCGGTCTCGGCGGTCTTGGCTTCTTCGACGGTGATGACGCCTTCGTTGCCCACCTTCTGCATGGCCTCGGCGATCATCTTGCCGATGGCAGTCTCACCATTGGCCGAAATAGTACCGACCTGGGCGATCTCGTCGTTCGACGTGATCTTGCGGGCATTCTTCTTGAGCTCGTCGACGACAGTGCCGACGGCGAGATCGATGCCGCGCTTGAGGTCCATCGGGTTCATGCCCGCAGCCACCGCCTTGGCACCTTCCTTGACGATGGCCTGGGCGAGTACGGTCGCGGTAGTCGTGCCATCGCCGGCGAGGTCATTCTGCTTGCTGGCGACTTCGCGCAACATCTGCGCGCCCATGTTTTCGAACTTGTCGGAGAGTTCGATTTCCTTGGCGACGGTCACGCCGTCCTTGGTGATTCGCGGAGCACCGAAGCTCTTTTCGATCACGACATTGCGGCCCTTCGGGCCAAGTGTGACCTTCACCGCGTCGGCAAGTGTATCGACGCCCTTCAGCATCCGGTCGCGGGCATCGAGGGAGAACTTGACTTCTTTAGCAGCCATTTGTCGTCACTCCTTGAGACGTAACGAGATTTGACTCTGGGTGGACGAAGGCCTCAGGCGGCCTTCTTGACTTCAGCGACGGGCTCGATGACGCCCATGATGTCGCTTTCCTTCATGATCAGGAGCTCTTCGCCATCGAGCTTGACCTCGGTGCCGCTCCACTTTCCGAAAAGCACCCGATCTCCGGGCTTGAGTTCGATGGCGATCAGCTGACCGCGCTCGTCGCGGGCACCAGGCCCGACGGCGACGACCTCGCCCTCCTGCGGCTTTTCCTTGGCGGTGTCCGGAATGATGATACCCCCGGCGGTCTTCTGCTCCGCGTCGATGCGCTTGACCACGACACGGTCATGCAAGGGACGGAACTTCGTCAAAGCTTCCTCCATTGAGATGCAACGATGTGAGTGTCGCCCGGACGCGCCCGCGCCCAGGCAAAAATGAACTAGGAGCGGAGATTCTTGCCTTCAAGAGGCTCGGATCAGTTTTTTTGAGGTCCGGCTACCGGCTTGAAATCAAAGCTGATCGACATCAGTCTGGAGCCCGCAAGCTAGCTCCAGGAGGTTCTTTGAATGTCCGGGTTCCGCGATACGGAGGCTAATGTCGGCTACGGGCTCACCACGGCGCAGATCGTCTATCGGATGCCGGACCATCGGTCCCTATTTCAGGATTTCATCTGGCAACACTACGACACCTACCCTGAGTTTCCCGTGCTCGCCGGGTTTCTGGCGTTCTGGGTGGAGCGGATCGAAGGACCTATCCACTCGGTCACCGTCGCCCATGCGCGACTGCTTTCGGCCCGTCGATTTCATCGCGTTGAAACGCCCTTTGAACTGAGGCGAATGCTGCCCAAGGGAGGCGCGCAGCAAAACCTGACTGAGTAGGCGGCTCCCAGTTATTGCGCGTCGGCAAGAAGGCTCCGCTCGTCGTCGGCGTACAACCTTCGCCCGTGGAGCGAGACCATTCCGTGACGTGGGTATTGTTCTAAGGCCCGCAGGCGCCATTGGCGGTGTACGGGTGTCCGCTTTGCGCCACAAGCGGTCGCTGAGAAAGCTGTCGGGCGCCGGCTCTGCACATCTGTAGGGCGAGGGCTGGAATCGCCTAGCAACGGTCACACGACGACAGTTTCCATCACGAGCTGCTCGATGCGGCCGACGAGCCAGGCGAGTCCGGCATCCATCAGCGCTACGCGCGGCACGACCAGGCTCACCTGGCTGGGCCGCCCATGGTCGAACGGCAGGGGTGCACTGGCCAGCCCGAGGCGATCGGAGAGACTCGCGACCAGTCGCTTGGGCATGGAGCCGATGAGATCCGACTCCGCGATCGTAGCCAGCGCCACGACGAAAAGCGGTACGGTAAGTTGCACACGGCGTGACCGCCCGAGCGATGCCAGAACTTCGCCGGTGTAGCTCGCGGGGTCGGCGCGACCCGAGACGACGACGTGGTTGGCGGCGCAATAGGCGTCGAGCGTGGGCTCTGCAAGGAACGGATGCCCCTTGCGCGCAACGACGACGAATTCGTCGGTGTAGAGCGGTCGCGCCACGAAGCGCGACGGCACCTCACCAAAGGTGACCGCGGCGATATCGACGCGCCGGGCGTCCAGTTCCTCGAACACCGGATCCCACGGCCGCAGCTGTGCGGGGTCGGGCATGAGCTGGCGTGTGCCAATATCGATGCCCGGCCCCTTGGCCGCGAGGTCGGCGAGCAGCATCGGCAGCGGCACGATGGCGCTGCCGTCCGGCGACCCTATGATGAAACGGCGTCGTGAAGTCAGGGGATCGAACGGCTCGGCCGTGGCCATGACGCGTCGTACGCGCGCCAGGATATCGGCCACCGGCTCAGCCAAAGCCAGCGCCCGCTCGGTGGCGACGACACCCTTCGGCGTCTTCAGGAACAACGGATCGTTGAGCTGCGAACGCAGCCGGCCGAGCCCGTGACTGACCGCCGAGGGCGACAGATTGAGGCGAAGAGCAGCTCGCCCCACGTTGAGTTCATCGAGAACGACCTCGAAAAGCACCAGCAGGTTCAGATCGATACGAGATAGATCAATTTCGTGCAGCATAATGCTGAAATCATATCACTGGCTTCAGTATACGGCAATCTGGCAATCAGACGACCGCGGGTTGGGCGATCAACTGGAATCTATCGAATGTACAAGAACCTGATGCTTATCGGCGATCGCATAGCGACGCGAGACTATGTCTCCCGTCCCGACGCCGCCGCTCCCAAGCGGCCTCGCCGCCCTGCACGCAAGCTATCCAAGCTGGAAGCGCTCGCAGACGTGGAATTGTTCCTCCGCAACGGAGGGTTCTCAGGATGATGGCCTTCCGCCAAGCGCTCGCGCTGAGAAAAACCCCCGCGGACGTCGCCACCCGGCCATACCCGGATATTCCTGGTGACGCGGCCGCGATGGTCGAGTTCTGGAAGGAATCCGGGCCCGGACTTTGGTTCGCCAAGGACACAGCCTTCGACGAACGGTTTCGATCCCGCTTCCTCGGCCTGCACGAGATGGCCGCGCGCGATGAGCTGGCCGACTGGGCAGATGCCCCCTATGGCGCACTTGCCCTGGTACTGTTGCTCGACCAATTCCCGCGCAACGCCTTCCGCGGCACGCCGTGCATGTACACCACCGACCCCCTCGCGCGATACGTGGCGACCGCGGCAGTTGACTGGGGATACGACCTCGCGGTGGAAGCAGCGCTGCGCGTGTTTTTCTATCTGCCCTTCGCGCACTCGGAGGACATGGTCGACCAGGACCGCTCGGTGCGACTCAGTTGGCACCTCGGCCCGCCCCATTCGGTCCGAGCGCAGCACCACCGCGAGATCATCCAGCGCTTCGGGCGCTTCCCGCACCGCAACGCCATCCTCGGCCGACCTACCACTGACGAGGAGCAGGCCTTTCTCGATGCCGGCGGCTTCGCCGGCTGAAATTACCGACACGGAGTAACAACATGGCCATCATGATGATCGCCGAAATCGCCGGCCAGACGCCGGGCGGTTACGAAGCAACGCTCAAGGCCGTCTCGGAGGCGATGAAGAGCGCGCCCGGCTTCCTGATGCACAGCGCGCACCAGACCGAAACCGGTTGGCGCGTGATCGAGGTGTGGGAAGCCAGGGAGAATTCGGCGCAGTTCTTTGCAGCCCACGTTGCCCCCAACCTGCCGGCGGGCATTCATCCCAAGGTGACGTTCCAGCCGCTCCACGCGGTGGTAACGCCCTAGCCAAGCCTTGAACGAAAAGGGCCCCGAGCGAATGCCCGGGACCTTTCCAACGCGTGCGCCCGAGTCAGCACAGAGGGCGCGGGCCTCGACCCGGCGCTTCTAGCATCGTTGCCTCTCGAACGAGGTCTGCCTCGCGCCACAAGCGGACGTTCGCCACACTCCACAAACGAGGAGCTCATGACCAATCGTCAACGGACAAGGGACGCGCGCGCCGCCCCGCCGCGCCACTACTTCTCCAGTAGCAAAGAACGCGGCCAGGGCGCGCTGTTGGTCGTCCACGACGACCCCCGCGAGGCCGTGCTTCGCCCCATCGCACCCTCCGCACGGTGGAGGTAGATATGGACCTCTTTTCTGTTCTCAAGACGCTTCACGTCTTGTCCGCAACCGCGTGGGTGGGCGGCGGCCTCCTTGGCACCGCGCTCGGTATGATGGCCGCTCGAAGCCGGAGCGACGAGCAACTGTTGGACACGATCGCGCAGCTCAAATGGTGTGCCCAGCGCATCTTCGTGCCCGCCTCCTTGGCGACCCTCGCCTTCGGCCTGGGCATGACCTGGCTTGGCGACCTCTGGCTGGACCTCTGGGTGCTGATTGGTTTGGGTGGCATCGCCGCCGTCATAGTTCTCGGCGCAACTGTTCTCGGGCCGCGCATCGAGCGCATCCTTGCGCTCCGCGCGGCGGGACGGTCCGCGGACGCAGTTCGGCTCGCCCGTCAGGTACTTCTTGCGGCCTCGTTCGACGGCACGATCCTCGTCTTGGTCGTCATCGACATGGTGCTGAAGCCGACCCTCGACGATTGGCCGATCCTTGCCGGCCTGGGCGCAATCGCCCTGGTCGCCGTCTTGGTTCTTGTGCCCCGCGCGCTCGCCGCACCATCACCTCATGCGCTTGAGGAACACAGACCATGACCACAATAGCCCGACTTCTCCAGCACACCGAGATTCCGACATTGGAACAGAACATCGATCCTGCACCGGATCCGGCAGCAGTGCCGGCCGAGGCCATCGCCGTTATCCGATATTGGTGGCAAGCCGGACCCACGGAATGGTTCGCCGCGAACCTCGATTTCGACCGCGAGTTTCGCGACGAGGGCGGGTACGCCGGCTGAGCGAGCGAAATAACCAGACTACCAAAGGACCCTTCCCATGAACATCCTGATCATCGGCGCGAGCCGAGGTGTTGGACGTCTTGCTGTCGAGCAGGCGCTCGATGCAGGTCATCACGTGACGGCATTCGCACGCAATCCATCGTCATTGCCAATCCATGAGCACCTCACCTTGGCGCAGGGCGATGCGACGAACGATGCCGATGTCCGCAAGGCCGTCGCGGGCCACGACGCTGTCATCAGTGCCTTGGGTAGCGACCATCGCCGTGGGCCGACGCAACTCTATTCGACCGCGACCACCAATCTCATAGAGGCCATGAGCAGCGCCGACGTCAGCCGGCTCATCGTCCTCTCAAATTTCGGCGTCTTGTCCGAAAGCTCGCATCATCCCCTGACCGCGCTACTCGTGTGGGCCGTACGCCTCGGCATCCGCCACACGCTCGCCGACCACCGTCTCGCGCTGCGGTACCTACAGCGATCGACCCTCGACTGGACCGCGGTCCGGCCGATGGCGCTCACAGATGGGCCCCGCACCAGGAACTATCGCGTCGTCCGCGACGGCCTGCCGAACGGTGGCACGCGCATTTCACGCGCAGACGTCGCCGACTTCATGCTCAAGCAACTCATCGATTCACCGTTCAAGGGGAAACTCCCCGCGCTCGCGTATTAGGCGTTCTGACCGCCTCTGACGTGGAAACCGATCAGCGTCGCGGCGGCGTAGAGTCGGCAGTTAGCGTGAGAGAACTGATCGAGGCCGCCAAACGGGGCGCGGCGCTGAATTGCTGGTCGGGCACAAAAGATCAAAAGGAGTCTAATCATGACGATTCACCGCAGCAACCCGCCGGAAAAGCTTCCGCCGCAGGCGCCGGCGCTCCTTCCACAACCTTCAATAAGGAAATTCGAATGAATGAGGCGAGCCCTACCTGCCAGCTCATTCGCGCTGGTTCGACCTACCAGGGGAAGCAGGACCTGACCTACCTGCATGGCATATCCAAGGAAACAGTGGGTGCGCAGGCAATCTGCATGCACGTGCTGACTATGCCGCCGGGTGCCCGCGCCAAACCACACCTCCACGAACACCACGAGACGGCGATCTACGTGCTTTCGGGTCGGATTGACGCCTGGTACGGGGAACAGCTGGAACACCACATCGCAGCCGACGCCGGGGATCTGTTCTACATCCCTGCAGGGGTGCCGCACCTACCGGCCAACCTGACCGCGTCACCGGCTTCCGCCATAGTTGCCCGAACAGATCCCAACGAGCAGGAAAGCGTTCTGCTGCTCCCGCATCTGGATGCTCGGGGGGGTCAAGCAACCTCCCCTTGACGGGGCGCCCCACCGTCCCCAAGCGCCAAAAGGAGAAACCCGTGTCGCGCGATCGAGGGTGGGACCGCCGAAGTGCCGCCGGTTACGGAACAATCCCGCGGCAGGCCCACGCCAAACTGGCGAACGAACGCGGGCCGTCAGGTCTCCCGCTTTCATATGCATCTCGAACTGCGGCGGTTGCTCTATTGAGCTCCTCTGCTTCGAGTTGGCCAACAAACTTGCCAAGCGGTCCTTCGCCGGCAGCTATGGGCGCCCACAGGTCATCGAAGTCGCGGTAGTCCATGCGGACCATCAGCTGTTCCTCCGCCACGTTGTCCAGTCCTTGGTCGACGAAGGCTCGCTTCATTTCGCCAGGCTGCATCATTGGCTGGAAGACATAGCGGTTGCGAAGCTGGCGCCCACCTTCCGACAGCATTGCGATGGTGTCCACGATCATACGCATCCCGGACATGCCACCCAGATGGTCCCACACCACCGCCGCCACGACGCCGCCTGGCCTGACGACTCGGCGCATTTCTCTGATTGCCAGCGGCGTGTCCGGGACAAAGTGCAACACCAGCATCGCCATCGCACGATCAAATGTCCGATCCCCAAAGGGCAATGCAGTAGCGTCCGCCTGTTCGATCGTGACCCGCGGATCGGTATTAGCCTGCCGCGCGGCCTCGACGAATGCCGGAGCGTAGTCGATGGCTCGGATCTCGACGGGCTCGCTTCGTGTGGCGAGTTCAAATGTCAGGCTGCCCGTACCACACCCGACGTCGAGCACCTTCTCGCCGGCAGCGAGCCCCGCAAACTCGATGAATGCGGGTGCCAGCTTGCGACTCCATCGCCCCATGAGCTGCTCATACCCGGACGCCTCGTGCACGGTGAATGTGGACGCCATCTTAGCACTCTCGGAGTTGCCTGGAACGAGTTGGACAACCTAGAACACGAGGCCCAGCGCGCCAAGACGCGATGGCGGCTTGGGCCATTAGCGGACATCCGGCGCGCCGAAATCAGCACGGTTGTGTACGCCGGAAGGCCGGATCGAACGCGCGAGAAGCCCTGAGATGCTTGCACCATGCTTTACATGCGGGCTGCGGTGACGTGCTGATGTTGTAGACCATTATTTTCAGCCCCATCGGCGGGTGAACCGATGGGATCATGGTCCGCTTCGCGCCAGAAGGAGACAAAAACTGCAAGCCGTCTCCGATGGTCGCTCCGCTCAACACAAACCCGGCACTCACGCGAACACCTGCCGGCCGAACTCGAATAGGTGATAGGGGAAGGTCGGCACGGCTGATACGCCGTTGCCTCCGGGGATGGCTTTCGCCTAGCGAGCCTCCGGCACGGAGGGCCCAGCGATGGATGCCCACGACGAGTTCCCTGCAAGCGCAGCCCTCAGCTTGATGCTTGCGGTGATTGCGACTTCAGACACACCGCTTCTTCTTGTCGCTGGCGACCTCACGGTCGTCGCTGCGAGCACGTCTTTCTGCGAGGCGTTCAACATCGATCCCGCGACCCTTCAGGGCAAGCCTGTACTGGAGATGGGCGCCGGGGAATGGAATGTGCCGCAACTGGGCTCGCTGCTGGCGGCGACCGCTTCGGGGGCCGCCGAGATCCACGCCTACGAGCTTGACCTTCGCCGGCCGGAACAGGCGGTCCGGCACCTGGTGCTGAATGCCCATCGGCTCGACTACGAGGACAAGGTGCGCGTACGGCTGCTGTTGGCCATCGCAGATGTCACGAAGGCGCGCGCCAGCGAGAAACTCAAGGACGACCTGATCCGCGACAAGGCCGTTCTGCTGCGCGAAGTGCAGCACCGTATCGCCAACAGCCTCCAGATCATCGCCAGTGTCCTACTGCAGAGCGCCCGACGCGTTCAGTCCGAAGAGACACGCGGTCACCTCAAGGATGCCCACAGTCGGGTGATGTCGATCGCTTCCGTGCAGCAGCAGCTCGCACAAACGAACGAAGGGGACGTGGCGCTTCGTCCCTACTTCACGCAGCTGTGCGCCAGCCTCGGGGCCTCGATGATCGAAGACCCCGCAAGGCTGTCCATCCGCATCACGGTCGACGACTCCATCGTCAGCTCGGATACGTCGATAAGTCTGGGGCTGATTGTAACCGAGCTTGTAATCAACGCTCTCAAGCACGCCTTTCCCGAAGGTCGACATGGCCAGATAAACGTCCAGTACCAGGCGCGCGGTCCCAACTGGACACTGTCGGTCGCTGATGACGGGGTCGGCATGTCGGCAGACCCCGAAGTTGCCAAGCCCGGACTCGGCACCAGCATCGTCGAGGCCCTCGCGAGCCAACTGGAGGCTGAGGTGCAGATCGGACGTGCTGCCCCGGGTACCAAGGTCGAGATCGTTCATTCCGGCCTGGCGATCGTGCGCGATGCGACGGCGCAGTCCCCTGACCGCGGATCCCTGACGAAGTGATGCAACCTACCGAGTCAGGCGAGGTTGTTGGGCACCAGGGGAGCGACATGTCAAATATTAAGGCCGCGGTGCTTGTAGTAGAAGACGAGGCAGTGATCCGCCTTGCCGCGATGGATCTCGTCGAAAGCGCCGGATACGAGGCTGTGGAAGCCAAGAACGCCGATGAGGCCATTCGCATTCTCGAGGCGCGGACCGACATTCGGGTGGTTTTCACCGATATAGATATGCCCGGGACGATGGATGGCATGAAGCTGGCCCATTTCGTTCGCGATCGCTGGCCTCCGATCAGGATAGTGGTTGCCTCGGGAATGACCATCGTGTCTGAAAGCCAGCTACCCACTGGATCACGCTTCTTCAGCAAGCCGTATGAGGGTGGCTCGATCCTGTCCGCGCTGGCCGAACTGCTGGAAACGACGCCCTAGACTTGCTGCACCAGGGAGAGTCCAGCGATGCCACTAAGGGCACCACGGTTGCAGTCGCAGACGGCGTATCCGGGCTGCGCAAGTCTATGTCCGGGCCGGCTATGGCACGCAGCGCCGTGGCATCTCAGTCCGATAGCGAGCTATGGCCCCGAAGGTCTGCATAGGGCCAAATGCGGACCTCGGGCAAGCCGAGAAGAGCAGGGTTGTGCGTGCCGGGTTGAATGGTCCGATACCCCGAGAAGCCCGGAAATGCCGGCACATGCTACTCAAGCGGGCAGCGGTCAGCTGTCGATGCTGTAGGCAATCACTTTTCAAATGGCTGTGCATTCGATTTCGTTCGTTCGCACTGGCAGGGCGGCGCGGTGGTACTAGCGAAACTCTGTTAAAAACCAGCTCGCGATCCACGCGCCGTGTTTGAGCACATGGCAATGTTGCGTTCCATGCGACCTGTAGAGGAGAAGCGACATGAGCATCGACGACTACATCGCTGCCCGCGCCGAGTTTGTCAGAATCGACGCGGAAATCAGTGAACTAGGAAAGTCCATCGCCGAGATTGGCAACACGATAGCTCAGAAGCGAGCTAGGTTCTCATTCTCCAACACAGGGCAGGGCCTTCCTATGGAAGCCATGATGAGCCGTGATTCTGTAAGCGCCGATGGCAGCCAATGGCCCACTGCTCAGCGGATCATGGAGAATCTGGCGAAATGGCATGCGGCCCGCAGCGCGGTGGACAGCGCGTGGCACGCACTTACTCGGGATCAGCAGGCGGCTTTGCAGCCGCCACCTGTCACCCGGTAGGAGGCGGTCGATGTCACGCGACGTCGACAAAGGCGCGCTTGATCCGGATAGCAAGAAGAAGGCGGCGCGAGCGGCTCTTAACGCATTGGGCTCAGCAATACCCTTCGTAGGGGGGCTGGTTGCCGCTGGCGTCGGCTACTGGTCGGAGACTGAGCAAGAACAAGTGACCAGAATCCTGAAGCAGTGGCTGCAGATGCTTGAGGACGAACTGCGGGAAAAAGGAAAGACGATTGCCGAGATTATGGCTCGCATCGACATGCGGGACGAGCAGGTTCGCGAACGTGTCGAGTCGCCCGCTGTTGAAGAAGGCCTTCCGGAACTGGTCGTCAGTCGATACTGAATACAAGCGTCAGCGGATGCGCAATATCCTGTCCAACGCGGCTGCAGCCCACACGACCTCCGATGACGTTGTGCGTCTCTTTATCGACTGGGTGAACCTCTACTCCGACTTTCATTTCGAGGTTGTGGGAGAGGTGTACCGCAGTCCAGGCATCACACGCGGCGAGATATGGGACAACCTTGGCCGTCCCCAAGTGCGAGAGGACTCTGCGGACGCCGACCTCTTCAAGATGCTTATCCGTGACCTGAGCACCGGAAGTGTGCTGAGACAGGTGCTGAGACTGACGGCGCGGGCAATTTTCTGCGGAAAGCACCGGTGCGCCGCTCGCCACCAAGTCAAGCGCCACGAACCGCCAAGTCGGCTTTCGACATGACGGAGCCATATGTCCTTACTGACCTCGGTGCGCAGTTCGTCCACTACGCCATGGAAGAAGTGGTGGCGAAGATTGAATTCAGCGAGGCATGAGGCTGATACTGGCCCCGACGGGCGTGACCCTGATCGGTGGACCAAGGAGAGTTTGTCATGCGCTTGGTCGGGGAACGCCGTCGCCGTTGACGATGGCTATGTGGCGGCTGCGAAAGACGTGGCCCGATCCAGGTGCCACACGCGGACCGCCTTAGGTCGGCTGCGCTAGCCCCGCTTAACAGATCTGCTCGCACCGACGTCTGAGACTCGACTATAGTGGTCCCATGCTGATGTCGATTTTCGACAAGTCTTTTATCCATTCGATCAACGCCGACGAGGCTGCGGTCTTCGACATGCATTT
Source organism: Devosia sp. P3_B2 (assembly GCF_056402875.1). Taxonomy (NCBI): domain Bacteria; kingdom Pseudomonadati; phylum Pseudomonadota; class Alphaproteobacteria; order Hyphomicrobiales; family Devosiaceae; genus Devosia; species Devosia sp. P3_B2. The sequence continues at coordinate 28,664 of NZ_JBFUGO010000017.1, read as the reverse complement.
CATGTCGAATATGACGCCACTCTTCTTCGTGGAGGTTCTCGCTGATCTCGAGAAGTCCGACATAACCGACGAGGCGGCGCGTCAGAAGCTGGTGAGCACGCTCGCGGGCAAGACACCCAGCATGCGGTGCTACTCCAACATTCCCCATGACGAGATCGCGATGGGGGAACTCCTCGGCTTTCCCGTAGACATTCGCGGCGTACCGGTAATCCGCGGCGGGCGCCGCGTGCAGTCATCCGAGGGGCTTGGAACTGTCTACGAGAAGTCGCCGGAGAGCATTGCTGCCGAGCGCTGGCATAAGGGGCAGTTCGGAGAGGACGAATACCGGTCCGCGCGCCGTTGGCGCGAGTTTCTCGCCCATGCACCAGAGAGCATCGAGGAATTTACCGGAGCTTCTCCCGCACGGTTCAGCTTTAAGGATCTCGGTACCGTCAAACGGTTTGCCGAGAGCATCATCGATCGCAGCGGTGCGCGGCACAAGACCCTTCGGGCGGCGCTGGAGATGTTCAACATCTCTTCTGCCGACCGACCGAAAGTGGTCGCCCGCTGGAAGAAGGCCGGAGGCCCTCCGCTTGCGGAGTTTGCACCCTATGCGCGCCACGTGATGCTGGTCGAGTTCTTCAGGACCTTCGCCATGGCGAGCGGGCACATCGATCCGGACAAGTCGTCTAACTTCGCGGACATGGCGTATCTGTACTACTTGCCATTCTGCCAGGCGTTCATTTCCGGCGACAAGCTTCACCGCCGCGTCGTCCCGCTCTTCTTGAGGGAAGACCAGCAATTCGCGTGGGCACACGACTTGCGGGCGCATCTCGCGGAGCTGGCAACTACATATCTCGCCGACCCTGCACTTGCCGACCTTGGACTGATCGGTGTGAGCTCCAGAACTCCGCTAGCGAAAGATAGCTATATTGGAGCGATGCTCGAGCGAGCCTATCCTGGACGGGCCGAGCACAAAGCGAGCCTTCACGAGAAGCTTTCGCCGGAAGTCGAACGGGAGATTGTCGAGAGGTTGAAGGAGGCAGCCGAGGCGCCTCCACCAAAGGCCGATGCCGACCTTGACGAAGAGGACGTCAACACCACTTTCGTGCGCTCGGTCCCGCGGCAGCGTGGACGCTTCCCGATGATGCCAAGGAATGTGAATTAGCACCGCCTCGGCCAGCGCAGCCAACAACCGTCTATGCCAAGCCGCATCAGGAAAGGCCACGGTCTGCGTCGGACCAGCGCGGGCCTCAGAAACGTAGGTTTTTGAGAGCCTGTCGAACTGGTTGCGATTTACCCGCCAAGGGTCGCATAAGCGCTTCCAAGAACTGTTTCTTGAAACCCCTTCTTGTCAGAAACAGCGACCGGAACGTTTCTTGGAGGTCCCGTGAAGCTAGGTTACGCACGAGTATCGACCGTCGACCAAAACCCTCAGCTACAAATGAATGCACTGGCGGCAGCGGGCTGCGAGCGTACCTTTAGCGAGCAGGCGTCCGGTGCTCAACGGGACAGACCGGAGCTTAAAGCGGCGCTGGAATTCGCACGCCGTGGCGATGTTCTCGTGGTCTGGAAACTGGACCGGCTAGCTCGATCTCTGAGCCAGCTCCTGTCGACGTCTGAATTGCTGGACCAGCGAGGTGTCGGCCTGCTCTCGCTTACCGAGAGCATCGACACCACGACGCCAGGAGGACGGCTCGTATTTCACCTCTTCGGTGCCCTTGCCGAGTTCGAGAGGTCACTTATCCGGGAGCGGACCACGGCGGGGCTTGCCGCCGCCAGAGCTGCGGGCAGACGAGGGGGTCGACCGCCTTCGCTATCGGACGACAGACGTGTCGCTGCCGAGGCCTTACTTGCATCACCTTGCGTTACCGCCGATCAGGCTGCGAGGACTCTCGGCGTCTCTGTTTCGACCCTTTACCGATACTTTCCCGCTGCGCGATCGAACGCGCGTAAGGTGTAAGGTCGTAAGATACGATGCGACGGGGGCAGAAAGCTCTTCGGAAGCAACGTGTAATGCCCCCTCGGCATCGCCCATTGCACCAAACGCGAACCAAGCTAATGTTCCGTCCTGATGCTCCGGGTCCAGCAGTAGTTCAAGCGCCATGGGCCCATATTGGAGGGTCGCGTGCTCAGGGGGCGTTACGGCATCGGATGGATGGTGGCAGCATGGCTCGCCATCGTCGTTCTAATTGCACTTGGCATCGTGCTGGTGGGTCAGGTCGCCAACTGGCGATAGACACGCAGCGGTCGGCGTTGTCTAGCAAGCACTGAAGGTCACATCGGCCGGTCCGATGGCGACTGAAGTCGCTATCCGGAACTCAGGCAGTCCGCTCTGGTTTGACTCTCCGTGAGCGATGGCTGGCCATCATCCCGAATACACATGTACCCTCCACTGGCCGACCATCGCTCCGACAATCGGAGCTGAAAATGGCCCGCACCTTCGTGTCCTTGGCACTCTTCGCATCCGTCATGCTGCTCTCCGGCGTCATGACTGTCACCGGCCTAAGCTTCACCGCCGACACGGTTGCCAGGATTGCCGCGGCGACACCGGTCAAGACCACAAATCTGAAACCGAGCTACGTGGCCGTACTGCCCAAGGCCAAGCCCGAAGATCTCGACATCGCGAAATCGGTGCCGGTGGCGTCCCTTTCGCAAGAGCCAGGTCCACTGGCCAAGCCGCCGGCATCGACCTTCAGCCACACGGTCGCAGTCGAGTCCCTGCGCGTCCGAGCCGGCCCCAAGAAGACAACCCGACAGCTATTCTCGCTGAAGGGCGGCACACCAGTTACGGTCATTAAGGAGGACGGGGGGTGGGTATTGATCACGGCTGGTGGAGATCGGATCGGTTGGGTTCACAGCAAGTTGTTGCGTAGGGTCGAGGAAAAACAGGCCAGTATCCAATAACCAAGTTCCCCCCCTATTGGGAACTTGGTACGCGGCGGGTGTCCAAGGTGGCCTTCGGACCCCGCCGCACTGTTCGAAATTGATGAAGCGTGCAAGGTATAGATCTGGCACGGCGAGGAGCTCATGGATAGCCATCTCGACTTTCAGTTCCAGGTCGACAGCGACGTGCAAAAGCACGTCACGGTGGAGCAAACTGGCCGGCAGCTAGATGTTACAGTGCGGTTCTCCAACGACGTGGTGCTCGACACTAGTGCCGCTCACATCGAGGACGTCGTCGATTGGAAAATTCGCACCGACGAGCAGGGCCTGACGATCGAGTGGAAGACACCGGTGATCGCGGGTCTCGACTGGTTGACCTCGGCGAAGCAGCGACGCTTCTAGCGATTGGCTCACAGTGACGGCCCCTAAGTGGAAGCACCTGACGCTGCGGTTCGAACCGCCGCTTGATCGACTGAGGCGCGAACTTTTAAAGCCATGCTGCGTTGTCGCCCCGAAAGGGAGCGATGATGACAGAGCGGGTTTTCGGCCCCGATAGACGGGACGGCAAATGGTACTTTTATGCGTATGTTGACGGGCAACAGGTCGAGTGGGGTCCGTACTCGAGCGAGGAGTTTGCTCAGGGTGCCAAGGCGGCTATCCAACGTCGCCTCGAGACTGAGGACCCGCAGGAGGTGAAGGAGGCGGCCAGTGAGCCGTCGACTCGTCCATGACGGGAGCGGCCCGGGACGCAAAAGAAAACGGTCGCGCCGCTTTAGGGACCGGCGCGACCGAGAGTATGACTTTAGAGTGTGTGGTGGCCCGGCCCGTTAGGCTCAGTCCGATAGTTGCAACGCGTTGGAATCATTCTAGTTCCCATGTTCTTGGAGTGTTTTGCGAACAAGCCACACGTTGCCCCTCACCTCGTCCGGCTCGTCGTCCTCTTCAAACCCAAAGTAGCCTCGCCAATAGCGGAACTCAGCGTCCTGAGTGGCTCGATCGGTGCTGGCAAACGTCCAGCGGGCGAGGTTCTCGTATATGAACTCGACCCAGGGCTCGCCGGGCTTCGGCAGGGCTGAGTACATCAACCGCTACATGAGGAATTGGAGAACATACGCTCCAAGCGGCCAGCCGCCGGGACTCGGACTCTACCCCACTTGTGCTTCCTAGTTTCCGCCCGCCGCAACTGGCGACACTCGAGCGCAGGGTGCCCACTGGCAAAAGCTGGCTGTTCGAAATGAAGTTCGATGGCTACCGGGCGCAGGCGGCTATCGCGGGCAGCCAGGTTCGGATGTATTCCCGGGGCGGCCACGACTGGACGCAGCAGTTCGGTTACGTCGTGCCGGCGTTTTCACGGTTAACGAGAGGCACCGTGCTGATCGACGGCGAGGTGTGCGCGATCGACGAGCACGGCCGGACCAACTTTCTTCAGCCAGCAAGCGCGCCTCGTGCATCTTGCCCGCCCGTAAGTTTGTGATCTCGCGTTGCTTAGCGCGCCTTTCAGCTTTTTTGGCGCGGCGCTCGTCAGCGGTCAGGTTTGTCTCGTCCATGACGTCAGATCAAGGCAGGATCCCACAGCTCAGCGTGACGCTCTTCAAGGCTGAACCTCGGCTGCAAACTGGCCTATGGCGCTGTTGTAGGTTTCGTACTGTTCGAGAAAACCCATATGGTTGACCTCCTCGATGATCGAGACACGCGCAGCGGCAGTGCTCTCCGATATGGTGTGGCTGGCCTCCGGCTTGGTGACGATATCTACCGCGCCGCCGATAACCAGCACGGGCAAATTGATCTTTGCGAGTGCGCCCGTGGCGTTCCAACGAAACATGGCAAGGTTCCCTCGTGCCTGGGCGCCGGGTGGGTTACGCGTACCCAAGAGGGTAACGGCATCAAGTTGGCTCCGACTGACGTGCTTGCCAAAGCCGATGCGGTTGGCGAGGTGCGCTGACCCACTCAGGTAACTCTGCCAGGCGGAAAGCCACACGAGCGGTTGCAGCGGTATTGCCAGCCACATTAGTGGTTCGATCAGCGGCCACCGCAGGGCGCGCCAGAGCGGGCTGAGGATCATGGTGCGAAGTGGATTGGTGTGGGTGGTATTCAGCAGCACGATGCCGGCGACCCGTCGTTCCACGAAGCCCGGATCGTCTCGCACCAAGGTCTGGATCGTCATTCCCCCGATGCTATGCCCAACGAGGACGGCCTTTCCCGCATTTTCCAGATCGATGATGGAGCGGAGGTCGGCGGCAAAAGTCTCCAGTTCGATCTTGCCCCTGGAGCGCCCGAGGCCTGGAAGGTCCCAGGTGACGACGCGGAAGTGGGTCGCGAGATCCTGGACCGCATATCCCCAGATAGTGCTGTCCAAGCCCCAGCCATGGGTGAGAATGATAGTGGGCGCGCCCGCGGGGCCGTGCGTCTCCACGTAAAGCATGGAACCTGTGGGGCTGTCGATTACGTGAGCCTCTTCAGCTCGGACGAGGTTCAGTACCCGCCTGTCTCGACCTGCGACCAATGGCTTCAGAATGAGGCCACCGAGGAACGACCATACCGACGCGCCGGCAGCGATCCATAGCGGCCAATCTTCACGGATGCGGTGAACGACGCCATCGGTATCGACAACCGTGACCCCATCATACCACCGCCACAGGAAGTAGGCAGCGGCGCCCAGGATGGCGAGCGAGAGCACGCCGAAAATAAATCTAAGGATGAGAACGAGCGGCATGTAATCCCCTGGGCGAAGCACACTCCGCCCACTCGCAACCTCCTGCGGCCAACTAGGTTCCCCCTATCGCTTTCGACGATTCCTCGGAGTCCAGACCACTGCTCGAGAGACTCACCGCGACCAATCCGACGCGGTCGCCGGAACGCGCGCCCACCCTGAACCAAAGCGTCTTGCCGAAGTTGAACCCATCTATGCAACTAAGAGGTTCTGCGATGCTCGATAACTTCCCAAAGCCGCCCTTTCCTGAACAGCAGCAGCCGTACCCTGGCCTCGCCAGCCGCATGGATCCGGTGCCCGACCATGGCGAGGACAGCTATCGGGGGTCACAGCGTCTGGAGGGAAAGAAAACCCTGATCACTGGCGGCGACTCCGGCATTGGCCGGGCCGTCGCAATTGCCTTTGCCCGTGAGGGCGCCGACGTGGCAATTTCCTACCTCAGCGAGGAGGAGGATGCTGCCGACGTGAAGAAGGTCATCGAAGCGGCAGGCCGGAAGTGCCTGTTGCTGCCGGGCGATATTGCAAACCCCGGACATTGCCGCAATCTGGTTGCGAAGACCGTCGAGGCCTTCGGGCGGATCGACGTGCTGGTCAATAACGCCGCGCACCAGAGCTATTTCGAGAGCCTCGAGGAGATCCCCGACGAGGAGTGGGAGAAGACCCTGGCGGTCAACATCTCGGCGATGTTCTACCTCACCAAGGCTGCCGTCCCGCACATGAAGCCGGGCTCATCGATCATCAACACGGCCTCCAAACAGGCGGATGAACCGAGTCCCGAGTTGTTGGCCTATGCGGTCACCAAGGGGGCGATCCAGAACTTCAGCGCTGGACTGGCTCAGTTGCTGGCCAAGAAGGGCATCCGGGCCAACACGGTTGCGCCAGGGCCTGTATGGACGCCGTTGGGGCCGGCAAGCCTGCCCGTGCAGAACGTCGTCGAATTCGGCAAGCAGGTGCCGTTCGGCCGGCCCGCGCAACCCCGCGAACTCGCCCCACCATACGTCATGCTGGCAAGCGACGAAGCCAGCTACATTTCCGGTGCCACAATTGCGGTAACTGGCGGCAAGCCGGTGATGTGATGAGCTTCAGTGGGGCGGCGTCACGCGCCCCACTGATCACCACTACCAGGCTACGGCCGACCACGCGCCGAGCCGGAGCACATCACCAGCCTGGGAGAACTGCCCCGTGGAAACGGGCGTACGATTGACCACGCAGGCAATGTCAGCTGGAGCGTTGGTCGGGTTCAGTGCCATCGATAGAGTGCCAGCTTCGAATGTCCATGTGACGATGATGCAGTTACCCTGCCGAGCAGTCTTGGCATCAAGGCAAGGCGTCGCCGCCAGGGGCCACAATTTCTGCTGCCGCCAATGTCCCATTGCCCTAAAGCGATCCAGGGCCGCTTGGCGCTCGGGCAGGTTCTCGTAGTCCTGCCAGGGAAGCTTGGCCATCTCGAACGTCTGGGGGGCGTTCGGCTCGGGCAATTGTCCGGGCTTCACCTCCTCCTTGAACATTTCCCGCATCTGTTTGTAGCGGTCATTGCTCTTGGCCTTGGCCACGTCCGCTGGCAGATCGAGAAAGAAGGGAAAGCCGCTCGTCAGGTTGCCTTCATCCCCCATGAAGCATAGCGGGACCTGGGGGGCGAGGAACTTGGCGAAGTGGAGGAAGTCCAGCTGCTCGGGGCTGATGCGCTCGGATAGACGCTTGGCGTCGGCTCGGTTGCCAAGCTGATCGTGGTTCTGCACGTAGGTGATGAAGCTGTCGGGCGGAAGCTTCGCGCCATCGCCGCCCCGCGTTCGTCCGTCGCTACCGTCACCTTCCGAGGGATCGTGCACGAAGCCGTCGGCGAGCGCCTTTTCCAAGTCGGCGTAAGGATCCTTCGTCGCATCGTCGTACCCGGTCTTCGCACCCTCGCCGGTGACCAGGTAGGCGAGCACATGGTGCATGTCGTCGTTCCACTGCGCTAAGTACCGCATCGGCTCGTTACGATCGTTCCGCTCCAGTAGGTTGAAGGAGTTCCTAACGTTCTCAAGGATCAATGAGGCATGCGGCTTGGCGGCCTTTGCTGCTTCTGCCAATTCACCGAGGAACAGTTCGCGGCTGCCGGTCTTGATTTCGTGGACGCTGTCGAAGCGCAGCCCGTCGAAATCGTACTCAGACAGCCACATCACGGCGTTCTCGTAGTAGAACTGGCGGACCATCGGCTCGTCGAAATTGATTCCCGGTCCCCACGGGGTGGTGACGTCGTCGCTGAACCACTGGGGCGCATAGTCCTGGACGAAATTGTCCGTTTCCCCGAAGTGGTTGTAGACCACGTCCAGGATCATCGAGAGTCCGAGCTCATGGGCGCGATCGACCAACTGTCGCAGTTCCTCGGGCGTTCCGTAGCTGTGCTCGGGAGCAAAGATCAGTGTGCCGTCGTAGCCCCAGTTGCGGGTGCCGGGGAACTCATTGACGGGTAGGATCTCGAGGCAGGTGTAGCCGGCATCGCGAAAGTGCTCGAGGCGGTTCCTGAGTCCGTTGAAGGTGCCTTCAGGACTTACAGTACCGATATGGACTTCGCAGATGATCGTCTCGTGCCACGGACGCACGGGGACTCTACGGTCCGAGGGGCGCAAAGGGTTGCGCACCACGCTCCAGCCTGACGCGTCATCATCCTGTTGCCGGGAGGCGAGGTCCGGAAACTCCAAGTCGCCTATCCGGAACTTATAGCGTGTCCCGGGCCCACAATTCTCCACGGGGGCCAGCAGAAACCCCTCGGGACTGCGGACCATGGGGACGGCGTCCCGGCCTTGGATAAGCAGGTCCGCTGACGGCGCGCTTGGCGCCCAAAGACGGAACGCCGTCATACCCCCGTCCACCAGCGGCCCAAACCGGACGGCCTGCGGCGGCGCGCCGGTGGCCACACGAGGCTGGATGGCTGAACGGTCGAGATCGATAGTCATAGGGCATCCCCGGTGCGAGTTTCAGTCCTCCGCGTGCGCGCGGCCCAGCGCACGTGACCCGGAAGCGGATTATGAACTTGCTTGCAGCAGGAGGGTTCCGGAACACTGCTACGTTACTTGGCCGGTCAACTAGTAGAGATCATTGAAGGTGTCCGGATCGCTGCCGGTTCGGCCGTTCTCGACATCATCTAGTCCGGAGATTCGTCCCATCTCCCCATCGGATAGGGTGAAACCGAAGACGTCGAAGTTCTCGCGGATGCGCTCTGGAGTCTCTGATTTCGGGATGACGATCGAGCCTCGCTGCAGGTGCCAGCGAATGATGATCTGTGCGGGCGATTTGCCGGCGCTGGCGGCAATTTCCCCGATGATCGGATCGTCGAGCACCTCACCACTGCCCAAGGGGGAGTAAGACTCGTGGCGAATGCCCCTCGAAGCCAGATAGGGCTGGAGGTCCTTCTGTTGGAAGTATGGGTGAGTCTCCACCTGGTTCACGGCAGGGACGATACCGGTCTCGTCGATGATGCGTTCCAACTGGTCATGAGTGAAATTGGAAACGCCAATGCTTCGGACAAGGCCCTGATCCTTCGCTTCGATCAATCCCTTCCACGTGTCCACGTACCTGTCGTGCGCCGGTGTCGGCCAGTGGATCAGCATCAGGTCAATGAAGTCCAAGTTGAGTGCGGAGAGCGACTCCTGGACGCCAGCCAGCGCACCGTCGAACCCCGCGGCCTTGGTGCGCAGCTTGGTGGTCAAGAAGACTTCCGAGCGCTGCACGCCGCTGCTTCCTAGTGCCTCTCCAACGCCCGCCTCGTTGTCATAGCCCTGCGCGGTATCGATCAAGCGATAGCCAGCGTCCAGGGCGCCGGTCACCGTGGGAACAACCTTCTGGTTCTCGATCTGCCACACTCCGAGCCCAACTGCGGGATTGATACGAACTCGCTCAACTGGATGACGGGCAGGGTGGCGAGGGCGGCATCGTTCTGAGCCATGAGGGCGTCTCCGTGGGTTGCCCTCTCCGAACTAGCTGGAGACTCGACAGTTCCAAGACTCCTTACCTGGCACCAACAGCCTCAAAGTTTCGATCCAGATACTGAATTGGAGCGGTTTAGTTCAGTGGGGATCGGGAATACGGGCCACCGGTTTCCGCCCCCTTTGATGCCCCGCGTTGCGGCGTTCAGGACATCGAAGCGATTTTGAATGGCCGTTGGCCGCCCCACGATTAATTCGTTCGGGCCGCCGGTGAGGGTCGCCTGCGAACAAGCCAGACGTTCTCTCCGAACTCGTGCGGCTGGTCTGGCTCCTCAAATCCGAACCAGACGCGCCAATAGTTGAACTCGGCCTGCTGTGTCGCGCGATCGGTGCTAGCGAACGTACAGCAGGCAAGATTCTTCGCGATGAATTCGACTAGGGGGGTCGCCCGGTTTGGGCCGAGTGGAATTCATCACCTGCTCCTTGAGAGGTCCCTGCCGTGGCTAGTAAACTTACGATGCTGACGAATACCCGGCTCCACCAGGCCCGGTCATAAGCCAAGGGCTTAGTCAGGCGGGCTTCCCGCATCTTGTCCGGTCACTTTCCGGAGCGCCTCGTCGGGATTATCAGAGGATCCGGCACGCGATCTTCCCAGGGGGCCTGGGGGAGATGGTGCCTTCGCACACGCCAGTGGCTGATGAGGCTGCTCTACTAACCGCTCTAAGCGTCGAGAAACGGCGTAGGGCACTAACCTAGATCAATGCCGCCACTGCAAACCGAGTGAGTGAAATTTGGTTATGGCGTAATCGGCTGCTCGTCTGCGGGCATGCTACGGTACGCAACCGAACAGTGCCTGCCGCATTGAATCGCCGATGTACACGAGTTCCTCATGCCGGCCGTGAAGGCCGCTCCCCGCACGCGACGGCAAGGCCGCAGGGACTCACCATCCTTCCTGCTTTTCGTCCGCCCAGCTGGCGACGCTCGAGCGCCGTGTTCCTACCGGGGACAGCTGGCTGTTCGAGATGAAGTTCGACGGCTACCACATGCAGGCGGCGATCGCCGGCGACCAGGTCGGCCATGACTGGACGCGCCAGTTCGGTTACGTCGTACCGGCGCTGTCGAAGCTCACAACCGGGTCCGCCTTGATCGACGGCGAACTGTGCGCCATCGACGAAGAGGGCCACACCGATTTCACGCTGTTGAAGAACAGCCTCGACGGCAAAACACCGGTGGTCTTCTACGCCTTCGCCCTGCTGGAGCTCGATGGCGAGGACATCGCCGGGCTGTCCCAACTGGAGCGCAAGCAGCGGCTTGAAGCCCTCTTGGCCAACCTGCCTGACGACGCCCGATCGCCTATTCGGATCACATCGCGGGTGGCGGGGCTGACGTGTTCAAAGCGATGTGTGAAGGCCGCTTCGAAGGCGTCATCGCGAAGTCCCCGATTGCTCGCTATTACGCAGGGGAGCGTTCCACCGCCTGGCTCAACGTCAAGTGCGTGCAGCGGCAGGAGTTCGGGTGATCGGGTGGCGGCCGCCCGAGTATGGCGTCGACAATGTCCGCGGGCTCTTCCTCGCCACGTACGAGGCGGGCCGCCTGGCCTACCGCGGCGGCGCGGGCACAGGTTTCACCGACAAGATGCGGCGTGACGTGTGGGACGTTCTGCAGCTGATCGGCACCGACGAACGGCCCCCGGTTGTCGGAATGCCGCGGGCAGAGATGCGGGCCGCCCGCTGGGTCGAGCCGCGCCTCCTGGCCGAGGTCGAATACACCGAGATCACCCTGGACGGCCTGATCCGCATCCGTCTTTCAAGGGCCTGCGCGAAGACAAACCCGCCACCGATGTTCACCTGGAGGAGAGACCCAATGGTTGACCTGAACCACCCGACCAATTCAGCGCCCGAGGAACGCCTCGGGCACCTGCCAGTCAACGCCGACGACATCGTCGTGATGATTTCCGACGTGCTCTATGAGTACCTTCCGCGCGACAGCGGGGTATCGGCAAAGGAGGCGCTCGGTGAAGTGCTCGCGATCCTCGAGACGCCACTCGCGCTCGAGATCTACGAGCGGGAAATGGAGCGCCGGCACCCCCGGGACGCGAGCCGGTGGCACTAGCCATGACCGACAAGTTCCCACCGAAGCCATCGGCGCCCAGCGTGCTCCCTCGAAATAGGCGCGGCCATCGAGCGCAGCAAAGCGCTCGCGAAGGATGATCGTCGGACGCTACTTCAGGTGAGACCGACGCCGGGATCGATGCCACTACGACGAAGAGCATCGATCTGGCCCTGCTGACCTACGCGTCTTGCAAGGAAGCCGGCATCGTCAGTAACGGTCTGGAAAGAGACATGAGGCGCGGCAGCGACACCGCGCCTCTCAACCGGCCGAGGCGGTGGAAGGATCCTACACAAGCTCCAACTGGCCCGGGTTTTCTTGGGGAACGCCGGGCCTTTTGTCGTTCTGCCGGCAGGAAAAGGCCAGTCAAGAACGTCCACATTTTGTGCGAATTGTGGCACAAAAGGCATAGCGTTTTCAGCAGCTTGGAGCTAATCGTCACAGTAGCGTCGTCATTGAGTCTATTTTGGGGGCTGCCATGCGTGGCAAACTGTTGGCTACTACGGCGCTGGGCTCGACGCTCTTTCTCATCCCTGCTGTCGCTCTTGGGCAATCGGCCTACGATTGGACGGGGGCCTATGTCGGCGCTTCGCTTGGAGTGGTGGCCACCACCAGCGACCTGGAAGCCGACGGCAACGAACTGAATTTTGCCACCAAAGGTGGGCTGGCTGGGCTTACGGCGGGCTACAACGTCCAGCTCGAGAACTTCGTTGTTGGCATCGAAGCCGACGGTAGTTTGACGACGGTCGACGGTACCAACACCAATCTCATTCCGTTCGCCGGTGGCGATGAGCGGCTGGAATCTTTGCTGACCCTACGTGGTCGATTCGGTGTGACCAACGGTCCGGTGCTGGCTTACGCGACCCTTGGCCTTGCCGGCGGCCAGGCGAGCTATACTGCGAACGTTTCCGACCTAGGTAAGGGTACGCCCGTTCCCGCCATAGCATCGGGCTTTGTCACCGGCGTCGTCGCCGGCGCCGGTGTCGAAGTCGCGGTAAACGACAATCTCAGCGTTAAGACCGAAGGTCTGATGTACCAGATGTCGCCGCTTACCGCTTCTGGCGACACCGGCAAGGGCAGCTTCGACTCCGAGTACAAGCCTTCGGGCCTTGTCGTGCGGACCGGCGTGAACTTCCACTTCTGATCCGGGCATGCAGCTCGTAAAAGCCATTGTGCACCAAGCGCGGCGGTCCGAGCAGGACCCCGCGATTGCTTATGGTGGCGGTGTCGCCAACTTCGGTTCGCTCATGGGGGCGACGGCGGCCGCGGTGGATGCCCTGACCTCCTTCGGCGTGAAGCCGCGGCAACTCGTCATCCTCGACATCCGGAACCCGATACACCACACCGCCATGATCTATGCCTTGGCGTTGCTGGGCGTCAGGTCGGCATCTGTGGGCACGATCTTTGTCACGCAGCAGAGCGGACCACGCCCAGACCTATTCCTGACCGACCGCGACGATCTCCCCCCGTCAGACCTTCCGGTTCGAAAGGTGGATCCCCGGTGGTTCAGCTTCGATCAGTCCGCCCCCATCGACTACGCCAGGCTAATGGGGATGCCTGGTTTCCCCAATCCTGACGACGTGGTGAGATACGTCTACTCGTCAGGGACTACAGGCCGTCCAAAATGCGTGGCGCTGACGAACGCATCCCTCGAGCTCAGGATGGCTCACACCCAAACCTACATGAACCAGCGCATCCTGAGTGGTGCCGCCTTAAACATGATGGGGTTCTCGACGATTGCTGGCATCATGTCGCCAATCCTGACCCATAGTGTCGGCGCGCTGCTGTGTTTCTCATCGAACTACGTTGAAGCCTTGCAGTTGGTCCGGATGTTCAATGTCAGCGCCATCGGGGGTGCTGTCGTGCAATTGCAGGGTATCCTCAACGCGCTTGGGACGGCTGCGCCGCCGCCAAGTCTGAGATGCGTTTCGGTTGCCGGATCCAAGTTGCCAATCCGTATGCTGAGCGAGATCCGCTCACGCCTCGCCAGCTTCGTCATCGGCGGCTATGGCTCAACCGAAGTAGGTGGCCTCACATCTGCAACGGCGGCCGACTTCGAGCGGCACGAGGGTGCGGCGGGCTACATACTCCCGTGGGCAACCATCGAAGCCGTTGATGACACGGGCAGTGCCCTTCCCGCCGGAAGCGAAGGCGTGCTCCGGGTGCGGAGTTCCGAAATCGCATTCTACGTGGGAGACCGTGGCGAGCCGCTGGAAACCACGTCGGACGGATGGTTCTACCCTGGGGACTTCGGGCGCATTGAACCGGATGGGCTTGTTGTCATAACCGGTCGCACGGGCGACATCATCAACCGGGGCGGCGTCGTGGTTGCGCCGGAACTGATTGAAGAGGTTTTGCGTCTGTCGGCCAGTGTGACGGACGTTGCGGTAGTTGGATGCACGAACACGGCAGGGATCGACGAGATTTGGGCAGCTGTCGTTGCTTCGGCACGCCTCGATCCTGATCGTCTAATCGCAGAGGCAGCGCCCAAGCTGAACGAGCGCGTGCCGGATAGGGTTTTTCAGATTGACGCCGTACCCCGCAATGAGAACGGCAAGGTCATGCGCAACGCGCTGCGGGAACAGCTGCGCCAGATGCTGTTGCGCTGAGGCCACGCAACGCATGCACCGGTCTAGTCAATGGCTGGGTCTCGGCATCGCCGGCACCACCTCGGTCGGAGCAGGCCTGCCTTGAACGGCGGCGCACGGGACTCAACCGGGCTACTTTATGCAGACTCTGCGCCGCGAGCACACCTCGAAAGTCCCCAGTCGCTTGAGGACTTCGAGATCATGCTCGAACCCGAAGGCATGGGGCGAGAGTAGGGCGAAGGCTCGCGGAACTTCATTCCCCGGACAAGGTTGAGTGACCGGTACATTTGTTGGGCGGTCGCTATGAGCTTCTTCCGCAATAACGGGCTGACGATCGTACCGCTCGTACTCACCGCTCTTTCCCTTCTGGGTATGGCGATGGCGGGCCTGCGGGTCGAGAACGAAACGCTCGTCGAGCACGGATCGCAGACGGTGGATCTGTGGTCGTACATCGGCAGCGGGAGTTTTTTGTCAGCGGTGTTCGAAAACTGGGAGAGCGAGTTTCTCCAATAGGCGGCGACGAGCTGAGCATCTCAGTTGAGTCAGGACATAGGTCGAGGACGCGGACTTGTCGCGCTCGGTCCTAGACGGCTGGCGAGGTTCGTCAGATTGTCCCGTGCGATCTGGAGCAGGTTAGCCATTGCGCCCGGAACTTCACTTTGACGAAATTGTTGATGGGTGCCAGACGCGGAGTATCGAAATGACCGCCCCCAAAGCCGAAGGGAAGCCCGTCCCCCAACTACCCGCCACCAAGCTCGAACTGCTGTTGGCTGCCATGCGGCAGCAGCAACAGATGTACGGCAGCAAATAGAGCGCCACGCGCGGGCGCTACCGTTTCATTGACCTGAAGGTCACCGAATAGCGCAGGTTGGCAACAGGCGGGATGGAGTGCTCCCAGTCCGTGCGTGCCTCGCCCGAAATGAGGTACGCCGACCCGGGCTCCAGCGTCACGTTTCTTCTCTCCCAAAGCCCATTGCGCGGGCGGCGGAAGCGCATGGTGCAGGTCGCCCCGAGCGAGACCCCGACCACCTTATCGAACACTGCCTTGTCCTTGTGCCAACCGATTGCAGCGCCGGGCTGGTACTCAGTGACGAGCACCTGCTCCAGCGACTCCGGAGGAAGGCTGGCGAAGCGCGCAGACTTGTCCCGCAAGGGGAGGAGAAGGTCGGGAATGTGGCCGATCTTCTCGAGGCGTTGGGTGGAAAAGTCATATTTCCATCCAAAGGACACCACCCTGCGCTTGCCCGTAAAGCCGTGGCGGCCGATATGGCAACGCGCAACAGGATGAATCGAAGGCCCTTTCGACCTTGTGGTGTCGCAAGTTTCCTCAGGGTGGCCACGAAAGGGTCCGCAGTTGCTCCACCAAACGCTCAAAAGCCGCGTCGACATCATCAATGCGACCATGTGGTGGCTCACCCTTGGTTGCGACGCGAAACTCAGCGTGACGGTGCTTGACCTCCGCGAGGAGAGCGCCGGCCTCAAGGCGGGCCAAAGCTCCTTCCTCTGGCGAGCTGTAGGCCGAGGAGGCGCGAACGCCGAGATACGCGGCTTTGGCGTTCCACCCCTTTAGGGCCTTCAGGAATGGGGCGACCACTACCTCGGCCCGTCTCCGGTTCTCGACCGACGGCAGGCGGCGTTCGGGAACGACCTGTGGGTTCTCCATGGGCGATCTCCTCATTGTAGCCGAGGCTGTGATAGGTGGTGCGGAGCGGCCGCGGGCATGGCCGTGGCAAGCAACTCGTTGTAGATGCGAAGGTATCCGTCCACCATGCGGTCGGCGGTGAAGCGTCGTTCGAACGCGGCGCGCACTGCATCGCGGTCAAGCGCCCTGAGACGTTTTACAGCCTCGACGGCCTCGTCCGCGGTATCAACGACAAAACCAGTGACCCCTTCCTCGATGACTTCCGGCACCGAGCCCTTGCGGTATGCGACGACCGGCGTGCCGCAGGCCATGGCCTCGATCATTACAAGGCCGAAGGGCTCGCGCCAGGTAATGGGAAATACCAGTCCGAGGGCATTGCCCAGAAACTCCGACTTTTGCTGCTCCGTGACCTCGCCGATGTATTCGACGTGAGGGTTGGTACGGATGAGCGGCTCGATCCTGCTGTTCCAGTATTCCCGATCCATCACGTCGATTTTGGCCGCGATACGTAGTGGCAGGCCGGCCCGGGTGGCGATCTCGATGGCAGCATCGGGCCCCTTGTCGGGTGATATCCGTCCCAGGAATGCGAGGTAGCCCGCCTCGCCGCTGCCTTGTTGCAGCAGATCACGAGGGAGCCCGTTGTAGACGGTCCCTGCCCAGTTGAGATGCGAGATGGGACGCCTCTGATCGTCGGAGATGGACACCAGCGGGACGTCCGCGAAATGGTTGTAGAACCATTCGAGGTCCCGGTAGCCGATCTGGCCGTGCAGCGTGGTCAGTGTCCGGCCCTGAACGGGGCGAACCAGAGGGAAATGCAGCAAGTCGGTGTGGAAGTGCAGGATGTCGAAGTCATCCGCTCGTTTCATCACCTGATCCAGCATAGTCAGATGATCCGGAGTGGCCATTCCAAGGGAAGGATCGAGCCGAAACGAGGCTGGAGAGCCGGCGACGAGCTCGGCAGAGGTCACCGAATCTCCACTGGCGAAAAGCGTCACCTGATGGCCGCGGCGCACCAGTTCCTCGGTTATGAACGAGACCACGCGTTCAGTGCCACCGTAAAGTTTGGGCGGCACGCTTTCGAACAGCGGAGCGACTTGCGCGATCCTCATCGTGGCAACCTGGACGATCTCCCATCCTCTGACGTCCGCCGCCTGCTTTGGTTCTAAGCAACGGAAGGATAAACCTCTCCCGACGCATTTGGTTTCCGCCCCAGCGGAGCCAATTCCCGTTGGCGCCTAGCGGGAACCCTCTTTCAGCGTCGTCATTGAATCCGCCGCGGCGGCCGTAACGACGGAGTTCGATGAATGGCCAAACCGAAGCTGCCTATCGAGCGGGATCAGTGGTTGTGGGTGCTAACCAAGACGACGCGGATATCTGAAGAACCCAACAGCTTGGGCGTGCACGACGTGACAGTCCAGTTGCCCAATGGCAACCTTGAGACCATGGCGTACAACCCGGACAAGATGCGTGCCGATGAGGAGCTAAGTCAGCTCCTCAATCCATGACGCGCTTGGGCGGAACCGAGTAAGCGATGGCGGGGAGATGTTCAGTGAGCCGACGCTGAAATTCCCCCGAGCGTTTAGTGTTCCAGAGTACGCATTAAGATCGGTGCCGCGATCTGACACAAGCGAGGGGCCTCTGCCTTCAAGGATCGTCCCGTCCGCCGGGAACCTCCTTCGTCACGCGAAGTTATTGGGGCCGCAAGCGGTAAAGCGCGGCAACTCTTCGACAGCGCAACCTGCTTGCATGAAGAGGAGAAAATCATGAAAACGATTGTGCTTGTTTCGCTGCTCGCCGGGCTCGCATGGCCTGCCGTGGCGGTTGCCCAGGATGCAACCACGTCGACGACGGCCGGCGTCACCCTCAGTACCGATCTCGACTCCGTCGACGAGCTGTCGGCGCATCTCGCAACTTCCGGCACTGTGGATCTGGCCACAGTTAGCGATCCCGCGAAAATCAACATCGTCAAGGTGTCCGCGCTCGAGGCCAGCGCCTCCGGGAACATGGACAGCTTCAAGACCGCCGTGACGACGAACGCTGCCGCCCTCACCACCTTGCGCGACGCGGTGACGGCGAACACCGTCATCGTCACCAAGCTCGAGGCCGAAGGTCTGAAGGCCGGCGATGTGGTTGCCGTTGTTCATAATCAGGCCGACGGATCGATCACCATCTACGTCGACGACAGCTCCATGACCACGGGCGCCGTCGTCGGTGGCACTATGGTGGGCGGCGTCGCCGTCTCGGCAGAGGATCTTCCAAAGGTGCAGGCAGCCTGCGATACGCTGGCTGCCAAGCAGGCCCAGGGCGGTGCCGCCTCGACCGACACTGCTACCGACGCTGCACCGAGCGCTGATGCAACCACCGGTGAGACTGACGCCGGGATCGATGCCGCGACGACCAAGAGCATCGACCTGGCACTGCTGACCTACGAGTCCTGCAAGGCCGCGGGTCTCGTGAAGTAAACTGCACTGTGAAGCCCCGGAAGACGTTCCGGGGCTTCACAGTCAAAAGTCGTGCCGGAGATGGCGCCAGGGACTGGCGCACCGAGAAAGCTTCACTACCGGCCGGTAGGCGCCAGCAGCGGCACGGACTGAAGAAGTAAGACGCGACAGTGCGTATTGCCTCGCGCGCGCCACCCTAGGAAGTGATAGTATTACACTCAGAGGCCATTCACGACATAGCGTCAGATCCGCTCCATCGACGACGTTTCCTGCGTCGCCACGACATGGGAGAGAAAGATGACGTCACTTGGCCTCCGCCGCGCCCTCACAGCTGTTCTCGTCTCCGCCACCGTTGTCCTACCACCGCCGATCGTCTCGGGCGCGGGCAACAACGACAGCTACGAGCAGGTGTGGGACATCGAAGAGTACGACAACTGTATCAAATTTGGTTACGGGGAGCCCGTGACCTGCTGCATCAATTCCGGCGGCCGCTGGGACGGCCCGAACGCGGGATCCGGAAAATGCGTCGCTCCGGACCCTGCGCAAAGTTCGGCGCCGGGTAAGGGGACGCGGCCACTAAAGCCGCACGGGCCTTTCCTGTCCCCCAAAACCCTGCTCGACTCGAAAGGCTGACGAGCCACCTGGTTGTTGCTGGCGACCCCGGTGGTGTGAGCCAGCCCACAGCAAACGGTCCGGGTCCAGGACCCGGAGTGCGAAGTCATCGGCCTGAGAATTGCCGTGCGCTCGGGCCGATCGCGGCCATCGGGAAAAGCCACGAACCCTCCGGGCTGCGCTCCCAGGCAGGCCCTTCGTTTCCTGAACCATGCCAGATGTTGCGGGGCTGTCAGACGGCAGGGGCTTACACGTAGTGCGGGCAAGGCGGAATTTGAGTCCCGGGCGCGCCCATCCTTGTTCTCATTCCGTTCCCGGATGTATCAATCGGAAATGAGTGCGCCTGACGACCCCTTTAGCGGCTACCTTTCCGACTATCGTCATCCCAAGTTGACGATTGTCTGCACCCCCTGCGGCCGTCACGGCGAATACAGCGTCGGGTCACTTCGCAGAAAGTTCGGCAATCCGCCGTTGGCCGATGTGTGCCGGTTGGTCGCTATGGCCGGCCAGTGCCCGAAGGCGATGCAGTATCCCGGTGTCGATTGCACCGCCCATTTTGCCCGAAAGTACATTGCCAATGAGGTCCGCAGTCTTGGCGCTGCTCTCCATGCGGGCTGGACCCTTGGCCTCCGATGCGAGGGGCGGCACGAAGGGCTGAAGACAAAGAAGCCCTGCATCACGGCGTTTTCGATCGACCTCGAAAGCCTGGTCGCCGGGCTGGGTCACGAATTCCCAATTGAACGCCTGCAACAGAAAATGTGCTGTCCTCGCTGCGGCAGCCGGCATGTGTCGCTGTACTGGAGTACACCTCCGCGGCCGCGAGCTACGGAGCCAGTGCCGCTGCGCCGGGCAGGGTAGAGCAGCGTCCGGTTCTGGCCCTTCGGTCGACCGGCGCGAATAGATCTTGGCTGCTGCTAAGCAGCTTCCTTGTGCTCCCCTCGAGCGGCTTCCCAGACCTCGCGAGCAGCATCGATGTTCATCGCGGCAATCGCCAATCCGACAATCACGTCAGGCCACACGGACTGCCAGATGTAGGCCGTTACCAGTCCCGCCAGGATGATCGCCACGTTTGCAATGGCATCGTTGCGAGCTGACAAGAATGCTGCCCGTGTGAGGCTGCCGCTGTGGGCCCTAAACCGAGCAAGGATGAAGGCGCAGGCAAGGTTGACCGTCAACGCACCCGCGCCTGTCAGCGACAAGGCAAACGGTTCGGGTGGAACCGGGTTGGTGAATTTCCCCCACAGCGCCCAGAGGAGCGCCAGGGCCGGCGCCAGCAGGATCCCGGCGAGCACCATTCCGACGCGGGCACGGGTGATAGGCGTCCACGCCAGGGCGAAGAAGATCAGCAGGTTTACCGAAGCGTCCTCAAGGAAATCGACACTGTCGGCGAAGAGTGAGACCGACCCTATCGAAAGGGCGACTGCGAACTCGATCCCAAAGTAGGCCAGATTAAGCAGGGCCACGATCAGGACAGCCCGTCTTAGCCCGGCATTCGCTGGATCAGAACTCATTGACAACCTTTCGAACCACAACCCTTAGCCACCGTACCGAAAGGGTCTCAGAACAATGACGGCTCTTCGACCGGCTCCGGCGGGTCCTCTTTCGGGCCGACCGAAACCACCTGCAGCACACCGGGCGGCAGTGGCCGCTGCAGTAGTTTGGCCTCCTCCCATGGCGCTGTCATCCAAATCTCGATCTCTTCGGGCGTGGTGAGGATCACTGGCATGGCGTCGGGATTCGCCTGCGCCACGACATCGTTCGGATCGGTGGTGAGGAAGGCGAAGAGATCCGTAGTGATCATCCCCTCGGAGGTCTTGCGCACGCTGGTCCATTGCGGCGCCACGATCCCGGCGAAGTAGGCCAGCGGCCGATCAGCGTCAAAGGCGAACCATGTGTTGCCCCGCTTCTTGCCGTCAGGGCCGGTTTGGCTGCTGAACTCGGCAAAGCTGGTGAACGGTACGATGCAGCGAAATTCCGGCGCCAGCCACCGCTTCCAGTGCAGGCTGTCGGTGTTGCGCACGTTGTGCGTGCCGCGATCGGGCTCCAGCCGCACCAGCTCGTCGAGCTCGGCCTGGCTGAGGTCGCGGCCCTGCTTCTCGGCGATTTTTCTCGCCCGCTCCCTAGCCGCCAGGAAGAGTGCCCTGGACGAACTCGGCATTCCCCAGCGCACTTTCACCAGTTCCCGGAACCCGCCCGGCACGTTGCGGATGATCGGCGCCAGCATGTCGGGATAGATCCCCGTCTGCGGCGGCAGGTTGCCGATATTTGTCGCCACCTCGAAGGTGAATCGCAGCCGCCGCAGGGCTTCGAGATTGGTGGTGATAGAGTAGGCGTGGCACATGTCCGCCACGCTAGCGGCAGCACTGGCTCCGGATCAAGCCGGAGGAACCACCTCAGGCGACATCTAGCCGTCCACCGCTGCGCTCTTGGCCGGATCGACAGTCGACGCCTACGCTTGGAGGGGCACCGGCTACATGGCGCTCTCGACCGGTTGAATGGCTGTCGGCTCGCCGCACACCGGGCCCAGTGACGCCCTGGTCGCCCGTCACTCAAGCGTCAGCCGGGATACCGATGACCAGGGTTCTCTGGTTGCACTGACGTCGGTGCACGGCTCGCTTATTCGGCCGGCGAAGCTAGGCGCGTTGGTAGCAGCTCGCCCACGCTGTCTAGTATTGGATAAGCGGCGGCCGCCACGATGTGGGAGTTCACCAGCTTCATGTCTCGGATCAGATCCAGATGCAGCGCGCTGGATTGAGATGCCGCGGTGATCCCGTCGCGCATCAGGGCAAAATGCGTCGTGGTTGCCTGCGCCTCAGAGCGACGGAACGCGAGCTTTTCCTCTGCTAGTCCGCGGGCAGTTCGCGCATCCTCAGTCACAAGTAGCGATGCTGCCGTCCGGGTATTGGCAATGAGGCGGTCCATCATGTCGATGAGCTCCGCCTCGTTGTCGGCGTCAGGCAGCAGCCCGCGCTTCAGCCGCTTGGTGGCATGCGGAAGCAAGTTGCGGTCGATAACGTCTCCTGCTTGTTCCATGTTCATCGCGAACATCAGGATCGCCTGCAGCCTTCTCTGGTCATTCTCACTCAACGCCTCTGGATCTAACTCACTGAGGTAGCGTTTGATCGCCATGTTAAGGCTGTCGAGCACATCGTCGCGGGCCCGAGTCTCGGCAATCAGCTTGCGGTCCCCGCTGGACAGTGCCTCTCGCGCTCCTGAGAGCATTGCTTCAAGGGCGTCAGCCAATCGCAGCGCCTCACGAGCAGCGCCTCCGATCGCCACGATGGGCGTCTCTCGGGCCGCACGATCGAGATAGAGCGGTTGTCCGGGATCGGCTGGGTCGACCCGATCCGGGATCAGCCGCTCGAGCAGGCGCGATAGGGGTGTCAGGAACGGCAGCGTTAGCAGCGCCAACACCAGGTTGAAGACGAGGTGAAAGCTTGCCACGGCCGCAGCTCCCTCTAGGCCAGCCGCGACGAGCCCATTTAGGATCGGTCCGATCAGCAGCCACGACAAGGCGACGCCAAGAAAGCGATTACCGAGATTGGCGAGCGGCAGCCGCCTCGCCTCAGGACCACCGGCGGTTGCTTCGAGGAGCGGGTTGAGCGCCGTTCCGAGATTGGCGCCGACAACCAGCATAAGTGCCGGCTCAAGTTCGATGACCCGGCTAGCGGCGAGCGACATCACCAGCAGCACCACCGCCACGCTGGAATGCGCGAGCCACCCCGACACTGCGCCGAGCGCGATCGCCAGCACCGGTATAGCTGCGATCGCTCCGAGCATGCCGACGAGCTCGACCGAATGCGCGAGTGGCTCAAGCATCATGAGCATCTGGTGGAGCGCCAGGATCATTATCCCGAGCCCGATGAATACTCGGCCCAGGTCGTGCGGCATCGCCCCGCCATCACGACGGAACAGCACCACGCCGATCAGCACCAGTAGCGGTGATAACGCTACGACGTTGAACGATAGCACTGTCACGATCAGCGCTGTGCCGACATTGGCCCCCAGCATGATCGCCATCGCCGGCACCAGGGCCACGAACCCTCCGGCAGCAAAACTCGTCGCCATCAAACCGGTGGCGGTACTCGATTGCAGGAGGGTCGTGACGCCGATGCCCGCGAAGAATGCGCGCACTCGGTTGCTCAGTGTCTTCGACAGAACGGCAGTCAGTCGCGGCCCAAACGCCCGCTGCATCCCTGTCTGGACCATGTGCGTGCCCCACAAGAGGAGGGAAACAGCGCCGGCGATGTTGAGGATTGTGAGCAAGGCGTCCATGGATGCTCCAGTCGATTTGCCCCATCTATCTCATGCACCAACGATCCACTCGCGCAACCGTTCATTGGGCACTGCTGCCGTCGTCACAGATAGCTCAGCTAATGCTTCTTTCGTTTGCCGAAGTTCCCGTCCCTTGTTTGATCGCCTCCAACGGCGAAGCGGGCCGCGTTGCGCACCTCGTCTGCTCCCGACATCGGCATCCGACTGGTCATGGCAGAGCCGCCGCCAACAGCTTTCTCACCGACCGCTTTTGGCGCAAAGCGGACCTCGGCACTGTCATTGCGTCCTCGGCGCGGAACCAACAGCTGCGTCGATAAACGGTGCCTTTTCAACGAGGTATTCCTTGATGCCGTGCTTGTTCGCAGCTTCCAATTGCAGCTTGAGGTTTTGATACCTTTGCCGCAGGTCGTCATCCTGTCTCAGCATGTCTCGGAAGCTGAGCATTCTGGAAATCTGCCAGTGTCCAGTCAGGCAAACATGAACCTCCTGGGTCCGAACCCCCCACCGTCGGCTGCTGCCTTTTGCCCAGCGAATAAATGCTTAACCTTAGGTTATTGCCTACGCGGTAATACTAGGTGGGCTGGAGCATGCACTTGAGCGTGCGAGCACCGGCCGAGGGACGAACACGTCCGTCGCCATTTACCGTGGGGGGTAAACGGTGCGCCGACTTTTCCGCAGTTTGAAGATTTCACACCGGCTGTACGCCGGTTTCGCCATCATCGTGATGCTGTTGGTGAGCGCGGTTTCCGTGGCGCTGTGGCAGGTCAACGATATCGAGACCATCAGCGCGCGCATCGCCACGTTGCGAACACCGACGGCACTGACCGCGGAGCGCCTTACGGCGAGCCTCCAGGGTTCGCTCGCGGCGCTGCGCGGCTACATCCTCACGGGCAAGGACAGCTTCAAGACCGATCGCGCCGTGAACTGGGCCGATATCGAACGAGCAGGCGTCGAGATGGACGCGCTGTCCGCGCGGTGGACGAACCAGGAAAATATCGACGCCTGGGGGGACTTCAAAACCATCCGCGACGAGTTCAAGGCAGCGCAAGCCGGTGTCGAAGCCATCACCGATCCTGCCGACACCAAGCCGGCGATCGCCATGCTGGTGGCCGAAGCGGCGCCGCGGGCCAACCAGTTGCTCACCATCCTGCTCGGACCGGTGCAGGCCGACGGCACGCGGGCCGGCGGCATGGTCGACAACCAGACCGGCATGCTTCGAGCCGACGCGGCCGCGTCTTCGTCGGCGACAACGACGCTGCTGATCACCGAATGGGTGATGCTGGTGCTGGGCATAGTGTTTGGCGCGACCACCTCTCTGTTGACCGCCCGTGCCATTTCGAGGCCGTTGGTCGCCATGACTGCGGCGATGGCAGAATTGGCCGAGGGCAGGCTCGAGACGGATGTACCGGGCAAGGAACGGGGCGACGAGATCGGTGCCATGGCGGCGGCGGTCGAAGTGTTCAAGCAGAATGGTATCAAGGTGCGCGAACTCGACCTGGCCGAGCAGGTCCGTGTCGGGCAGACGCGTGAACGGACCGAGGCGATGAATGCGCTGGTCGCCGGACTTGCTGACGTGGTCGATGCTGCCGCCGATGGCGAATTCTCGCGACGCATCGCGCTGACCCTGCGCGACGACGACCTTCGAGGCGTCATGACCGGGGTCAACAATCTTGTCGCAACCGTCGATCGGGGCATCACCGAGACCGGCAGCGTGCTTTCGGCGCTGGCCCAGACCGACCTCACGCACCGGGTGCGTGGTGACTACAAGGGCGCCTTCGCCCGCCTCAAGATGGACACCAACGCGGTCGGCGAGAAGCTGACCGACATCATCGGCCAGCTGCGGACCACCTCCGGCGCGGTGAAATCGGCGACTGGCGAGATCCTGTCGGGAGCCAACGACCTAGCCGAACGCACCACTAAGCAGGCAGCAGCGATCGAAGAGACCTCCGCAGCCATGGAGCAACTGGCCCAGACCGTCACTGATAACGCGCAGCGGGCAGACTCGGCGCGCACCAAAGCTCGAGAGGTGTCGCAGACGGCTGAGAAGACTGGCGATGTAATGCGCCACGCCAATGCGGCGATGGAGCGGATATCCTCTTCGTCGGGCAAGATTTCCAACATCATCGGGCTCATCGACGACATCGCGTTCCAAACCAACCTGCTGGCGCTCAACGCATCGGTCGAAGCGGCGCGTGCCGGTGATGCGGGCAAGGGATTTGCCGTGGTCGCAGTGGAAGTGCGCCGGCTAGCGCAGTCGGCGGCCAGCGCTTCCTCGGAGGTCAAGGCGCTAATTGAACAGTCGGCCACCGAAGTCAGCGGCGGGTCTCGGCTGGTGAGCGAAGCGGCGGACCGGCTTGCCTCCATGCTCGAAGGGGTGCGGGACAACGCCGCCCTGATTGACGAGATAGCTAAGGCCGGCCGCGAGCAGGCGAGTGCCATCTCGGAGGTGACGACGGCGGTACGGCAGATGGACGAAATGACCCAACATAATGCCGCGCTAGTTGAACAGACCAATGCCGCGATCGAGCAGACCGAAGCGCAGGCCAGCGAGCTCGACCGTATCGTCGATATCTTCGTGATTGAGGATGCCAGCCACGTGGGCAAAGATCGCAGCCGTCGGACGGCTGCTGCCGCCTAGATCTGCTTACAGCATTACCTCTGGGCTTCGTAGCTCCGCGCCGTTCAACCGCTGCTAACTCTGTGGCATTCATGGCGTGGCTTTGTTACGCAGCATCGGCCAGACGCGCCGTCTGGGGCGCTGACCGATCCGACACAGACGACTTCGGCTGAACTTGCATTTCGCGTCCGCCCGATCGGTCAAGGTCCGCAGACCGTGCCAGCGTCGGCCTGGGAGTTCAACGACCGCTCCTGGCCCAAAGCGGACATCCCGTCCACGAGCGCGGTTCTTCTGGAATTGGACGAGATAGGTATCGGGCGCGGCGAGCGGGCAGCCCGGCTTCGAGCAGGCCGTCTATGCTAGGTCGCCGTGAGCTTCAGTGGGCTATGCAGAGCGCCGGGGGTTTTCTGCTGGCGGGATGAGTTCCAGGAGCCGCTCTGGTGCGACGGGCCGGGACAGCAGGAAGCCTTGCAACTGGTCGCAGCCCATCTGTCGAAGCAAACGTGACTGCTCCGGCGTCTCTACGCCTTCACCGGTGACCTTCATGTGCATCGCGCTCGCCAGCCCGATGATGCACTTGACGATGTTGTCGATTTCCGTGTCCTTGCCGAGCTTGGCGACAAAGGACTGATCGATCTTCAGTTTGTCGACTCCGTGCGTCCGCAGGTAGCTGATAGACGAGTAGCCGGTGCCGAAATCGTCGAGTGCAACCCGGATTCCAGCCGCGCGGAGGTGGTTCAGGGTAGCTTGGACCTCAGGCGAGCTTTGGAGAAGCAGCCCCTCGGTGATTTCGATCTCCAGGCGCCGCGGGGAGAGCCCGGTCTCAGATAAAACCCTCAGAACCTGATCAGCGAAGCGCTCGGCGCGAAACTGCTGGGGGCTGACGTTCACGGCTACCCATGGCAACGATGAATTGGCAGCGAAGGTGCAAGCCTCCTGCAGCACCCATAGACCGAGTTGATCGATGAGGCCGCGCTCTTCGGCAAGTGGAATGAACATCGCCGGCGACAGGCGACCATGCCTCGGGCTGTTCCACCGGACCAGCGCTTCCGCGCCCAGCATCTGCTCACCGTCGGCGCTGTAGATCGGTTGATACACAAGTTCCAAGCCCGGCACGCCGTTTATCGCTGCCCGCAAGTCGAGTTCGATGGTGCGACGCTCCTGGACAGCCAGGTCCAGTTCACCGGCGAATAGCTGGTAGCGACCGCGCCCGCTCGTCTTGGCCTCGTAAAGTGCGACGTCCGCCTGCCGCAGTAGATCGTCAGCATCTGCAGTGCCCTCGTCGGAGAGCGTCACGCCCACACTCGCGCCGATGAGTGCCTCGTGTCCCATCAGGTCGAAAGGGCGCTGAAGCTCCACAACGATCCTCTGACTCACCGCCAGCGCCGCGCCGACGTCCTTTACATCCAACTGCACGATCGCGAACTCGTCCCCTCCAATGCGAGCCGCAGTATCTACGTCGGTGACAAGGCCGTTGAGGCGAGCAGCAACCTGTCGCATCAGTTCATCTCCGGCCGGATGCCCCAGCGTGTCGTTCACGTGCTTGAACCGATCGAGGTCGATGACGTGAAGGGCGAAGCGCGCGCCGGAATGCCGCCAGTTGGCGATAGCCTGACCAAGCCGGTCGGCGAAAAGTGCCCGGTTGGGCAACAGGGTCAAAGCGTCGTGAAAGGCGAGAAACGTCGCGTTGCCTTCGCTGGCCTCAAGCAGCGCCGAGGTGCGGCTGAGCCGCCGCATCAAAAGCAGCAGCAGCACGACTCCAAGCCCGAAGGCACCAACAAGGGCCGGTGCGACCTGCCAGATCAACGACATGGCTGGTCGGTTAGGCGACCAGTTGAAGAAGCCCAAGATGCGGCCGGATTGGTCGAGGACCGGTGCAGAAACATAGCCCACAGTCAGAGCGCTATCCGTCGAAAACGTGAGGTTGTCGATGGCATACTTAACCGCGATCGCTTGGCTCAAGGTTTCGTCGACAAGGCGCACCGAAACATGCAGGAATTCGGTGCCCGGCTCTTGTTCCACGGCATCGGTGGACGGGATGATCGGTCGGACGCTAACGATGCCGACGTCGCCGCTGGGGAAAACTACCTTGTCGATAGTGCCAAGCCCGGTAACGGCATTCCGGTAGTCCTGCTGCCCCGCGGCCGTGGCCAAGTCATGCCGCAACTGCTGCACAAGAGGGTCAATGAACGTACGATCCGCGTCGTAGCTGGCATCGGCTACGCGCTCGCCATGCCATACCGCCCGCACCACCTGTCCCGTCCGGTCTAGTATGTAGACCTTGTCGTGCCCGAAATACTCACTCATCCATTCCGCGAGATTTTCAGCGAGCCAAGGTTCATTGCCGGATCGAAGGTTAAGCACGGAATCGTCCCAGATCGCCGAGCTATCCTGCTCGACCGGGATGCGGTCGGCGATTTCCTGCAGGCCGACTGTGACGGAGCGTCGTTGCTGCGCAACGGAAGCGTTGTCGATCTGGTCGGCTGCCCACCAGCCAAAACTGACCGCTGCCAACGACACAGCCGCCACGGCGAATAGGAGAACCCGGCTCAACTGCTCAGAAACAGCATGGGAGGTCTTACGCATCACAGCACCCAGCATGCGGGACCAGAACTTAATCGACCATCTGCTAAGAAACTCTGACACTCCGTCGGCAACGCGATCACCATCGCCGCCACTCTCCAATGAGCCGGGGCAATTGCTGCCTGCGTGCACCCGGTGTAGCGACGCTGGTTCGATCATTACGCTCCGCGGGAGCATCTAAATCGCGTCAGGGACGTTGTGGATGCCGCCATGAAGCCCACAACCACATCTAGCCGCATCAGCCGACTGATCTACCGCCTCGCAGACTTCCTCGCAGACTGGCGAGGGTTCATTGCCACTTTTCTTGCCCTGAT
>NZ_JBFUGO010000016.1:0-124701 GCF_056402875.1 Devosia sp. P3_B2 | reverse complement strand
ACCGGCGATGCCAGCGCGCCGGTCCGCGCCACTGAGCCTGCCAAGGGCATCCGTGCCCTGCAGGACAAGGTGCGCTCGGCGGCCAAATCCTATCTCAGCCACGGCAACGCTGCCGTCGACAAGGACTGGTCCGAGTTCTGACCAACACGCCAGAAGGCCCCGCGACAAGTCCAGAAAGGACGACCATGCGCAAGTTGCACCGGATCATCGCCGCCACCGTAATCGGGGCGTTGCCCCTTGCCGGCGGCGCCTATCTCGGGGCGCAGGTCAGCCGCGAGGCCGCTGCGGCGCAACGGGAAGCCGCGGGGATGCACTATGCTGGCCTGGTCTTGCCGGAGCTGGTGAGTCTCGCGCGCGATGGCGCCGCCCCGGCGGGGAACCCGGCACTGGCCGAGGCGGCCCGCACCGGCGACGCGACGTTTGGCACGGGCGCGCTGTCTCAAGCCTATGACGAGCTGAAAGCAGAACGGGCGTCCGGGGCGCATCCGGCGGCGGCACGCAACGCCGCAGCGATGCTGGTGGCGCGCATCCACGAGAGTTCCGGACTGCTGGCGGAACCCGATGGGGCGGCGACGCAACTGACGCAGGTGCCGCAGGCGGCCAATGCTGCGCCACTGTCGCCGGCGCTGATGAATGCGACGCGCTATGCCATTGCGGTGTTGCCGGCAGAGATCAAGCGGCTCGAAGAAGTGCTGGCCGAGTTCCGCGCCGCCACTGCGAACGCCGGTGCGACGCCCGAGGGCAAGGCCTATGCGGCAGCGGCAACGGCGCTGGCTGACCGAGTAGCGGCCGGCATCGCGGTGATCCCCGATACCAAGGCGCGCCTGGCGTTCGATTGGACCGGTCTCGATACCGCACATGACACATTCCAGGATGCAGCACTGGCGCTAGGCCGCGTGTCACAGGCGGCGATGCAGCAAGTGCTCGATCAGCGGATCTCGGTGTCCAGCTCGAGCCTGACCTGGATTGGTGCGGCGAGCGCGGTACTCGCACTGCTCTTCGGCGCCGCTGCCTATCTGGGGCTGGGTCGGATCGGTCAACCTGCGATTAAGGAACCTTCCCTATCGTTTGCGGCGGGGAAGAGCGGAGCAGCCGGGCACGAAAGCCCCGGCGACATGGGGGCTAGAATGGCCACGACCTCTGCGCACGCCAAAGGCGGGCTGAAGCTCACCACGGCAATTTCGGCAACAGTGTTTCTCGCGGTGACAGCTGCCATCGCGGCAGTGCTGTTCGCGGTGTGGACGATGCTCGCGGCCAACACGCGGGATACGGCCGACCAGCGGCTGGCGGCGGACTTGCGGATCGCTGCGGCGATCCTTGAGGTGAACCTGCCGAACTCCGACATCTTCTGGAGCGAGGACGGTCAGCTCGAAAAGATCGAGGCAAAGGCGATGCCGAAGTTCCGCAACCACGATCTGATCGACACGATCGGGCGGGTGACGGGCGACACCGCGACGCTGTTCGTGTTCGATCCCGAGAGCGAGGACTTCATCCGCAAGTCGACCACCATCCTCGACGACAAGGGCGAGCGCATCCTCGAGACACCGCTGGCGCGCGAGGGCGCGGCCTACCCCGTGGTGGTGGCAGGCGGCACCTATCAGGGCGAAGCGAACGTGCTGGGGACGCCCTATTATGCAATCTATCGGCCGATCCTGAACCTCAACAACGAGGTGATCGGGCTGGTCTATGTCGGCATTCCGAAGGCTGAGATCGACGCGGCGGCGACGGATGGCCTGAAGCTGCTCGGGCTGGTGGGCGCGGTGGCGGTACTGGTGATGGGGGCGCTGTCGGTGTTCGCGGTGTCGCGGATGATGCGGCCAGTGCCGCGGCTCTCGAAACACATGCAGCTGTTGGCCGAAGGTGACCTCGAAAGCCAGATTCCCTACATCGGCCTCCGGAACGAAATCGGCGAGATGGCGCGCAACGTCGAAGTGTTCCGCGCCAATGCGCTGAAGGTTCAGGAGATGACCGAGGACGAGCGGCTGGCGCTGGCGCAGCGGCGGGCCGAGCGGACCGAAATGATGCAGTCGCTGCAGCAGAGTTTCGGCGAGGTGGTCGACGCAGCGACCGCGGGCGATTTCTCGCGGCGGGTGGAAACGCAGTTCGCCGATGACGAGCTCAATCGCCTGGCGGGCAGCGTCAACACGCTGGTGGGGACGGTGGAGCGGATCATTGGCGACACGGGTGCGGCGCTGGCCGCATTGGCCGATACCGACCTGACGCACCGCATCGAGGGCGGCTACGAGGGTGCGCTCGGGCAGTTGCGCGACGATGCCAATGAGGTGGCCGAGAAGCTGAGCGCCATCGTGATGACGCTGAAGCATACCTCGCGGTCGCTGAAGACGGCGACCGGCGAAATCCTCTCGGGTGCCAACGACCTTTCCGAACGGACGACGCGGCAGGCGGCAACGATCGAGGAAACCAGCGCGGCGATGACGCTGCTCGCCGACACTGTGCGGGCCAATGCCGAAAAGGCCGAAGATGCGCGGCATGTCGCCGAAGAGGTGAGCCGCACGGCCGAAGCCGGAGGCTCGGTGATGCAGCAGGCCAACGTAGCGATGGAGCGGATCACCCAGTCGTCGGCCAAGATCTCCAACATCATCGGCATGATCGACGACATCGCCTTCCAGACCAACCTGCTGGCACTGAACGCTTCGGTCGAAGCGGCGCGTGCCGGTGAGGCCGGCAAGGGCTTTGCCGTGGTGGCGGTCGAAGTGCGCCGGCTGGCGCAGTCGGCGGCGCAGGCTTCGTCCGAGGTGAAAGTGCTCATCGAGCAGAGCGGCGCCGAGGTCAAGGGCGGGACCAAGCTCGTTGCGGAGGCGGCGGACAAGCTCGAAACCATGCTGGCGGCCGCGCGGCGCTCCAATACGCTAATGGCGGCGATTGCTGAGGACAGCCGGCAGCAGGCTGGATCGATCGACGAGGTCAACGCAGCGGTACGGCAGCTCGACGAGATGACGCAGCACAACGCGGCGCTGGTCGAGGAAATCAACGCGGCGATCGAACAGACCGAGGCGCAGGCCGGCGAGGTCGACGGTATCGCCGAGATCTTCACCATCGACGACGCCGCACCAGGCCGCCGAGCTGCCTGATCACGGTCGGCCGGGCCACCCGTCCGGCCGCCGTTTTCGAGCAAAGTCTAGCCGCCGGGTCGGTCCGTTTGACCGGATGTTAACGCTGCCATGCTGTGATCGTCGAGAGACGCAGAACGCATTTCCAGCTGTCGACACTCCAGAAGGACAACGACTCTCCATGCCGGCCAAAACCATTTTCAAGCTGCCGACGCTCAAGCTTCGGGGCTCAATCATTCTCGCCGCTGCCGCAATCTTCACTGTGGCAATCGGCTCATCGCTTTACTACGTCGTTTCCAGCAATCGTGCGCAGGACCTGGCGCAGGCCGACGAAGTCGTCGGTGGCCTGGCAGTGACGGAAGCGCAAAAGATTAATGCGTTCCTCAGTGAGTACGCCACGGCGGCGAACTCCACTGCACAAACCGCCAGCGCATTGCTCGCCGACCCAGCGACCTCGCCCGACCTCTACGGTGCGGTGGTGACCAAGCAGCTCGAGACGCTCGAGAATGCGCTCGGGGTCTACATGATGTTCGCGCCGGAATCTCAGCTGGCGAGTGCGCCGGCGTTCGCGAGTTCGGCTTTCGCCTACAAGGACCAGCATGTCGGCGTCTATGCGGCGCGTGGCGCCGACGGCAAGCCGGCATTCCAGTCGCTGGAACAGGCCGGCGGTGGCTACGACACGTGGTTCACCAATCCGCTGAAGGCGGGCAAGGCCGAGATCGCCGGGCCCGATAATTATGACGGCGTGCTCTACACCACCTTCAGCGACATCATTCACGACGCTGCCGGCAAAGCCGTTGGCATGACCGGCGTATCGTTCAACGGCAACGCGCTGGCGACGCTGATCGGCGGGACCGTGCCGATGGGCACCGGTTTCATGGGCGTGATCAACCAGAAGAACGTATGGGTGGTGAACCCGGATCCCAAAATCGTGGGCACCGAAGTTACCGAGCCGTGGGCGCTTGAAGCGACCACCGCGATGCAGAGCGCCGAGACGTTCAGCTCGACCGGTGAGGCTGCTGGCCAGACCTGGAAGATGACGGCGCAGAAGGTCAACCTTCCCGGTACCGATCAGTCATGGACCGTGATCGTCGCCGTGCCGCAGTCGACGCTGCTCGCCGATTCCGAGGCGCAACTGCTCAGCCTGCTGATCGGCGGCGCAATAATCCTGGTGCTTGGCCTCGTGGCCTTCGCCTGGCTCGGCACGTCGATCGCCCGGCCGGTGAACAAAATGACCGGCGTGATGCGCAAGATCGCCGACGGCGACTACCAGGTCGAAGTGCCGTACGGCGCTCGCCGGGACGAGATCGGCGACATGGCCAAGGCAGTCGAGGTGTTCCGCGAGAACGGCCTCAAGGTCGCCGAGATGACCGAAGCGGATGCGGCGCGGATCATCCGCGACCAGCAGGCGCGCACCGCGATGATGGCCGAACTGCAGAAGGCGTTCGGGCAGGTGGTGGACGCGGCAGTTGCCGGCGACTTCTCGCAGCGTGTCGAGACGGAGTTCCCGGATGCCGAACTCAACGCCATTGCCGGGAGCATCAACAACCTGGTCGCGACAGTCGATCGCGGCCTCGGCGAGACGGGCGAGGTTCTGGCAGCGCTGGCCGACACCAATCTCACCAAGCGCATGGAGGGCCAGTACGAAGGCGCCTTCGCTCGGCTGCGTGACGACACCAATGCGGTGGGCGACAAGCTGAGCAGCATTGTTGGTCAGCTCAAGGAGACCTCGCGTTCGCTGAAGACGGCGACCGGCGAGATTCTTTCCGGTGCCAACGACCTCTCCGAACGCACCACCAAGCAGGCGGCGACGATCGAGGAAACCTCGGCGGCGATGGAACAGCTCTCGACCACCGTGCTGCAGAACGCGGAACGGGCCCGCGAGGCGAGCGAAGTGGCGAGCACCGTCACCCGCACTGCCGAAGAGGGCGGCCAGGTCATGGGCGATGCGAACTCGGCCATGGAGCGGATCACCCAGTCGTCGGCGAAGATCTCCAACATCATCGGGTTGATCGACGACATCGCCTTCCAGACGAACCTCCTGGCGCTCAACGCCTCGGTGGAAGCGGCGCGTGCCGGCGATGCCGGCAAAGGCTTCGCGGTAGTTGCCGTGGAAGTACGTCGCCTTGCGCAGTCGGCCGCCAGCGCGTCGAGCGAAGTGAAGGCGCTGATCGAGCAGTCGGGCAGCGAAGTGAAAGCCGGCTCGAAGCTGGTTGCGGACGCAGCTGCTCGCCTTGCCGCAATGCTGGAAGCGGCGCGTTCGAGTAACGCGCTGATGGACGGCATCGCCCGCGATAGCCGCGAGCAGGCCTCGGCGATCGAAGAGGTGAACACGGCAGTGCGCCAACTCGACGAGATGACGCAGCACAACGCGGCGCTGGTCGAGGAGACCAACGCGGCGATCGAGCAGACCGATGGGCAGGTGAACGAACTCGACCGGATCGTCGACATCTTCACCATTTCCGGCGCCTCGCAGACCAAGGTGGTCCAGGTTGCTCCGCCCTCCCGTGGCATCAAGGGCCTGCAGGAGCGGGTCAAGAAGGCCGCGAGTTCGTACTTGAGCCACGGCAACACCGCGATCGACAAGGACTGGGCGGAATTCTGACCGGCCTGAAAATAACCCTGACACTCGGTGTCAGGTGACTCATGCGAAACCCTCTCCGTCGTCACTATGGAGAGGGCTTTCTTCATGCCCCAGACACTCGAACTCGTCACCTTTCGGCTCGCCCGCGGCACCGGCCAGCAATTCGTCGATGCCAACGCGGCAGTCAGCGACTGGCTGAAGCGGCAGCCGGGGTTCGTGTCCCGCCACCTCGCCGAGCGCGACGACGGCAGCTTCGTCGACATCGTGTTCTGGCAGACGCACGAAGCGGCACTGGCGGCGAGCGGCAAAATGATGGAAGAGATGGCCCAGAGCGAGGCCATGACCATGATCGATCCCATGGGCCTCGAGATGAGCCATGGCAATATCCGACTCTCGGTCGACTGAAATGGTCGCCGATCTTCTACAAATCGTCCGGTCCTTCCCGCAGCCGATCGCGGACCTGGCGCAGAACCTCGCCTTGACGCTGCTGTCGGTGCGCCCGGATCTCGATGCCAAGGCGCGGCTCGGCTGGGGCTCAGTGAACTATCGGCACCCGAAGGCGGGGTTCGTGT
Organism: Devosia sp. P3_B2; assembly: GCF_056402875.1. Lineage (NCBI taxonomy): Bacteria > Pseudomonadati > Pseudomonadota > Alphaproteobacteria > Hyphomicrobiales > Devosiaceae > Devosia > Devosia sp. P3_B2. The sequence goes on along the minus strand of NZ_JBFUGO010000016.1, from coordinate 118,474 downwards.
GCGCGATCTTCCCGATGGAGGATCACGTCTCGCTGGTGTTCGAGCATGGAAGATTGCTGAGCTCCCCGCTGCTCGAGGGCGACGGCAAGCAGGTGCGCTACATCCGGTTCGAGCCGGGTGCCAAGATCCCCGAAGACGAGATCGCCATCCTCTTGGCCGAGGCCATTGCGCTCAAGGCGTGAGCCGTGCAGAAAACCGGGAGACCCTCTAGGAGATATCCCGCATGGCGCGCATCGGCCTCGTGGCGCACGACGACAAGAAGGACGAACTGGTCGCCTGGGCCAAGCTCAATCGGGACAAGCTCGCGCTGCACGAACTCTGGGGCACCGGCACGACCGGTGGCCGCGTCACTGATGGCACTGGCCTGCCGGTTACGCGGCTGTTGAGCGGGCCGCTCGGCGGCGACGCGCAACTGGGTGCGATGATCGCCGAGGGGCGGCTCGATGCGCTGATCTTCTTCCAGGATCCGCTGACGGCCATGCCGCATGACGTCGACATCAAGTCGCTGACCCGGCTGGCGACTCTGTACAACATTCTGTTCGCGCCGAACCACAAGACCGCCGACGCGGTACTCGCCGCGCTTTGACCATCTGGTCAAAGCCCGTGCAAAGCTATAGAAGCCGCCCCCAATCGAAGCGCAGTGTTGGTTGACCGGTGTTTGTGCATATGCGCAGATGACCGCAAAACCGGCATAAGCCGCGAATAAGAACTATTCATCAGGACGGGGGCGGGGTGTCCTTCGACGCAGTCATCGACGTGCAGAACGTCAGCAAGCGCTTTGGCGGCTTGCGCGCAGTCAACGATTGTTCGCTACGGGTCGAGCGCGGCTCGATTACCGGGCTGATCGGCCCGAACGGCGCCGGCAAATCGACGCTGTTCAATCTCGTGGCCGGCAATATCGTGCCCGACAGCGGCAGGATTATCTTTGATGGCCAGGATGTTACCGGGTTGAAGCCGCATCAGCTGTTTCATCGCGGCATGCTGCGCACCTTCCAGATCGCGCATGAATTCTCCAACATGACGGCGCTCGAGAACCTGATGATGGTGCCCTCGAAGCAGGCCGGTGAGAACCTCGTCAGCACCTGGCTGATGCCGGGCGCGGTGAAAGCCAGCGAACATCATGTCCGGCAGAAGGCGCTCGATGTCATCGACTTCCTCAAGCTCGGGCACGTGAAGTACGAGCTCGCGGGGAACCTTTCGGGCGGGCAGAAGAAGCTGCTGGAACTCGGTCGCACAATGATGGTCGATGCCAAGGTGGTGCTGCTCGACGAAGTCGCTGCCGGCGTCAACCGCACGCTGCTGCAGGATCTCGCCGCCAATATCGAGCGGATGAACCAGGAGCTCGGCTACACCTTCTTCGTCATCGAGCACGACATGGACCTGATCGGGCGGCTCTGCGATCCCGTCATCGTCATGGCGCAGGGCGAGAAGATCGCCGAGGGTCCGATGAGCGAGATCCGCGCTAACCCAGAGATTATCGAGGCCTATTTCGGCTCTCCGGTGGGGGCCGCGTAATGGCACTTCTCGACATCAAGGACGTCGTCGGCGGGTACGGCGGCGCGCCGATCCTCAATGGCGTCAACATCGCCATCGAGCAATCCGACATCGGGGTTATCGTCGGGCCGAACGGTGCGGGCAAATCGACGACGCTGAAGGCGATCTTCGGACTCCTGAAGGTCAACGAGGGCTCGATCCTCTTTCACGGCGAGGAAATCCAGAACTCGCTTCCGGACCGGCTGGTGCCGAAGGGGCTGAGCTTCGTGCCGCAGGAAAAGAACGTTTTCACTTCGATGACGGTGGAAGAGAACCTCGAAATGGGGGCGTTCACCCGGACCGACGATTTCAAGCCGACGATGGAATGGGTCTACGACATGTTCCCGGTGCTGCGCGAGAAGCGTCGGCAGCCGGCCGGTGAGCTGTCGGGCGGGCAGCGCCAGATGGTGGCGATGGGCCGTGCGCTGATGAGCCAACCGAAACTCTTGCTGCTCGACGAGCCGTCGGCGGGCCTCTCGCCGCGCTACGTGCTCGAGATCTTCGAGCAGATCGTCAAGGTCAACAAGGCGGGCGTCGCTATCCTGATGGTCGAGCAGAACGCACGGCAGGCGTTGGCCTTCGCGTCACGCGGGTTTGTGCTCGCGACCGGCAAGAACCGTTTCACCGGCACGGGCGCCGAACTGATCGCCGATCCCGAAGTCGCCAAGAGCTTCTTGGGGGGCTGAGGGGCAAATGAACGAACTGATCTTCTTCTTCAACAACGTCATCGTCGCCGGCGTGGTGCTGGGTTCGATCTATGCTGTCGGCGCCATCGGCGTGACGCTGATCTTCGGCATCCTCCGCTTCGCGCATTTCGCCCATGGCGACATGATGACCATGGGGGCGTTCATCGCCTTCCTCCTCGCCATGGCGGCGACGGCGCTCGGCATCACCACGCCGATCGTCCCCACCGGGTTTCTGGTGCTGCCAATCGCGATGATCCTTGCCGCGATCATCGCGCTGGGACTCGACAAGGGCTTTTACGCGCCGCTGCGCAAGCGCGGCGCGCGGCCGGTGACCATGCTGATCGCCTCGATCGGCGTGACGCTGATCATCCAAGGTGTGATCCGGCTGTTTTTCGGCTCGGGCACCTATTCGTTCTTCGAGACCGAGCAGAAGCAGTTGATCCGCATCCCGGTGCCGCTCGAAGGCGTGACCCGGACGATCAACTTCACCCAGCCGCAGTTGCTGATGATCCTCTGCACGGCGGCTGCGGTGATTGCACTGCACCTGTTCCTGACCCGCTCGCGGCTGGGCAAGGCGATGCGCGCCATGGCCGACAATGCCGACCTGGCGCAGGTCTCGGGCATCAACACCAAGCTGGTGGTGCGGGTGACCTGGATCATCGCCGGCTCGCTCGCGGCGATGGCCGGTACCATGCTGGCGCTCGACGTGAACCTGAAGCCGGACCTGGCGTTCAACATCGTGCTGCCGATCTTCGCAGCGGCGATCGTCGGTGGGCTCGGGCAATCCTACGGTGCCATCGCCGGCGGCTTCCTCATCGGTTTCGCCGAGACGATGGCGATCTTCAACTGGTCGGTGTTGCTGCGGCCGATTTCCGGGATCATCCCCTTCGAGATTCCCGCGACGCTGGCGATCGTGCCGACGGAATACAAGCTCACCGTGGCCTTCGTGATCCTCGTGGTGGTGCTGCTCTGGCGCCCGACCGGTATCTTCAAGGGAGCCTCGACATGATCGCCCGTCGCTCTCTCATGATGTTTGCCGGCCTGTTTGTGCTCTTCACGCTGATCGGCTGGTTCCTCGGCGCTGCCAACATCTCGCTGCTCCTGGTGCAGAGCTTCGCCTATGCGCTGATCGCGCTGGGGCTCAACATCCAGTGGGGCTATGGCGGGCTGTTCAACTTCGGCATCATGGGCATGCTGATGCTGGGTGGCGCGGCCGTCACCTTCACCTCCTATCCCATCAATGCGCAGTTCTGGGGCTCCGAAGGGCCGCTGATGCTGGGCAAGGCGTTGATGGCGTTCCTCGCCGGGTTCCTCTTGGTCTGGGGCGCGCGGCATGCCGACCGCTTCGGCGTCCGCGGGCGCTGGAAGACCGCGCTGATCGTCCTCGCGTGGATTGTCGCCTATTGCATCTATCGCAGCCAGATCGACCCCGCGGCCGCCTATATCGAAGACAAGGCGCATGGCGGCTGGGTGGGTGGACTTGGGCTCCATCCGGTGCTCGGCTGGCTGTTCGGCGGCATTCTTGCTGCTGGCGTCGCCTATGTCGTCGGCAAGATCTGCCTCGGGCTCAGGACCGACTATCTCGCGATCGCCACCATCGGCATCTCGGAGATCATCCGGGCGCTGCTCAAGAACATGGATTGGCTGACCCGCGGCACGCTGACCGTATCGCCGATTCCCTGGCCGACGCCGATCCCGCAGGACCTGCAGGCGCAGGGCGTGTCGATCTCGGACTCGTTCATCTATGCGCGCCTGGGCTTCCTGGCGCTGGTCATCGCCATACTCGCCGTGGCGTTCTTCCTCATCCAGCGCGCCTATGGCGGGCCGTGGGGCCGGATGATGCGGGCGATCCGCGACAACCACATCGCCGCGGCCTCGATGGGCAAGAACGTCACCCGCCGGCAGCTCGAGATCTTCGTGCTCGGCTCGGTGCTGATGGGCATCGGTGGCGCGATGCTGGTGAGCTTCCAACAGATCTACGATCCAGGCTCTTACCAGCCGATCAATCACACGTTCCTGATCTGGGTGATGGTGATCGTGGGCGGCGCGGGCAACAACTGGGGTGCGGTGTTCGGGGCGTTGTTGATCTATATCACTTGGATGATCTCCGATCCGGTGTCGCAGTGGCTGTTCAACGGCATCTCGAACTGGTCGACCGATATGGGCTGGGGCGCCATCCCCGAGATCCAGTCGCGGGCCAGCCAGATGCGCGTGTTCGTGCTTGGCGTCGTGATCACCATCGCCCTGCGCTACGCGCCGCGTGGCCTGATCCCCGAAGTGGTAAAGCGCGAAGTCTAGTCCAAATCTGGACGCGCTATTGCATGTTGTCCGGATTTAGACTATGTCTTGATCCGGACAAGGAGCGCGCCATGCAGTTCGGTTTCCGTGAAAAGCCTCAGGCTGGTTTTGCGCGTGCCAGCCCGGCTGGTGAGAACATCATCGATCTCGGCCAGTTCTCGGCAACCAACCGGCGTCGCCTGAGCGGCCCGGCGCTTCGCACCTTCCTCGCCATTGCCGAGCAATGGGGACTCAACGAAGAGCAGCGGCGGCTGGTGCTCGGCTACCCGTCGCGCTCGACCTATCACCATTGGGCCAAGCTGGCCCGCGAACAGCACCCCTTCACGCTCGATCTCGATGCGCTGCTGCGGATTTCGGCGGTGTTCGGCATCCATCAGGCGCTGGGTGTGCTTTTTGCCGATGACGCAGATGGGGTGCGCTGGTTGAAGGGGCCGCACATGGCGCCGCTATTCGGCGGGCAGCCGCCGATGGCGCTGGTCACCTCGGGCACGCAGGATGGACTGATGGCGGTGCGGCGCTTCCTCGATGCGGCGCGCGGCGGGCTCTACATGCCGCCCAACGCGCTCGACGCGGCGTTCACCCCGTACGAAGACAGCGACATCGTCATCAGCTGATGCAGTCACCCGCCCCGCAGCCGAGTTACCGGCTGATCCCGTCGCGGTTCCCGCCGATCGGCCTGTTCGACACCGTCGCTACCACTGCCGATGCCGAGGCAGTGATGGAACTGGCCGGCTGGACCAATGACCGGCTGGTGAAGCAGCGGTTGGCGCGGCTGCCTCAGGACGAGTGGGTGTTCGGCCGGGCCAATTCCAGCATCGTCATGGCAGCGTTCCTGCATGCGGCACCGAGTGGCGGGCGGTTCAATGGACCGGACCTCGGGGCGTGGTACGCAGCGGCATCGGTGACGACCGCTATCGCCGAAGTGGGGCACCACCTCCGACGCGAGACACTGGCGCGCGGGCTCGAGGGAATGCAGCGGGACTTTCGCAGCTATTCAGCCCGGCTCGACGGTAGCTATCGCGATATCCGCGGGAGCGAGCCGGAACTGCACGCATCCGACCGCTATGCCGCCGGACAGGCGTTCGGCGAGGGCTTGCGGGCGTCCGGTGAGGACGGCGTGCTCTACGACAGTGTCCGCCACCGCGGCGGCAGCAATGTTTGCGCCTACCGGCCGAGCAAGGTGCTCGACGTGGCGCAAGCCGAGCATTTCCGGGTGAGCGTCAGTGTCGGCGAGCGACGTATCGAGGCGAAGCGGCTCGGCGGCTAGGCGATGCTGGCGAGGAGGGCCCGAACGGCCCTCGGCAGGTCGCGCTCGATGTTGGGGCGGTGCGGGGCAAATTCGGGTTGCGACAGCACGCGCTCCGCCACCGGCGCCGGGTGTGCGCTCGGCCACATGCCGGCAACCAGCGCGCCGATCATGGTAACGGCCCAGAACGCATCCTCGGCCGAGGCGCGCGGGAGCCGAGTCCGCAGCGCCGCAGCGATCTCGCCGGCCATGCCGCCCATGGTGCGCTTCACCACGATGATGGTGTCTTCCGAGACATTGGCTTCGAGCGTGCTCGAGAGGATCGAGGTGAGTTGCCCGAGCCGCGGGCGGGACGCGAACTCCGTCGCTACTGCCTGAGCCAGGGCATCGAGATCATTCTCGGGCGTTGCGGCGACGGCGGCCGCGAGGGCCGGCACGAGTTGGTTCATCTCATCGAGGAACAGGTTCAGCAGCACCTCTTCGCGGCTCTCGAAGTAGCGGTAGACGTTGGACTTGGTAAAGCCGGCCCGGGCGGCGATGGCGTTGAGGCCGGCGCCGAGAGGGCCTTCCGCGTCGAACAGTTCGGCTGCCGCCGCGAGAAGCGTTTCGCGGCGGGCCTGGATTTCCTCGGGCTTGCGGGCCCGCTGGAACGTCGTGCTGGTCATGCAGATGTGGTGCGGCGCTCTGCTGCTGCTGTCAAGCAGCGACGGTCGCCAGCGCCGGGAAACGGACGCCGGTCAGTTGCTCGGAGATCTCCCACAGCCTGCGGGCAACCGTGAGATCGAGTGACTGGGCGGGCACCGACGCTTCGCCGGGATAGCCGCGGATTTCGAACATGCCCTGCGGACCATAGTAGGCACCGCGTTTGGCGTGCGGGTCGGTTGCCGCCATGAGCGTCGGCAGCGCTGCTTGCGGCACCGGCTGGAACAGGAACGAGAGATAGCGCCGTGCCAGGCCCGCCGGGCTGCTGTCGCCCATGCCGTTGACGACAAGCTCGGTTCGCGCCACGCCGGGATGCGCCGCAATGCTGGCGATCCCCCAGCCATTGGCATCGCTTCGCCGCTGCAATTCGAACCCGAACATCAGGCAGGCAAGCTTGGTCTGGCTGTAGGCGACCATCGGCTTGTAGTCGTGCTCCGACTGCAGGTTGGTGAAGTCGATCTTGCCCTGCCGCGCTGCCACGCTGGCGAGCGGCACCACGCGCGCCGCAGGGGCCGCCATCAGCAGTGGCAGCAGGCGTGCTGTCAGCGCGAAATGCGACAGATAGTTGGTGGCTAGCTGCAGTTCGAAGCCATCGCGGGTCTGCTCGCGCTGCGGCGGTGCCATGACACCGGCATTGTTGACGAGGATATCGAGGTGGTCATGCTCCGCGGCGAAATGCTCGGCGAAGGCGGCGACGTTGGCCAGGGCCGAGAGGTCGAGGGTCTCGTACGAGATCTTGGCGCGCGGGACTTCGGCGCGGATGCGGGCGAGGGCGGTGGCGCCCTTCTCGGCGTTGCGACCGGTGAGCATCACGTCGGCGCCGGCACGGGCCAAAGCCAGTGCGGTCTCGTAGCCGAGCCCGCCGGTGGCGCCGGTGATGAGGGCGAGCTTGCCCGATTGATCCGGAATGTCCTTGGTCGACCAGCCCATGGCTGCACCTCAATAAGAGAACGATGGTCTGCAATTAAGAGACCGTCGGTCTGCTGTCAAGGTGCGGCCAAAGAAAAAGGCCCGGGATTGCTCCCGGGCCTTCGAACCATAAGAGGCGGAGGCCTCCGGGCGCGGTGCTTACTTCACCGGGCCGATTTCGACGAACTTGCCGTCCTGCACAGCGACTTCGACGATGATGCCGTCGACATCGCCGGCCTTGTCGAAGTCGGCGGGGCCGCCGGCGCCGTCATAGTCGATGTCAGTACCGGCCTTGATCAGCTCGAGAGCCTTGCTCCACTCGCCGGGCAGGATCTTCTCGCCGGGAGCCGAAGCGATCTCACGCAGAGCGGCCGAGAGGCCTTCGCGCTTGGCCGAACCGTTCTTCTCGACCGCGAGGGCGAGGAGGAACGCGGCGTCATAGGCCTGCGGGGCATAGGTCGCCGCCGGGTCCTGGCCGGCATCGGTCGCCAGCTTCTTGTAGGCGTCGGCCGAGGCGCCGGTATAGGCACCGGCACGGGTGGCTATGATCTTGCCGTTGACGGCAGCCGGATCGAGGCCAGCCACCAGGTCGTCGCCGATCATGCCGTCGCCGCCGACGAACGCAGTGAACTCGCCGCCTTCGATGGCCTGCTGCAGCACGGTCTTGCCCGAGCCCGAAGCGTAGGCGAGGATCACGAGGTTCTGCGAGCCGCCCGAGGACAGCTGGCCGAGCTCGGCGCGATAGTCGGCCTTGCCGTCTTCATGCGCGACGTTGGCCGACACAGTGCCGCCATTGGCGGTGAACTGGGCGACGAACACGTCGGCGAGGCCCTTGCCGTAGTCGTTGTTCACGTAGGTGACGGCAACGTCCTTGATCCCCTTGGAGATCAGCAGGTCAGCCAGCTTCACGCCCTGGAACGCATCCGACGGGGTCGTGCGGAAGACCAGGTCGTTGTCTTCGAGCGTGGTCAGCGCCGGAGCCGAAGCCGACGGCGAAATCTGCACGACGCCGCCCGGGATGCCGGCAGCGGTGGCAGCGCCGATGGTGGCGCCGGTGCAGAAGGCACCAACGATGGCGGTCACCTGGTCGGTGTTGACGAGCTTGTCGGCGGCCGGACCGGCGACCGACGGATCGCAAGCAGAGTCACCGGTGACGGAGACGACCTTGCCGCCGCCGAGAATGCCGCCCTGGGCGTTCACCTCGTCGAAGGCCAACTGGGCGCCGGCAACGATCGGCGGAGCCAGGCTTTCGATCGGGCCGGTCAGATCGCCGAGAATGCCGATCTTGACGTCTTCGGCGAGCGCCGGAACTGCGAGACCGAGCACGGTCGCGGCAACGGCGAGGCCAAGGATGCTAAATTTGTTCATGATGTCCCTCTGTACAGTCGCTCCGCCGTGCGGCGTTGTTACCGGCCGTCTCCGTCGAAGCAACAATCAACGGGGGCACAACCCGTGCCCCGCTGCGGGCGATATTGCATAAATTGCGAAGGCGAGTCATCCGCTTTTGATCAGACGGTAAAAGCCTTAGGGCATTTGTCTTCGCCGCTTCCCGCCCTATAAGTTCGACCAGCAAATCCGCCCTCGCTCCGGTCCGATGACAAAGCTCGTTCGTTGCCTCACAGTTCTCGTCTTCGCGCTGCTCCTCGGCAACGCCGTGGCACAGGAGTCGGTCCAGACGCTGGAGACACCGGCGGAGGGCGCTGCTGCAGACCCGGCGATCGGCGAAGCGCCGCCGCCACCGCCGTGCGGCACCCAGCAGGTGGCGATCGCACGGATGGGCTGGCCATCGGCGGCCCTGCTGGCCGAGATCCATTCGCGGCTGCTGACCGCCAGCTTTCTCTGCAACGTCGCGGTGCAGGACGGCGATCTCGCAGCCACAGGCTCATCTATGGGCGCGACCGGCCAGCCGGCAGTCGCGCCGGAGCTGTGGATCGGGCGGATTGCCGACATCTGGAATGCTGCGATGAAGGGCCAGAAGGTGCGACAGGCCGGTGCGCCCTATGCCGATGCGGTGTTCGAGGGCTGGTTCGTGCCGGATTACGCTGCGGCGCAGTGGCCGGAGGTAACGACCGTGGATGGACTCAAGGCACATGCCGCCGATTTCGGCGACGGCAATGGGCGCGGCAAGTTCATCTCCTGCCCGGTCGACTGGGGCTGTGCGGTGGTGAACCGCAACATGCTGAAGGCTTATGGGCTCGACCAGAGCTTCGACATCGTCGAGCCGGCCAACCGCTTCGAGCTCGATACGTTGATCGCCGAGGCGGTGGGGCGGAAGGAACCGATCCTGTTCTACTACTGGCAGCCCAACGCCGTGCTCGCGCAGTTCGCTTTCAAGCCAGTGACGCTCGCCCCCTACGACCGCGACGCGTTCCTCTGCATGGGACGCACCGCCTGCGCCACACCGACCCCAACCGGCTTTGCCCCCGATCCGGTGGTGGTGGCGCTGGCGGAGTGGGTCTATCTCGATGCTCCGCAGGTAGCGGGTTATTTCGGTCGGGCGCGGATGCCGTTCGACGAGATGAACAAGCTGCTGCTGGAACTGGGCGAGGCCGGCGCCACGGTCGAAAGCGTGGCTGACCGGTTCGTCGCCGAGCGCGGCGAAATCTGGCGCCCCTGGGTGGGACTGCCCGCGGCCGAGAAGCCGCCGGAAGCGGCGCCGCAATAACGCTAGGATTTCGTTAGCCACGTTGGTGGCCCGTGGCGCCGCTGTTGCGCGAGTGTCACGAACCGGTCCTAGCGTCGCTTGCGGCGTGGCATGGCTGATGGCTCCTAGTAGCTTGTATTCATTGTCGTAATGGTGGCCGTTAGGGCTTCTGAAAGACTATTGGGCGAGGTTGCGGTCCGGCCAGCGCGGCGGATCGTGCCGGCCGGGAGCCAGGAGGCCAACCGTTGCAACGTCAAGCCTCATTGCACCACGTCATCGGCACCTACCGCATGGTCTTCACCGGGGTGGCAGCGCTCGTGCTGGTGACCGGACTGATCGCGCTGCTGGGCTATTTCACCGACCCGCGGGCCATAGAGATGGTCGTGGTGCGGGTGCTGGCGGGGGCCAGCCTCCTGCTGCTGTTGCGCTGGGGTTATGTACGGCTGAAGCAGGAGTTGGAGGCCGCTGCCGATGAACAGCGCCAGCTCCTCGACCTCGCCTATCGCGATGCGCTGACCGGGGCGCACACCCGCTCGTATTTCTTCAGCGCGCTGAAGGAGAGCCTGCATGGTGGCGACCGACCCGTCGCCTACATGCAGATCGACATGGATAACCTCAAGGTGCTCAACGACTCGCATGGCCATGGCGCCGGCGATGCGGCATTGGTGCACCTGGTCAAGACGCTGAAGGCGCTGATGCCGGACGCGTTGATCGGGCGCCTGGGCGGCGACGAGTTCGGCATTGTCCTCGTGGGACAAGACAGCAAGCCCGCGCTGGTGCGGTTGGGCGACCAGATTCTTGCGACGCTCGGACAACCGACCAGCATGGAAGGCCGGCCGATCCGTCTGTCCGCCACCATCGGCGTGGCGCTATGGCCCCAGGATGCGGCCGAGGCGGATGAACTGATCTCGAAGGCCGACCTGGCGCTCTACAAGGGCAAGAAGCAGGGACGGGCGACGACGGTGACGTTCGAGGCGGAGCTGATGGCCGACGAGCGGCACAAGCGTTTCGTCGAGCGGGACCTGCGAGCAGCCATCCTGCTCAATGAACTCGAGCTGCACTACCAGCCGATTTTCGCTGCCGACGGTGTGACCCGGCTCACCTACGAAGCGCTGGTGCGCTGGCAGCATCCGGTGCGTGGGCAGGTGCCACCGTGCGATTTTATTGGCATCGCCGAGCAATCCGACCTGATCGACAAGCTGGGCGACTGGGTGCTGCGCCGCGCCTGTGCCGATCTCAGGCGCCTGGGCACACCCAATGTCGGGATCAACGTCTCGGTCGTGCAGCTGCGACGCGGCGACTTCGCTGAGCGCTTCACGGTCATCCTCGCAGAGAGCGGGATCAGAGGCAGCCAGATCGTCATCGAGATCACCGAGTCGCTGCCGTTACAGGCCGGCACGGTGGAACTGCGCAATATCGAGACGCTGCGGGCGCTGGGCGTGCGCGTCGCGATCGACGATTTCGGCACCGGCTTCGCGAGCCTCGAGTATCTGCGCGGCTTCCCGTTCGACATCATCAAGATCGATCGCTCCTATGTGATGAACCTGCCGGGAAGCCGGATCGACGGGCTGATCGTTTCGGCGATCGCCAAGATCGCCCGCTCGCTGAAGGTCGAAGTGATCGCCGAAGGCGTCGAGACCGCAGAACAACTGGAGTTCCTGCAGCGGGCCGGCGTCACGGCGCTGCAGGGCTATCTACTGGCGCGACCGGAACCGCTACAAGCCTTGGCGCCGCGGTTGGCTTCGGCCGCCTGAGCCGTGGCTGGAGCAAGCAATGACCATCGAGATACGACCCGCCCAGCAGCGGGAGGCGGAGAGCATCCGCAGCATCGTCCGAGCCGCCTATGCCAAGTGGGTGCCGCTGATCGGTCGCGAGCCGATGCCGATGCGGGCCGACTACGAGCAGGCGCTGACCAAGCACCGGTTCGACCTGGCGGTCGAGGGCGTCGAGATCCGCGGCCTCATCGAGACACTCGCGAACGATGACCACATCTGGATCGAGAATGTCGCCGTGGCGCCCGAGGCGCAGGGGCAGGGGATCGGGCAACTGCTGTTCGCGCATATCGAGCAGCGAGCCATCGAGGCGGGCTTGCCGCAGTTGCGGCTGCTGACCAACGGGGCATTCGAGGCCAATCTGACGCTCTACAAGCGGCTCGGCTTCGTCACCGATCACGTCGAGGAATTCATGGGCGGCACCGCCGTTTACATGAGCAAGACTCTCTAGGAGCCTTGGAGCGCCTAACCCAAAGTCATGAGACTTAGGGCGGGCGATGGCGCGCCTTGCCTCTCGGATGCAGCGATGTCTATAAAGGCTTCCGGGAAGACCCTGGCATATCTATCGGAGTATGTGATTTGGACGTGAAGCGGATCAACGACCACGTGAGCGTGTCCCCGCAGATCAACCCCGAGGATGTTGCGGCTATCAAGGCCCAGGGTTTCGTCGCCATCATCAATAACCGGCCGGACGGGGAATCCCCAGACCAGGCTACCAGCGCGACGATCGAGCAAGCGGCGCACGACGCCGGCCTCGCCTATCATTACATTCCGCTAGGTCGTGAGGGGGTCAGCTCCCAGATGATCGAGGAGACCAAACAGGTGCTCGAGGGGAGCACCGGTCCCGTGTTCTGCTATTGCCGTTCCGGCACGCGTTCGACGACCCTGTGGGCGTTGAGCCAGGCCGGCAAGGCGCCTGCTTCCGAGATCATCTCGGCGGCGGCAAATGCGGGTTACGACATGTCCCACCTCGCGGGACATCTGAGCCAGAAATAGGGGCGGCGGCCCTTCGGGGCCAGTGCCCTGAGACTACCCTTGCCGGCACTAGCGTGCCTCGCCCCCTCCTGCTCGGGTTAAATCGATGCCGATCAAGAAGATCCTCGTCGCCAATCGCAGCGAAATCGCCATCCGGGTGTTTCGCGCCGCCAATGAACTGAACATCAAGACCGTCGCCTGCTATGCCGAAGAGGACAAGCTGGCGCTGCACCGGTTCAAGGCCGACGAGGCCTACCTGATCGGCAAGGGCAAGGGCCCGGTCGAAGCCTACCTGCAGATCGACGAGTACATCCGGATCGCCCGCATCTCGGGCGCCGATGCGATCCACCCGGGCTATGGCCTCTTATCGGAATCGCCGGAATTCGCCGACGCCTGCGAGGACGCGGGGATCATTTTCATCGGGCCCAAGGCGCAGACGATGCGCGACCTCGGCAACAAGGTCGCGGCGCGCAACATGGCGATTGCGTCGAAGGTGCCGGTGGTACCGGCGACTGACGCGCTGCCCGACGACATGAACGAAGTGAAGCGGATGGCCGCCGAGATCGGCTATCCGCTGATGCTGAAGGCGAGCTGGGGCGGCGGTGGCCGCGGCATGCGCCGGATCATGGACGAGTCGACGCTGATCTCCGAGGTCTCGGAGGGTAAGCGCGAGGCGAAGGCGGCGTTCGGCAAGGACGAGATGTATCTCGAAAAGCTGATCGAGCGGGCGCGCCATGTCGAGGTGCAGCTTATCGGCGACGACCACGGCAACCTCGTGCATCTGTTCGAGCGCGACTGCTCGGTGCAGCGGCGCAACCAGAAGGTGGTGGAGCGGGCTCCAGCGCCGTATCTGAGCCAGGAAGTACGCGACGATCTCACCGGCGCTGCGATCCGGCTTGGCAATGCGGCGCGCTATCGCGGCGCCGGCACGGTCGAGTTCCTGCTCGATGCCGATACGAACAAGTTCTACTTCATCGAAGTGAACCCGCGCATCCAGGTGGAGCACACGGTGACCGAAGTGGTCACCGGCATCGACATCGTGAAGGCGCAGATCCGCCTGCTCGAGGGTGCGGTGATCGGCACGCCCGAGTCCGGTGTGCCGCTGCAGCAGGATATCCGGCTCAACGGCAACGCCATCCAGTGCCGCGTCACCACCGAGGATCCGGAGCAGAACTTCATCCCGGACTATGGCCGCATCACTGCCTATCGCGAGGCCACCGGTTTCGGCGTGCGCCTCGATGGCGGTACGGCCTATGCCGGCGCGGTGATCACCCGGTTCTATGATCCGCTGCTCGAAAAGATCACCTGCTGGGCGCCGACCGCCGACGAGGCGATCGCCCGCATGCACCGCGCGCTGCGCGAGTTCCGTATTCGCGGCGTGTCGACCAACCTGGCGTTTCTCGAGAACATCATCACCCATCCGGATTTCGTCGAGAACCGCTACACCACACGCTTCATCGATACGACGCCGGCGCTGTTCGACTTCAAGCGCCGGCAGGACCGGGCGACGAAGCTCCTGACCTACATCGCCGACGTGACGGTGAACGGACATCCGGAAGTGCGCGACCGGCCGCGGCCGCCTGCCGACGCGGCGGCGCCGGTGGTGCCGGAGTATGAACCGCTGATCGTCGTCGAAGGCTCGAAGCAGATCCTCGATCGTGACGGGCCGAAGGGCTTGGCGCGCTGGATGAAGGCGCGGACCGAGGTGCTGTTCACCGACACGACGATGCGCGACGCGCACCAGTCGCTGCTGGCGACGCGCATGCGCTCATTCGACATCACCCGCATTGCGCAGGCCTATAGCCGCGGGCTGCCGAACCTGTTCTCGCTCGAATGCTGGGGCGGGGCGACGTTTGACGTGTCGATGCGCTTCCTCAACGAGGATCCGTGGGAGCGGCTGGCCGCGGTGCGCGAAGGTGCGCCGAACATCCTGACGCAGATGCTGCTGCGCGGCTCGAACGGCGTCGGCTACACCAACTATCCGGACAACGTGGTAAAGTTCTTCGTGCGCGAGGCGGCGAAGGGCGGGGTCGACGTGTTCCGCGTGTTCGACTGCCTCAACTGGGTGGAGAACATGCGCGTCTCGATCGACGCGGTGATCGAGGCCGACAAGGTGGCCGAAGGCGCCATCTGCTACACCGGCGACGTGCTGGACCCGAACCGGGCGAAGTACGACCTCAAGTACTATGTCGGCCTGGCGAAGGAGCTCGAAGCGGCCGGCGCGCATGTGCTGGGGCTGAAGGACATGGCGGGGCTGCTGAAGCCGGCCGCCGCGAAGAAGCTGATCGAGACGCTGAAGTCGGAAGTCGGGCTGCCGATCCATCTGCATACGCACGACACGTCGGGCGCGGCTTCCGCGACGATCATGGCGGCGGTGGACGCCGGGGTCGATGCGGTCGATGCGGCGATGGATGCGCTGTCGGGCACCACCTCGCAGCCGACGCTCGGCTCGCTGGTGGCAGCGCTGAAGGATGGGTCGCGCGATCCCAAGCTCGATCAGAAGGTGATCCGCGAGATCTCGTTCTACTGGGAAGCGGTGCGCAACCAGTACCGCGCCTTCGAGAGCGACCTGAAGGGCGGGGCCTCGGAAGTGTACCTGCACGAAATGCCGGGCGGGCAGTTCACCAACCTCAAGGAGCAGGCGCGTTCGCTCGGGCTCGAGAGCCGATGGCATCAGGTGGCGCAGACCTATGCTGACGTGAACCAGATGTTCGGCGACATCGTAAAGGTGACGCCGAGCTCGAAGGTAGTGGGCGACATGGCGCTGGCGATGGTGTCGGCCGGGCTGACCCGGGCAGATGTCGAGGATCCTTCGCGCGATATCGCGTTCCCCGACTCGGTGGTCGGGTTCTTTGCCGGTGATCTCGGCCAGCCGCCGGGCGGTTTCCCGCCGGCGCTGCAGAAGAAGGTGCTGAAGGGCAAGAAGCCGCTGACCGAGCGGCCGGGCTCCTACCTCAAGGACGTCGACCTCGAGACCGAACGGCAGAAGATCGCCAAGGAAGCCGGCGAGGACATCGACGACAAGCGCCTCGCCTCGTACCTGATGTACCCCAAGGTGTTTTCGGACTTCCTGAAGACCCAGGACAAGTACGGCCCGACGGCGGCGCTTTCGACGCCGGTCTACTTCTACGGGTTGAAGGAGGGTGAGGAGCTCTTCATCGACATCGAGAAGGGCAAGACGCTGGTCCTCACCTACCAGGGTCGCGCCGAGACCAACGAGAAGGGCGAGGTGCGGGTGTTCTTCGACCTCAACGGTCAGCCGCGCACCATCATCGTGCCGGACCGGCTGAAGGTCGGCGACATCAAGGTCCGCGCCAAGGCGGCATTGGGCGACGCCAAGCAGATCGGCGCGCCGATGCCGGGGGTGATCTCGGGGCTGGGCGTCAAGGTCGGCGACAAGGTGTTCGCCGGCGACGTGCTGCTGTCGATCGAAGCGATGAAGATGGAAACCGCCATCCACGCGGAATCCGACGGCGTCGTCGCCGAGGTGACGGTGAAGCCCGGCGACCAGATCGACGCCAAGGATTTGCTGGTCCGGTTCGAGTAGCTCAGATTTCCGAGCCCATCGCTTTCGCGATGGTGCGGAAATCCGCTTCACTGATTTCGAACAGGCCGAAGCGCATCTGGTAGCCCCAGTTGGCCTTTCCGCGGGAGAACTCGAGCTTGTCGAGCAGTGGCGCGATCGGAGCGTCCTGGCTCTCGGCATAGTCGACGTTGCGGCGCCACGGGGTGAAGTCGCCGCCCATGACGCCCTGGTAGAGCTCTTCGTCCCGCACCCGGCCAATCGTGGTGAAGCTTTGCAGGCGATCCTTGCCGCCGATCGTCTCGGCGGGGGAATAGTAGGCCACGCCGTCGCCGGTGCGGATACGCTGCAGCGGGGCCTTCTTGCCGTGGTTCACCTGCATGAAGCCGTCACGCCCGCGGCGGGCGTGCTCGGCCGAGGCAACTGCGATCCAGTACTTGGTCATGGCTAGTCTCCGTTTCGTGCGGAGACCAATGTCACGGGGGACTGTCAGAAACCGGCAGTGGTCAGCGCCGGCGATAGTCGCCGTCGATCAGCTTGTTGCCCTGGGCGTCGCGATAGACCTTCACCGGCTGCGGCAGCAGGCGGACGATGAACGCGACCAGCATCGGGATGACGACGAAATCGTCGACCCAGCCGAGCAGCGGGATGAAATCGGGGATCAGGTCGATCGGACTCAGGAGGTAGGCCGGGACCAGCAGCATCAGCGCCTTCAGATGCACCGGCGTGTGCGGCGACAAGAACGCCTGCCACAGAGTTGCGAGTTCCTTGCGGAAGGTGAGGAAGCGAAGGAGGAACCTGTTCATGCTCAGGACATGGTCCGGACCGGGTTGCGGTTCAAGACCGCTGGTGCATTGTGCCGCAGCCTCCGGTGGCTATTTCAGCCCGGCGCGGTCCTTCAGCAGTTTGACGATCGCCATGGCGTGGCCGTGACCGAGCTTGTAGTCGGCTTTCAGCTAGTCGGTGATCTGGGTTGCCTTGGTGCCCGGCTTGGTAAAACCCTTGTCGGTCGCGAGCTTGATGAATTCGTCGGGGGTGACGCCGGTCTGCTTCTGGATATTGTCGAGATAGGCCTGAAAGGTCATGAGCGGCTCGCTTCAATCGGTCACGCAATCGTAACATTGCGCCGCCAACGTCAAAGGCTTATTTGCTCGGCAACGAGGTGAGCAATGAGCACTTTCCCGCGCCGGCAGGCAGTTGGCGTCAATGTTGGTGGTGTGATGGTCGGCGGCGGTGCGCCGATCGTCGTGCAGTCGATGACCAACACCGATACCGCCGATATCGATGCCACGGTGAAGCAGGTGGCGCAGCTGTGGCGCGCCGGCTCGGAACTGGTGCGCATCACGGTCGACCGCGACGAAGCCGCGGCGGCGGTGCCGCATATTCGCGACAAGCTCAGGGCGCGCGGCGTCACCGTGCCGCTGATCGGCGATTTCCACTATATCGGCCATAAGCTGCTGACGGATCATCCGGCGGCGGCCGAGGCGCTCGACAAGTACCGGATCAATCCGGGCAATGTCGGCTTCAAGGCGAAGCGCGATACGCAGTTCGCAACGCTGATCGAGCTGGCCATCAGGTACGGCAAGCCGGTACGCATCGGGGTGAACTGGGGTTCGCTCGATGAGGAACTGCTGACCCGGCTGATGGACGAGAACTCGGCTTCGGCGGCGCCGGTTTCGGCAGCGGCGGTGCAGCGCGAGGCGATCATCCAGTCGGCGCTGCTGTCGGCGCAGCGGGCCGAAGAGATCGGGCTGGGGCGCGACCGGATCATCCTGTCCACCAAGGTTTCGGACGTGCAGCACCTGATCGGGGTGTACCAGGATCTGGCGGCACGCTGCGATTATGCGCTGCACCTTGGCCTCACCGAGGCGGGCATGGGCTCGAAGGGCATCGTCGCGTCTTCCGCCGCGATGGGCATCCTGCTGCAGCAGGGGATCGGCGACACGGTGCGCGTCTCGCTCACGCCGGAGCCGGGCGGCGACCGCACGCAAGAAGTGCGGGTGGCGCAGGAACTGCTGCAGACCATGGGCTTTAGGCAGTTCCTGCCAGTGGTCGCGGCCTGCCCGGGCTGCGGGCGCACCACATCGCAGACGTTCCAGGTGCTGGCCAAGGAAATCCAGGATCACCTCAGCTCCTCGATGCCGGAGTGGAAAGAACGGTATCCGGGCGTCGAGGCGCTGTCAGTGGCGGTGATGGGCTGCATCGTCAACGGCCCGGGGGAGAGCAAGCACGCCGATATCGGCATCTCGCTGCCCGGTACCGGCGAAACGCCGGCCGCGCCGGTGTTCATCGAAGGCCAGAAGGTCGCGACGCTGCGCGGTGCGGATGTCGCCGACCAGTTCAAGGTGATGGTGGCGGATTACATCGAGAAGCGGTTCGGCACAGCCGAGAAGGCGACAGCGGCGGAATGATCGAGAAGGCTTGCCCCGTGGTGCTGCGCCAGCGGGGCGGCATCGAGGTTCTGGCGTTTCGTCATCCGCTGGCCGGACTGCAACTGGTCAAGGGGACCATCGAATCCCGAGAGGCGCCGGCTGCCGCGGCGCTGCGCGAACTTGCCGAAGAAGCCGGCATTACCGACGCAAGGATTTCGGGCCGGTACGGTGCGACCCTGCTCGCTGCCGATGAATACTGGCACTTCTTCCGCGTGAGCGTTCCTGAACTGCCCGACAGTTGGACCCACCATGCGCCGGACGATGGCGGGTATGACTTCCAGTTCTTCTGGCACCCGCTCGGCACACCCGCGGATGATGAGTGGCATCCTAACTTCAGGGCGGCGCTAGCCTATATTCGCGATCTCGCGGCATAGGCAGCCACTGGCTTTCGAAGGCTCACTGACTTGCTAAGGTGAGTGATCGAAACACCGCTGAAGGTTGCCGATGCCGAGCCCAAACCTGCCTGAGCCGCCGTATTACATGGTCAGCTTCGCCTCGCAGCGAACGCCCGGCGATAACGGGCACAGCGAGATGGGCGCCGCAATGCTCGAGATGGCGCGCCGGCAGCCGGGCTTTCTCGGCTTCGAGAGCTGCCGCGACGCCAGCCGCTTCGGCATCCTCAATTCGTTCTGGGCCGACTAGGAGAGTATCCGCAACTGGAAGGCGGTCGCCGAGCACGTCGAGGCGCAGCGGCGCGGGCGGGCCGAATGGTACGCTGGCTACCACATCCGCATCGCGCTGGTGCAGCGGGCCTATGGGTTTGAGGGAGCGGCCAGCAACTCTCAGTCCTAGCGCTCGCGTTCGGCGAAGAAGCGGGCGGTGGCGCGGAGGCCGTCGGCGCGGTGGTCGAAGGGGAGCAGGGCGGTCAGCGCGTCGTGGATGACTTCGCCGAGCTGGCGCTGGGCGGCTTCGACGCCGATGCGGGAGACGATCGTCTGCTTGCCCTTGCCGGCGTCCTTGCCGGTGGCCTTGCCCAGTGTTTCGGTGGAGGCCGTGACGTCGAGGATATCGTCGGCGAGCTGGAAGGCGCGGCCGGCGGCGTCGGCGTAGTCGGTGAGGTTGGCGAGGTCGGTGTCGGAGGCGTTGCCGAGGATGGCGCCGATGCGGACGGCGGCGCGGATCAGGGCGCCGGTTTTCATCGCCTGCATCTGGGCGATGGCGCGTTCGGTCAGGAAGCTCGTTTCGCCCTCGATGTCGCGCATCTGGCCGCCGACCATGCCGCCGGCGCCGGCACCGGCCGCGAGTTCGGCAACGAGGCGGACGCGGATAGCGGGGTCGGGGTGGGCACTATCGCCGGCGAGGAGGCCGAAGGCGTGGGTCAGCAGGGCGTCGCCCGCAAGGATGGCGGTGGCGTCGTCATAGGCCTTGTGGACGGTGGGCTGGCCGCGGCGCAGGTCGTCGTCGTCCATGGCGGGCAGGTCGTCGTGCACCAGCGAGTAGCAGTGGATCATCTCGACGGCGAGGCCGGCGGTTACGGTCGCGGCAGGCGCCACGCCGAAGACGCCGGCGGCTTGGCGGACGAGCAGCGGCCGGAGGCGCTTGCCGCCGTTGAGGCTGCCGTGGCGCATGGCAGCGATGAGGCGCTCGGGCGGGATGCCGGGGGTGGTCAGAGGTTTGGCGGCGAGCAGCGCGTCAAGGGCGCGCTCGGTGTCGGAAGCGGTGCTGGCGAGTTCGTCGGGGAAGGAGTAGGTCACGGGGTAGTCCGAGCCGGGATTGACAGGTTCTTACTCGAAACAACTGTGCGTGTGGACCCCCACCCTTGATCCCTCCCCACAAGGGGAGGGTGACGACTGAGAGACCCGAGCAATAGAACCCGCAGATGGGCCAATTTCGCCCCTTCCCATCGGGCCAATTGTGCTCTATAGACGCCCCCAATTCCCGACAGACCCTGTCTGTTAGACGCCGGAACGCTTTCGGCGAAACGCTATTGAACCAGGAGTAACAACCATGGCAGTGCCAAAGCGCAAGACCTCGCCGATGAAGCGCGGGTTCCGCCGCTCCGCCGATGCGCTCGCAATTCCGGCTTATGTCGAGGACAAGGATTCGGGCGAGCTGCGTCGTCCGCACCACGTGGATCTGAAGACCGGCATGTATCGCGGCCGGCAGATTCTGCAGCCCAAGAGCTCGTAAGCCTTCGGGCCGGCGCTCCCTTGCGCAACCAAAGATAGATATTCCGCGGCCGGCTCCCGAACTGGGAGCCGGCCGTTTCCATTTGTTTCAGAGGCATCCCGGCTATGGGCACGCGCGTCGAATCGGATTCCATGGGCACGATCAACGTGCCATCGGAAAAGTACTACGGGGCGCAGACCGCCCGCTCGCTGGCGAATTTCGACATCGGCGGCGAGAAGATGCCGACCGAGATCATCCGGGCCTTCGGCATCCTCAAGAAAGCGGCGGCGCTCGCCAACCACAAGCTGGGGCTGATGGACCTGGCGACGCGCGACCTGGTGGTTGCGGCGGCCGATGAAGTGATCGCCGGCAAGCTCGCTGACCATTTCCCGCTGGTGGTGTGGCAGACCGGGTCGGGCACCCAGTCCAACATGAACGTCAACGAGGTGATCTCGAACCGCGCCATCGAGATGGCCGGCGGCACGATGGGCTCGAAGAAGCCCGTGCACCCGAACGATCACGTCAACATGAGCCAGTCCTCGAACGACACCTATCCGACGGCGATGCACATCGCGGCGGTCGAGGCGATCGAGAACTACTTGGTCGACCGTGTGATGCTGCTGCGCAATACGCTCGACGCCAAGGCCAACGAGTTTATGGGCGTAGTCAAGATCGGCCGCACGCATCTGCAGGACGCGACGCCGCTGACGCTCGGCCAGGAGATTTCCGGCTGGGTGGCGCAGCTCGACCTGGCGCTGAAGGCGATCCGCGCGACGCTACCGCAGCTCTATGAGCTGGCGTTGGGCGGCACGGCGGTGGGCACCGGGCTCAATGCGCATCCGAAGTATGGCGAGACGGTTGCGGCGGAAATCGCGGCGCTGACCGGGCAGCCGTTCATCACGGCGCCGAACAAGTTCGCTGTCATGGCCGGGCACGATGCGTTCGTCGGCTCGTCCGGCGCGCTGAAGCAGCTGGCGGTGGCGCTGATGAAGATCGCCAACGACGTGCGCTGGCTGGCTTCCGGGCCGCGCTCGGGCCTTGGCGAGATCACCATTCCCGAGAACGAGCCGGGCTCGTCGATCATGCCGGGCAAGGTCAACCCGACGCAGGCCGAGGCGACTACGATGGTCGCGGTGCAGGTGATGGGCAACGATACGGCGATCGGCATTGCGGCGAGCCAGGGCAATTTCGAGCTCAACGTGTTCAAGCCGGTGATCGCGTACAATTTCCTGCAGTCGGTACGGCTGCTGGCCGATGCATCGAAGAGCTTCAACGACCACTGCGCGGTGGGGATCGAGCCCGATCGCGACCGGATCAAGCAACTGGTCGACCAGTCGCTGATGCTGGTGACGGCGCTTAACCGCAAGATCGGCTACGACAATGCGGCCAAGATCGCCAAGCACGCGCACAAGAAGCGCTCGACGCTGCGCGAGAGCGCGATCGAGCTGGGGCTGCTCACTGGCGAGGAGTTCGACGCGGAGGTGAAGCCCGAGCAAATGGTCGGCCCGCTGAAGGTTTGATGATTCTGCCATCGGTGCGAAATCGTACCGCAGGGCTGGCGGTGGGGCCCCGGCTTTGGCATTGTCCCCCGCACAACTTTCGTGGAGCGCGCCATGTCCGACAACACTGTATTCATCCCGCAGGGTGGTCGCGCCGCGCGTCACGGCGCGTTTATTCCGCCGCTGCTGCTGATCCCGCTGATCGCCTACAACTTCTTTGCCTTCCTGTTCATGGGCGGCAGTCCAGTCGGCTGGAGCCAGCAACTCCTGACCATTCCGATGGTATCGGGCGTGCAGTGGTCGCTGACGGCGGGCGACCTGATGCTGGTCGTCGGGTTGATCTGCCTGTTCTTCGAGGTGCTGAAATCCACCAATACCGGGCGCAACTCGGTGGTCGAGCATATGCTCTCGGTGGTGGTGTTCGTGATCTTCCTCGTCGAGTTCCTGCTCGTCGGGGCGGCCGCCAGCTCGGTGTTCTTCATCCTGATGATGATGGCGATCGTCGACGTCGTGGCGGGCTTCACTGTCTCGATCACCGGCGCGGGCCGGGACGTCTCGATGGGCGGCTGAGGCCCACCCAACTCCCAGCCGTCAGGTGACGATGGTCGTCCGGTAGCCTGCGGGCATGCGCCGGACGGCGATCTTGCTGCCATTGGCATAAGCGTCGACGGCCTGCCCAACCGGAGCGCGGCGGCGTTCGCGCTGCGGCGCGAGGTGCTGGCGTTCGGCGATCAGCTGGCTGAGGAAGTCGGCATGGGCGGGCGTGTGAACCAGTGTCAGCCGTCCACGCGGGGCGTCGAGCGCCACCGGTAGCCTGAAGACCTTCCTATCCGTCCCGTTTTCGTCCATCGCCTCGGCCTGGTTGTGCCGATCCGGAGCGACTGTTTCATTCTGGGACAGCCTGATCCGGACCTATGCGAGTAACGTCGCAATGGCCGTGCCAGGTTGCAATGTTTCGTTAGGACTTTCCCGTCTTATGCGAAGTGAGGGTTAACCGCGTGGGGTGTCGGCGCGTACCGGCTTTCCCCACCTCGACGGAGGTCAAACCCTCGAAGGCGGGGGTGGTTGGAGGCCGGCTTTGGGCGTCTGCTACCCTTTGAACTCGTCCTTTGCCTTGCGCAGAGCGCCAAACACCTTGGCGGGCTCGGCGCCCGGCGCGAAGCCCATGGCCTGGGCGAGCACCGGCTGATCGGCGCGGAGGAAGGGGTTGCTCGCTTTCTCCATGCCGAGCGTCACCGGGATGGTGTACTTGCCGGCCTCGACCATGCGCTTGACCTCGGCGGCACGGATGTTGAGCGCCGGGTTCTTCGGGTCGACGCTGAGGGCGAAGGCGGCATTGGCCGCAGTGTATTCGTGGCCCGGATAGACCAGGGTGTCGTCGGGCAGGGCCCGGAGCTCCTCGAGCCCTGCCCACATCGGACCCGGCTTGCCCTCGAACATGCGGCCGACGCCGAGCGAGAACAGCGCATCGGCGGAGAACAGGTGCCGGCCGACCGGATCGTAGTAGGCGATATGACCAAGTGTGTGGCCGGGCGTCTCGATGACGATGAAGTCGGTTTCGCCTAGGGACACGGTATCGCTGGCCGAGACCAGCACCTCGAGCCCGAGGATCTTCGAGGCCTCGGCCTTGGGACCCACGACGCGCACCCCATATTCACGTTTTAGGACGGGAATGCCTTCGACGTGGTCAGTGTGATGGTGGGTGATGAACAGATCGGTCAGTTTCCAGCCGCGGCGCTGCAGCGCTTCCTTGATGGCCTTGGCGTCGGGGGCGTCGATGGCGGCGGTGCGGCCGCTGGCGACATCGTGGACGAGGTAGCCGAAATTGTCGGTGCGGCAGAGAAAAGTGTCGATCAGCAAGGGCACGTTGGGGAGTCTCCGGCTAGAGCTGCGGCCGCGCGGGTGGCAAGCGGCAACGAAGCATGACAGAAACTAGAGAAGGTTTTCGGACAACGCCATGACCTCACACGTCGAGCGGCTGATCGGCTTCTACAAGTCGCCCCTGGGAAAGATCTCCCGCGCCCTGCTGCGCGAGGAGGTGTTGCGCTTTGCCGGCAATGTGCGCGGGCTGCGCGTGCTCGGGCTGGGCTTTGCGACGCCCTACATGCGGTTCACGCTGGAAAAGGCCGAGCGCGTGATCGCGGTGATGCCGGCCCGCCAGGGCGCCTCGGCCTGGCCACGCGAGGGCCCGTCGCACACCGTGCTCTGCGATCCGCTGGAACTGCCGCTCACCGATGCGGCGGTGGACCTGATCGTTGCCGTGCATGCGTTCGAGCATGTCAGCGACACCGAAGAGCTGATGCGTGAGCTGTGGCGGGTGTCGGCGCCCAACGCGCGGTTGATCGTGGTGGTGCCGAAGCGCCGCGGCACCTGGTCGTCGATCGACACCACGCCGTTTGGCGACGGGCACCCGTTCTCGCGCGGCCAGCTGGAACGGCTGCTGCGCGACCACAGCTTCGTGCCGGAGCAGTGGCGCGATGCACTGTACGTGCCGCCGTCGCAGCACTCCTTGGTGCTGAAGTCGACCCGCTTCTTCGAGCGGGCCGGGCGGATGTTCGGGCCGACCTTTGCGGGCGTCCATTGCGTGCTGGCGCGCAAGGAACTGTTCCCGGCCGTGCCACGGCGCAAGAAGGCCGAGCGGCTGATCAGAGTGCCGGCGATGGCCCCGCAGGCGGCGATGGAGATGCCGAAGGAGCGGTAACTCCAACGCCGCTCGCTACATGGCGCTTTCGGCGCTGACTTGCGGCCTGAGGTGCAACGATACTTCGCCCGACCAGGGCTCGGTGACGCCGCGGCCGCCGCCGAGATCTTCGAGCAGCGAACGTTGGCGGTCGAGACTGGAGATCATTTCGGGGCGGGCCCGTACCAGGTCGGACATCTCGGTCCATTCGCCGACGACGATGAAATCGCGCTCGCCAGTCTTGACGATCCAGAAGTTGCGCAGCCCCGTCATCTTCAAGTTCTCGAAGTCTCGGTTGATGGCAAGGAATTCCTCCTCGCGGCCGGGTTTCACCCGCATATGCACGATGTTCATTGCCGTCATCGGATCCTCCTCCGTTTGCGACCGATCATGCGCCAGTCACCTTAGCAGATGCGCGGGCGGGGCGGGCCGGGATTCCTTTGCAACCCCGAGCGCCATCCCCTATGGTCCGGCCGATTTTCGACCCGGCCCCAAAGACATGACCGACACGCCCAAACGCCCCGTTCCGCAACCCGGCATCCTCAAGATCGCGCCCTACGTTCCGGGCCGCTCCGACACGCCGGCTGGGGTCAAGCTGGTAAAGCTCTCGGCCAACGAGTCCCCGCTGGGCGCCAG
This sequence comes from Devosia sp. P3_B2, assembly GCF_056402875.1. Classification (NCBI taxonomy): domain Bacteria; kingdom Pseudomonadati; phylum Pseudomonadota; class Alphaproteobacteria; order Hyphomicrobiales; family Devosiaceae; genus Devosia; species Devosia sp. P3_B2. Next base: position 92,830 of record NZ_JBFUGO010000016.1, on the reverse strand, counting down.
CCCCAAGGCGATCGCCGCGGTGCGCGAGGCGGCTGGGCGTATCGAGATCTATCCGGAAGGCACATCGCGTGACCTCCGGACGGCGCTGGGCGAAGTGCACGGGCTGTCGCCGGACCGGATCGTCTGCGGCTTCGGCTCGGACGATATCCTGCACCTGTTGGCGCAGGTCTATCTCGGCGAGGGCGACGAGGCGGTGATGAGCCAGTACGGCTTCAACGTCTACCCGATCATCACCCGTGGCGCCTCGGCCGAGATCATCATGGTGCCCGAGAAGGACTATCGGGCCGATGTCGACGCGCTGCTCGCCGCGGTAACGCCGCGTACCCGCATGCTGTTCCTCGCCAACCCGAACAACCCGACCGGCACGTACCTGCCGGTAGCGGAGGTGGAGCGGCTGCAGCTCGGGCTTCGGCCGGACATCCTGTTCGTCCTCGACAGCGCCTATGCCGAATACGTGACGGCGGAGGACTACTCGGTCGGCATCGACCTAGTGAACGCATCGGACAACGTCGTGATGGTGCGCACCTTCTCGAAGATGGGCATTGCCGGCGAGCGGGTGGGCTGGATGTATGGCCCCGATCATATCGTCGACGCGGTGAACCGCATTCGCGGACCGTTCAATGTCTCGCTGTCGGGGCAGGCTGCCGCCGCTGCCGCGGCGCGGGACGTCGAGTTCACGGCAAAGCTGCGTGACCACAATGCGCGCTGGCGCGGCTGGCTGACCGGGGCGCTGTCGTCGAATGCCATCCGGGTGCCGCCGAGCCAGGGCAACTTCATTCTTGCGCTGTTCGAGGACGTGGCGACGTCAAAGGCGGCGTTCGCTGCGCTGCGCGACAAGGGGTTGCTGGTGCGCGAAATGCACGGCTATGGCATACCCGAGGGCCTGCGCATCTCGATCGGGCTCGAGGAGCACATGCGCGCCGTGGTGGAAATTCTGAAGGCGTTCGGGGCGCCGGGGGCAAGCAACTGATGTTCGAAAAACTCACGCTCATCGGCATCGGCCTCATCGGCTCGTCCATCGCCCGGGCGGTGAAGCTCAAGGGGCTGGCGAAGACCATCGCCATCACCACGCGCAAGTCCGAGACGCTGGAAGAGGCGCGCTCGCTCGGGCTGGGCGACATCTACACACTCGATGCGGCAGAGGCAGTGGAGGGGGCGGACCTCGTCATTCTCTGCACGCCGGTCGGCGTCTATGCCGACGTGATGAAGCAGATCAGCGGGCACCTGGCGCCGGGCGCCATCCTCTCGGATGTGGGCTCGGTGAAGGGCCAGGTGATGAAGGCGCTGGAGCCGATGCTGCCTCATGGCGTGCATTTCATCCCCGGTCACCCGATCGCCGGCACCGAGCATTCGGGCCCGTCGGCCGGCTTCCCCGACCTGTTCGTCGGGCGCTGGTGCGTGCTGACGCCGAAGCCGAAGGTTGATCCGGTAGCGGTCGACCGGCTGGTGTCGTTCTGGGGGGCGCTGGGCTCCAACGTCGAGGTGATGGATGCTGCCCACCACGACCTGGTGCTGGCGATCACCAGCCACGTGCCGCACCTCATCGCCTACAATATTGTCGGCACGGTCGCCGATCTGGAAGCGGCAACGCAGTCAGAGGTGATCAAGTTCTCGGCCTCGGGATTTAGAGATTTCACTCGTATCGCCGCCAGCGATCCGGTCATGTGGCGCGACGTGTTCCTCACCAACCGCGAGGCGGTGCTGGAGATGCTCGGGCGGTTCCTCGAGGACCTGTCGAGCCTGCAGCGCATGGTGCGCGTCGGCGACGGCGAGGGCATGCAGGCGCTGTTCACCCGCACCCGCGCCATCCGTCGCTCGATCATCACGGCGGGCCAGGAAACGGCGGCCCCCGACTTCGGCCGTCCGCACGGCACGCCCGAGGCGGTGGTGCCGCCGGTTGATGTGCCCGACGTCATGGTGCGCGAGCACGGCGGCGGCGAGGACGCATAGGCGCGATTCCTCACGACCCACCGTGCGTGGTGCCAGCTCTGGAGCCCTAGAACAGCGGCAGCAACTGTGCGAACGGCACGGCTAGCAGCTTTACCTGGCCGTCGGTGATGGTGAGGCTGTTGCGGAAGGTGCCGTCGGCATTGGGCGCACCTCGCAGCATGGCGAGCTGGATCGCCGGTAGGAACTGGGCGAAGCGATCGAGCACGCCCTTGGTGACGTAGTTGATCTGGCCCTCGGGGTAGCCGCCGCCATTGAGCTTCAATTCACCGGTGATCTCGAAGCGCTCGTCGGGCGTCGGCTGGCTGCCGGTCAGTTTGGTGAGGGTCAGCGCCCCGCCGGCCGCCTGCCAGCGGCGGAGCGCGTCGGGCTCGCCGAAGGCGCGGAAGTCATCGGGCAGGCCGGTGAGTTCGGCTTCGAGGCTTGTGTCGGCGGCGGCGACCTGCAGGCCGGGCAGGTCTAGCGCGGCGGTAGTGAGGTAGCCGCGGAGGGCCGAGGTGCCAGCTGTCTTGTCGTGCAATTCTGGCACGTCGATCAGGTGCGCTTCGAGGTGTTTGCTGCGCGCCTCGACGACCTCGCTGGCGACCGTATCGGTCAGCGTCAGGTCATCGGCGACCAGCGAGAAGCGGGCGATGCGCCAGCCTTCGCCGCTCAGGCCGCGTATGAGGTCGGTGGAGGTGAGGCGGAGGCTGCCTTCCATGGCGCCGAAATCCAGCCGTCGCTGGCTGCCGGAGAAGGCATCGGCCAGCGCGAATGGCGCCTTTGCGGAGAAGATGACGTGTGCTGGCGCGTAGACGAGGACTGAGGCTTTGAGGCCAGCAAAGGTGGCGGTGAGATCCTGGTCGACGAGGGTGGCGTCGAGGCATTCTGCATCGAAGCGGAAGGGGAAGCCTGAGACGTCGAAGGTGCCGCAAGTCAGCTTCGGTGCGGTTTCGCCGTCGCCCTCGGCGAGCAGCTTCACCTGCCGCGTCGCTTCGCCGGCGGCCCAGAACCAGCCGGCGGTCCACAGCCCCACCACGACGACCACGGCGATGGCGAGCCACATGAACTTCCGCAACGTCAGGTCTCCCATAGCGGCGCACCGATTGCGCGGCGCGGACCGTATCGGTAGGAACGTGACCGCGGCAAGGCGGATGGGCTCACGTGCAGCAGATTTCAACCCATTGGGTGTTCGGCTACGGCTCGCTGATATGGCGGCCGGGCTTTGCGTTCATCCGGCAGGTGCCGGCACTGCTGCGCGGGGTGCACCGGCGGCTCTGTGTCTACTCATATCGGCATCGCGGCACCGAGGCGCAGCCGGGGCTGGTGTTCGGGCTGATGCCGGGCGGCTCCTGCCGCGGTATGGCGTTCGAAGTGGCCGGCGAGCAGTGGGGTGAGGTACACGCCTATCTCAGCGAGCGCGAGATGGATCGCGGCGTCTATCGCGAGGCGACGCGGCAGGTCGAGTTGGCGGACGGCGGGCTGGTGCCGTCGCTGGCGTTCCTCGCCGATACGCGGCACCTGCAGTATGCAGGCAAGCTCGCCATCGCCGAGCAGGTGCGGATCGTGCGGGCCGGGGTGGGCGAGTCGGGGGCTAATCCGGAATATGTGCTGGAGACGGCGCGGAAGCTGCACGAGCTGGGGATCAGCGATCGGTATTTGGACGAGGTGGTGGCGGCGCTGAACGGGACAGATCTGCCGGTGGTGGCGGGGGCTTAGCCGCTGGACGGGCGGTGATCGCCTTCTCCCACAAGGGGGGAGAAGGCACCGACTGAGGGATCGTTTAGGCTGCGCTCAGCCCAATCACCGGTTCAGCGCCCTCGAGGTCCCACACCACGGTGAGGCGCTCGATCGCGTCGGCGCTGGTTTCGACGTGAAAGACGCGGTCGGCGCAGTCCATGGCGAGGCGGAAGCGGGCTCGGCTGACATGGTCCTCGACGAGATCGGCGGCGCCGCCGGCCCACATCACGTGATGGCCGAGCGCGATCAGGTAGAGTTCGTCGCCCTTGAAGCTGAAATCCTCGAGTCGCAGCGGCTCGAGCGCATAGAAGCGGCCCGAGCGGCCGCGCCAGTTCACCGGGTGCGCGGTGGCGTTCCGAAGCAGCGTACGATCGAGTGTAGGCACCATGCCCCCGGCTCCTTCGATACCCGGCGAAAGAGAACGAATGTAGAACAAATTTGAGCTAAATGTCAAGCACCGCCCTGCATGACACCTACAGCTATGGGCTGCGTCGTCGATTCCGTCAAGATGTAGTGGTTTCGAGCGGCCCGGGCGCTATCCCTTGCTTCAGGTTATCAAGCTTATCGCGCAGCTCGGGGCTGATCGGGCGGCTGAGGCCTTCGTCATATGCGCGGAGGATCAGCCGGTTGGTTTCGCCCTCGATGGCCCCGATCAGGCGGCCGCGAAACTCCTCAACGGGCAGACCCGGCGGGATGGCCGGGAGGAACCGCGCCCGGGCGGTGCCGGGCCAGAGCAGCAGGCTGTTGCGGCCCCAGAACAGGCCGGAGTTGAGGGCCACCGGCACCACCGGGATGTTGAGGCCTTCGTACAGCCGGACGACGCCGTAGCGATAGTCGTGCGGCTCGAGCGGCGCCTTCCGGGTGCCCTCGGGGAAGATGATGATGCGGGCACCGTTGGCGAGCGACTTGCGGGCGTCGTCGAGCATCATCGGGATGGCGTCGCCGCCCTTGGAGCGATCAACGCGGATGGTGTCGAAGGCCATCGCTGCCTGGCCGAAGAACGGGATGTCCATCAGCTCCTTCTTGGCGATGAAGGCGGGGCGGCGGGCGCCGGGGAGCAGGGCGAAGATGTCCCAGTCGCTCATGTGCTTGCTGGCAATGATGCAGGGGCCGGCGGGGATGTTCTCCAGGCCCTCGACGTCGGTCTTGATACCGGCGAGGAGGCGCAGGGCCAGGATGTGCGAGTGGATCCAGTAGAGCGCCAGGGTCCAGCCGAACCTGGTGCGGCCCCAGATGACGGCGCTGCCGCCGACGAGAATCGCGAGCACCACGGTCTGCAGGTAGAAAACTGCGTAGAACAGCAGCGAGCGAAGCGCCTGGCCGAGCAAAGAAAGTCCTCCCCGTTTTGTGCGGCAGGGTGCCTGCTGGCCCGCCGGAGGACAATGATAATTCGGTAGGTGGGTCGCGGGGATAAAGGCCCCCGTCAGGACGTCTTCTGCAGGAAGCGCCGCACCGTCAGCCGCGAGGTGATGGCCGTCAGCGCCGCAATGACGGGCACCACGGCCAGGATGCCGAACATGCCGTCGATGCCGAGCGCGAAGCGGCCGAACAGGATGCCGAGCTGCTGGCCCGCCTCCTGCGGTACCATCGAGCCGGCGGCGACGCCGACCAAGAGGAAGAACAGCAGGGCGCCGAGGCCGCCAAAAATGCCGCCGCGGAAGCCGATGGTGAGGAAGCGGCCCTGGAACTCGCCGGCGATGAAGTTGTTCGAGGCGCCGATGAAGTGCAGCACGTCGACGATTTCTCGGTTCGAGGCCATGGTGCCGCGCGTCGCGAAGACAATGGCGAGCACGGTGGCGACCACGATCAGCGTCAGTACCAGGAGGCCCGAGGCGACGATGGTGCCGGCCATGACGTTGAGCTGCTGACGCCAGGCGGCGTGGGTATCGAGGCTCGCGCCCTTCACCGCCACAAGGTCGCGTTCGAGCTTGCTGACGTCAGCCTCGGCGGGATCGGCGAGTTGCACGACGACCAGCCGCGGAATGTCGATGGCGGTGAGATCGAGGCCGGCGCCGAGCCAGGGCTCGAGCAGCTTCTGGCTTTCCTCGAGCGTCAAGGCCCGGGCCGCAGCGACGCCGGGGGTGGCCTCGGCTAGCGCGACCGCGGTGCGGAGGTTCGATTCCATCACCTCGCCCTCGACGGGGCGGATCTGGATAGTCATTTCGCGGCCAACGTCCGACGACCAGGCGATGGCGGATTTCTGCACCAGCACCACGCCGCCGAGCGTTACGCCCGACAGGAACGTCATGATGGCGATCAGCAGGACCAGGGTGCGACCGGCCACCGAGCGCTCGGGCACGATGGCTGCGGCGCGCTCGCGGTTCTCGATGCCGATGAAGCGGGGGAGCTTGAGCTCAATCGCCAAAGACGATCTCCCCTTCATTGAGGATCATGCGCGGGAAGGGGAAAGCGTCGAGCAGCGGCAGTTCGTGGGTGGCGAGGATGATGGTCGTCCCCATCTTGTTGAGTTCGGCGAAGAGCCGCACCAGCCGCAGCGACAGGTCGGGGTCGACGTTGCCGGTGGGCTCATCGGCGAGAAGAATGTCGGGGCGGCCGATTACGGCGCGGGCAATGGCGGCGCGCTGCTTCTCGCCACCCGACAGCACGGCCGGCAGCGCATCGAGGCGCTCGCCGAGGCCGACCCATTCGAGCAGCTCGGTGACATTGGCGCGGTAGCTCGACTCGGGTTCACCGAGGACGCGCAGCGGCAGCGCCACGTTCTCGAAGGTGGTGAGATGGTCGAGCAGGCGGAATTCCTGGAACACGATGCCGATGTGGCGACGCATTTGCAGGAGCGCGTCCTGGTCAAGCGAGGAGGTATCCTTGCCGAACAGGGTGACCCGGCCGCGGGTGGGGCGGAGTGACAAGAGCAGCAGTTTCAGCAGCGACGTCTTGCCGGACCCGGAGGGGCCGGTGAGGAAGTGGAACGTGCCGGGTTCGATGCGGAAGTTGAGATCGCGCAGGATCTCTGGCCCCTGCCCATAGCGCAGGCCGACATTGGAGAACTCGATCACCGGGCCATCCGCTCCGAATCAGTTGAGAGGCATCATAACAGCGGCGTCCCGCCGGGGCGGCGTTCTCACCCACAATTCAGCCCAAATCTTGGTGGGCCGAGACGAATGCCGCGGCAGTTTCGCAGTGCGGGTTTGAGGAAACTTAACCCCGCCCGGCTAGCTTCCAATTCATGCGCTCGCCCCAGCCCTTAACGGTCGTCATCGCCTGTCCGCATTGCGGCACGCGTTACCAGGTGCCGCCCGAAACGCTCGGGAGCACCGGCCGCAAAGTCAGCTGCGCGCACTGTGGCAAGGCCTGGCTCGCAGAAGCGGGCCCGCCGATGCCGATCGAGGAGGACCGCCTGTTCTCGCCCAGCGAGGAGGCGGCGCTCGACCGCGAGTTCACGGCCGTCGAACAGCGTGCCGCCATCGCCGGAATCCCCGGCTCGCTCCGCGGCATGATGCCGGACGGCGCACCGCCGCCGGAGGTGGTCCGCTCGATCGCCGAGATCAAGGCCGCCATTGCTCCGAAGCCGGTCGAGACGCCGCCTGAGCCGACGCCGTCCCCCACCGCCGCCGAGCGCGCCGCCAACGGCAAGCTGGCGAAGCGCCAGCGGGCCGCGGCGCGCCGTCTTCCCGCAGCCAAGCTGTTCCGGGTCATCCGCATTTCGGCGGTGCTGCTGCTGGTCGCGGTGGTGGCCGGCGGGCTGCTGTTCCGGACCGAGATCGTCAAGCTCGCGCCAGCGATGGCAGGGGTCTACTCGGCGCTCGGGCTCGGGGTGAACGTGGTCGGGCTGGAGTTCTCGGACGTATCGACATTGATGAGCAAGCGCGGCGACAGCGACGTGATCAGCGTCACCGCTACCATCCGCGGGGTGGAGCCGCGCCGCGTCGTGGTGCCGCCGGTGGTGGTGAGCCTGCTCGATGCCGAGGGCGCGTCGATCTACCAGTGGAGCGTCACACCGCCGGCGCCCGATGTGGAGCCGGGCGAGGCCGTACAGTTTTCTGCCGAGCTTGCCGCGCCGCCCAGGGGGGCTACGCAATTGCGACTCAGTTTTGCCACCGGCCGCCAGTCTGTAGGGACTGCTGCCGAAGCCACTACTGCCCAAGAGATTTCTCAAGAGACCGTACACTGATGGCCAGAATCCTGCTTGCCGAAGACGATGATGGAGTGCGTGCTTTCGTGTCGCGTGCGCTCGCCCATGTGGGCCACGAAGTGGTCGAAGCCGAGGATGGCGGGCTCGCCTCCGAGGTGATGCAGGAGGAGATGGGGCGGTTCGACCTGCTGCTCTCCGACATCAAGATGCCGGTAATGGACGGCATCGCCCTGGCGCTCAACGTCGCGGCGGCCTGGCCCGAAGTGACCATCGTGCTGATGACCGGCTTTGCCGACCAGCGCGAGCGGGCGCATGGGCTCGACCAGTTGATCTACGATGTGATCCCCAAGCCGTTCACGCTGGCGCAGGTGCTGGAGAAGGTGGACGACGCACTCGCGGGCCGGCCGCCGGAAATCGTGTCACTGGCCCGTCAAGCGATGATGGGGTGAGCGGCTAAGCCGCTACCTCCAGCACCCGGACGTCGAAGGTCCCGGCCTTCTCCTCCATGAAGCGCAGGAACTTCTGGCCCTCGCGCTCGACGTCGGCGACGTCGCGCTTGGTGAGTTTGTGAAAGGGCGACACGGTCAGCACCGCGGCGCCCTTTTTGCTTTCGATTGCCCAGTTGGCCGAGATGATGCCGTCGACCAGCACGGTGGGCTTTGCGTCGCGCAGGAAGTCACCACGCTTCTCGTCGTTTTCGGCCAGCATTCGACGGCGGTTGTCGTAGCCGAGGAAGGCGTTGTCGTAGAGCGGCATGAAGCGAACTGGCGCCGGGGTATCGGCGTCGGGTCGGGGCGCATCGGGCAGGTCGAAGAGTTCGCGGCCATCGGGGTCGGTGAAGGTGGTGAGTTCGCCGCGGATCGCCTCGAAGATCTCGCCCAGCTTGGTGAGGCCGCACCAGCTCTGCATGTCGTTGACGCTGGCCGGACCGTAGGCGGCGAGGTAGCGGCGGACGAGGCTGGTGAGATCGAGGGCGCTGGTGGTCGGTGGCAGGTACTTTGGCGCGCGCATCAGCAGCGGGGCGTGGCCGGAACCCCAGATGCGGGTGGGCGGCACCTGCACCAGGGTCTCGCGTACCTGCAGCAGCACGGTCATCGCCAGCGGCTCGGCAGTGGGAAAGCGGTCCTGCAGCGCCTTGCCGACAGCGCCGGCGGTCATCGGCTCGCGGTCGATCACCTCGATGGCGGCGGCGAGAACCTTTTCCTGGTCGTTGTCGCCGAAGCGGCGGCGGAAGTTCGATTGCCACATGCGCTCGAGCACGGGGTGGATCAACTCGCGCATGCCGATCAAGTCGGGCAGCGAGTGGAGGTGGAGCGTGCCGCGCATGGTGGTGGCGCGGGCGAGGCGCTTGTCGATGATCAGCGCGGTGAGGGCTTCGTGGGTGAAGCCGTTGAGCCGCGACCAGAGCCCGATATAGGGATCGTGCGTCTGCTGCGCCTGCTGCCCAAGCAGCCACTCGACGGCCTCGACGATGCCGATATCGCTGCGCTCGAGCAACATCTGCCGGGCGAGGGTGGCGCGGTTCAGCTGGCGGTCGGTAAGCGGTTGGCTGCTCATTTGACGTCTCCATTCTGGCACGACACGACAATGGATGCAGCCTGCTGACAGGGTTTGTCAGCAATGGCGGACGAGCGGAAACGTACTTTCACACACGCTGTTATCCCGGCCTGCACCGGATAACGCCGTGGGTATGGAGTCATCCGGTCAAGCGAACAGGTCCGACAGCCCTGTGGGCTTCGGAGTTTTCAGAGACCCTTCCCCCTCATCGAGGAAGACGAAGCGGGACCGGCGAGGCGTTTGCCCCGCAGCGGTAGTCCGCAGATAGAGGGCGGTGGGCGGGGTGGCCTCAGACCCAGCTGGGGACGCTGTCGAGCGCGATCAGTTCCTCGATCGACTTGCGCGGGCGGATGACGTGCCACTTGCTGCCGTCGACCAGCACTTCGGGCACGAGCGGGCGCGAGTTGTAGGTCGAGGCCATTACCGCGCCATAGGCGCCGGCCGACATCACGGCGAGCAGGTCGCCTTCCTTGACGCCTTCCATCTTGCGGTCCTGGGCGATGAAATCGCCGGTCTCGCAGACAGGGCCGACCACGTCGGCGGTGATCTGCGGCAGGTTGGAATGGACCACCGGCTGGATGTCGTGATGCGCCTCATAGAGGGTTGGGCGGATCAGGTCGTTCATCGCGGCATCGACGATGACGAAGGTCTTGCCGCCTTCCTTCACGTACTCGACCTTGGTGACGAGGATGCCGGCATTGCCGACGATCAGCCGGCCGGGCTCCAGGACCAGCGAGACGCCGAGCGGGCCGATGTGCTTGCGCACGATCTCGGCATAGGCGGGCGGGGCGGGGGGCGCGTCCCCGTCATGGTTGTAGGGGATGCCGAGGCCGCCACCGACATCGGCGTGGCGGATATCGTGGCCGGCGGCCTTGAGGTCGCGCACCAGTTCGGCCAGCAGCGCGAAGGCGTTGTCGAACGGCGTCATGTCGGTGATCTGGCTGCCGATATGCATGTCGACGCCGACGGCGCGCACGCCGGGCAGCGCCGCGATGCGGGCATAGACCTCGCGGGCGCGGGCGAAGGGGATGCCGAACTTGTTCTCGGCCTTGCCGGTCGAGATCTTCTTGTGGGTGCCGGCATCGACATCGGGGTTGATGCGCACGGATACGGGCGCGGTCATGCCCATCGACACGGCGACATCGCTCAGCCGCTCGAGCTCGGGCTCGCTTTCGAGGTTGAAGCACTTGATGCCGACTTCCAGCGCCCGGCGCATCTCGGCGAAGGTCTTGCCGACGCCGGAGAAGACGATGCGGTTGGGCGGCACGCCCGCTGCGACGGCGCGCTCGAGCTCGCCGCCGGAGACCACGTCGGCGCCGGCGCCTTCGCTGGCGATGAGCTTGATCACCGCCTGGTTCGAGTTGGCCTTCATGGCATAGGCGACGAGGGTGTCGATGCCCGTGAAGGCCTCGCGCATCACCCGCACGTGGCGGCGGAGCGTCGCGGCCGAATAGACGTAGAACGGCGTGCCCACCTTGCCGGCGAGTGCGGTCAGGTCGACGTCCTCGGCATAGAGCCGGTCGTCGCGATACTGGAAATGATGCACCAAGGTCGTTCGCCCCAAAAATCTGCGGCAAGCTCTAGGCGAATAGGGCCGAAAACGGAAGTCAGACTTCTCTATGGGCCGGATAGTGATGGTCTATGCGCTCGGCCACCAGTTGCTGCAGGGCCCAGAGGTTGCGGTCGTGAATGCCGTACTCCTCGAGCTTGGTCACGGTCGACAGCACGTACTCGGCCATCGAGCCTTTCCAGCCATGGGCCTGCGCCAGGCAGTCGGCACGCTCTGCCAGTGTGAGGCCGCCGACATAGCGCGTGCTCTTGCGGTTGATGGCAAAGGCCAGGGCGGTGAGCGGCCCTTCGTCGGTCGTCACCTTGATCCAGCGGCCGGGGAAGGCGTTCGGCACCATGCTCATTTCGCGGCGCACCAGCTTGTCCATGTTGGCTTTGATGGTCCCCGCCGGGATGCGGTAGGCGACGCTGCGGCAGCTGCCGCCTCGATCGAGGCACATCATCAGGCCGGGCTGTTTGGGGTTGCCTCGCCAGCGCTGGTCGAACAGGCAAAAGCTGCGGTGCCAGCCGCTGGCGACAGCGATGCGCTGCTGGTCGAACTCGGTGGCAGGGTTCCAGATCAGGGAGCTGAGGGCGAAGATCCAGAAGTCACCCTGGGGCGCCGAGTCCATGATGCGCGCGACTTCGGCCTCATAGTCGGCTTCGGTCGCTGGGCGGGTGCCCGGGTAGGTCGGCTGACCCGGATCCTCGATCACCGGGATGCGGGCGACATGGTCGGCGGTGAGGTGCAGGGCACGGGGTTTGCGCGGCATGGCCGAAGCCTACTCCACCCCGCCGTCGCCGTGACCGCCGGATTTCTTCACGCTGACCGGCTCGGACTTCACGCCGGTGAGGATTTCCTTCCAGCGGGCGGCCTGGGCCGCGACGTTCTCCGGCGCCGTGCCGCCGTAGCTCTTCCTCGCGGCGACCGAGCTTTCGACGCTCAGCACCTTGTGGATGCGGCTGTCGATGCGGTGGTCGATGAACTTGAAGTCCTCGATGGTGAGGCCGTCGAGCGTCATGCCCTTCTGCTCGGCCAGCGCGACGATCTGGCCGGTGATGTGGTGGGCTTCGCGGAACGGGATGTTGGCCTGCTTCACCAGCCAATCGGCGATGTCGGTGGCGGTGGAGAAGCCGGCGTTGGCCGAGGCGCGCATCTTCTCGCGGTTGGCCTTCAGGTCTTCGACCATGCCGGTCATCGCGGCGAGCGAGAGCGACAGCGAGTCGAGCGCGTCGAAGGCGACTTCCTTGTCTTCCTGCATGTCCTTGGAATAGGCGAGCGGCAGGCCCTTCATGACGATCATCAGCGAGGTCAACGCACCCATGATGCGGCCGACCTTGGCGCGGATCAGCTCGGCTGCGTCGGGGTTCCGCTTCTGCGGCATGATCGACGAGCCGGTGGTGAACTTGTCGCTGAGCTTGACGAAGCCGAACTGCGACGACGACCAGATCACCAGTTCCTCGGCGAAGCGGGAAAGGTGCATGGCGCAGAGGCTCGCGGCCGACAGCGTCTCGAGGATGAAGTCGCGGTCGGAAACGGCGTCCAGCGAGTTTGCGGTCGGGCGGTCGAAGCCGAGGGCCTTGGCGGTCATGTCGCGATCGATCGGGTAGGGGGTGCCGGCGAGCGCGGCGGAGCCGAGCGGGCTTTCGTTGAGGCGCCTGCGGGCATCCTCGAAGCGGCCGTAGTCGCGGCCGAGCATTTCGACATAGGCGAGCAGGTGATGGCCGAAGGTCACCGGCTGGGCGTTCTGCAGGTGGGTGAAGCCGGGCATGATGGTCGCGACCTCTTCCTCGGCGCGCTTCACGAGCGCCAGCTGGAGCGTCTTCACCTGCGCCAGCAGCGTGTCGATGGCGTCGCGGACATAGAGGCGGAAATCGGTTGCCACCTGGTCGTTGCGCGAGCGGGCGGTGTGGAGGCGTCCGGCGGCGTCGCCGATCACTTCCTTCAGCCGGCTCTCGACGTTCATATGGATGTCCTCGAGCGAGCGCGAGAACGTGAACTTGTTTGTCTCGATCTCGTCGAGCACGGTCTTTAGGCCGGTGATGATCGCGTCGCGATCCGCCTGGGTCAGGATGCCCACTTCCGCCAGCATGGTGGCGTGTGCGATAGAGCCGGCGATGTCCTGTCTGAACAGTCGCTGATCGAAGCCGATGGAGGCGTTGATCTCTTCCATGATGGCGTCGGGCCCGGTCGCAAAACGGCCGCCCCACATGCGATTGCTCATCTCAACTCCAACGGTAGATTCATGACCGACCAAAGCCCCGCTCCGACCCGCAGACTGCAGCCCAAGCGGGTGCTGCTGATTGCCTTGGCCAGCGCGGCGGTAGCACTAGTCCTTACCCTCGTCATTGGCAACTTCATGCCGGCGCAGGCGACGCAGTGCGATCCGCAGGTGGTGAAGGGGCAGAAGATCGACGCCGCCGCAGTCGGCGCGCTGGCGGCGCTTACCGGCACCGGCGAGGGGCGCGGCTATGCCGACATGGGGTTCAAGGACGCGGCTGGCGCGCCCACCACGATCGCCAGCTTTGCAGGCAAGAAGCTGCTGGTGAATTTCTGGGCCAGTTGGTGCGTGCCGTGCCGGGCCGAAATGCCGGCGCTCGCTGCCCTGGCGACCAAGTACAATTCGGACAGCTTCATGGTGCTGCCGATTAACCTAGATGTCGGCGAGAGCGGGCTCGAGAAGGCGAAGAAATTCCTCGCCGACGAGGGGCTCACGAACCTGCCGCTCTATGCCGACTCGACCTTCGATGCGTTCAAGCGGCTGCAGCAGCAGGCGGTGGCGATCGGGCTGCCGGCGACGCTGCTGCTCGACGAGAAGGGGTGCGAGCTGGCGGTGCTGCAGGGCCCGGCAGAGTGGGATACGCCCGACGGGCACAACGTTATCGACACGCTGATCGGCGCCTGACGCATGGGCAAGATCCTTTGTGTCGGTGCCCTGACGATGGACACCATTTTCCGGCTGGAGCAGTTGCCGGCCGGGCCGGGCAAGGTCATTCCGCTCGATGCGGTGGAGGTGGCCGAAGGCATGGCGGCGGCGCAGGCGGCGAGCATCGTGCGGCTCGGCGGTGAGGCGGCGCTCTGGGCTTCGGCTGGCGACGATGCGACGGGCGATCGGCTGATCAAGCAGATTTCGGACGAGGGTGTCGATTGTTCGCGGGTGCGGCGGGTTGCTGGCTCGCGCTCCGGCTTCTCGTCGATCTTCATGGATCGCACCGGCTCGACGATGATCGTGCCGCGCTACGATCCGACGCTGATGGCGCCGCCTGATGCGGCGCCGAGGCTCGGTGGCATTGACGCGGTGATGACCGATGTGCGCTGGCCCGGCGCGGCTGCGCTGGCATTGGCGGCGGCGAAAGCCGCCGGCATCCCGGCGATCCTCGATGCCGATATGGCGGCGCGCGAGGTGCTGGATGGGCTGCTGCCGGTGGCGACGCATGTGGTGGCGTCGGAGAGTGCGGCGAAGCTGGTGACCGGGGCGGCGACGGCGGAGCAGGCGGCCGGGTGGCTGGCGATGAGCCATAAGGGCTTCGTCGCGGTGACCGCCGGGGCTGATGGTTGTTGGTGGACCGAGGGCGGCGGCATCCGTCATTCGCCGGCGCCGAAGATCGAGGCGATCGACACGCTGGCGGCCGGCGATGTGTTTCACGCCGGATTCGCGGTGGGCCTGCTGGAAGGCTGGCCGATGCGCAACATCATCGCCTTTGCCTCGGCGGCGGCAGCGATCAAGTGCACGCGGTTCGGCGGCCGGCTCGGCGCGCCGTCGCGCGCCGAGGTCGAGGCGTTTCTCGTCCGTTAGGCTGCGTTGGCGGCTTGCCGGATCGGCTTGGCGTCGGCCTTGCGGATCACCCGGCATGGGTTGCCGGCGGCCAGTACGCCCGCGGGGATGTCGCGCGTTACGACGCTGCCGGCGCCGATCGTCGTGCCATCGCCGATGGTGACGCCGCCGACGATGATGGTGCCGGCGCCGATCCAGCAGTGCTTGCCGATGGTGATCGGCTTGTTGATGCACTGGGCACCGATCAGCTTGCCGGTCTTGGGATCGCGGCGCTCGCGCTCGTTCGGATCGACGGGGTGGCCGGCGGTGAGGAACATGACGCGCGGGGCAATGGCGGTGCCGTCGCCGATGCGGACTTCGGCGCCGTCGAGGAACACGCATTCGAAGTTGATGAACACGCCGTCGCCGATGTGGATGTGCTTGCCGTACTCCCAGGTGATGGGGCTCAGCACGAAGCTTTCGCCGAAGCTACCGAGCTGATCGCGGAACATCGCGGTGCGGTTGGGCATGTCCCAGCTGGGGACGGCGTTGAGACGATCGAGCTTCTTTTTGGCCTCGACCTGCATCTCGATCAGGTTCCAATCCGGCCCCTCGTAGAGCTCGCCGGATACCATCTTCTCGTAGCCCGTCTTCATGGGGCCGAACTCCTCTTCAGCGTTCCCCCCGCTGAAGTGTTCGCTTTTGCCGTCGCCGCGACTGCTGCGCAACGGCATTTTTGCTGAATCATATGATGAGTTGGCACTGGTGTTCAGCGAGTGTTCAGGGATCGGGCGTCGCGGCCGGACGGCTCAGACCTGCTTGTCGATGATGCGGCCGACGAACTCGTCGGAGCGTCGCTCCATGTCGCTGAGGGCGCGTTCGAGGTCGGCGCCGGTGCTTTGCGAGCCTTCGTTCACCTGCTTGAGCAGCAGCTGATGCTCGAGATCGGCGCGTTTCTTGGCGACGAGCACCTGGGCGACGCCGAGCGTGTCGGCCTCTCGGAAGGCCATGCGATAGATCGACGTATCGAGGTTCATCACCCCTCCGGCTGGTCAGGCTACTTTGTCGACCTTCGTCCCCTGGCCGGGCGGTGGAGCGGAACGCGCCACGGCATCGACCATCTGGATCAGCGACATCTCCATCTCGTGCGACTTCTTCAGCACGGCCATGGCGATCGATTGCTGCGTCCCTGCGGAGCGCGCGGCAAGCAGTTGCGATGTCAGATCCATGTTCATCCCCGGGGTTTTATGACCGGGGCGTAAACGAAACCTTCCCTCGATTGTGCCGGAATGGCGCGATCGTGAATCAATCGTTTACGGATCAGCGGCCGCCGAACAGCAGCCGCTGCCCACTTTGACCTTGTCTATGCGTGTTCGCTAGCGACCGCCGAACAGCACGACGTCGCGTCGCTTCAGCGGCACGCAGAGGGCCGCGCCCGCGATCAGGCCGCCGATATGGGCCGACCAGGCCACCGGGCTGGTGTCGCCGACGACCAGATAGAACACCTGAACCACGGCCCAGGCGCCGAGCATCCACAGCGCCGGCAAGGGCAGGGGGATCGGGATAGCCAGCCCTAGCAGCACGTACACCCGGGCGTGCGGGTAGAGGACGATGTAGGCGCCCATCACCCCGGCCACGGCGCCCGAAGCTCCGATCAGCCAGGTGTAGGTGCCCATGGCGAAGAGGATGTAGGCGAGGCCCGAGAGCGCGGCGCAGGCAAGATAGAAGAGCGCAAACTTCACGTGGCCCAGCGCGTCCTCGATATTGTCGCCGAACACCCAGAGGAACAGCATGTTGCTGCCCAGGTGCAGCCAGTCGGCGTGGAAGAACGCGTAGGTGACGAGCGAGAAGCCGTCGGGCAGGAAGGGCAGCCGATCGGGGGCATTGGGCTGCAGGAAATAGGCCGGCACCGCGGCGTAGCTCAGCGCGAACTCGTCGAAGGCCAGTCCGCTGCCATGGGCGAGCTGGATCAGGAACACCAGCACGTTGAGCCCGATGATCCCGTAATTGACGTAGGCGAATTTGATGTGCCGGACCGGATTGCGGTCGTGAAGCGGGATGAACATCAGCCGCGCGAGGACGGATCGGCGCT
Organism: Devosia sp. P3_B2; assembly: GCF_056402875.1. Classification (NCBI taxonomy): domain Bacteria; kingdom Pseudomonadati; phylum Pseudomonadota; class Alphaproteobacteria; order Hyphomicrobiales; family Devosiaceae; genus Devosia; species Devosia sp. P3_B2. The sequence continues at coordinate 76,122 of NZ_JBFUGO010000016.1, read as the reverse complement.
GAACTTTCCAGGCGTCCACAGCACGTCGGTCTCGCCGTTGGCGTTCGCCACCCGCGCCATGACGAACATCAGGTCGGAGAGGCGGTTGAGATAGACGAGTACGGCGTTGTTGACGTCCGGCTCGGCGGCGATCAGCTCGACCACCAGCCGCTCGGCGCGGCGGGTTACGGTGCGCGCGAGGTGCAGCGCCACCGCGAGTGGCGTGCCGCCGGGGAGGACAAAGCTGGTCAGCGGCTTCAGCGCTTCGTTGTAGTGGTCGATCTGCTGCTCGATCCACGCGGCCTGGGCCGGTGTGATCCGCAGCGATGGCGGCGCGCCGGCTGGATCGGCGCCGGGCGTCGCGAGATCGGAGCCGAGGTCGAACAGGTCGTTCTGGATGTGGGCGAGCAGCCGGTCGAGCTTGGGCATCGAGCCGGTATTGAGGCGCGCCATGCCGATGAAGCTGTTGGCCTCGTCAACGGTGCCGAAACACTCGACGCGGAGGTCGGCCTTGGAGCGGCGCGGACCGCGCACCAGCCCCGTGGTGCCGTCGTCGCCGGTGCGGGTGTAAATCTTGTTGATCTTGACCATGTCGTTCCGCCGCGAGTCAGAGGCGTGAAGCTAGCGCAGGTGGTGTGTCAGGGCGAAGCCATTTTCAGCGTGGCTTTCCGGCGCTCCTTTAGCTACCCCGCCCGAAGAAGAACAGCGCCGCGAGGATCACCACGATGGCCACTGCCTGCGCGATAACGCGGGCGCGCATCAGTTTCTGGCTGAGATTGGGGTCGCCGCCACGGAACATGTTCCACAGCCCCATGCCGAGGATGATGGCGACCGCGGCGAGCGCGACGATGGTGATAATGCCGGTGATGTTCATTGCGGGGTCCCTGCGAGGAAGCGGCTGAGGCCCTCGCCCAGTCGGTCATAGATGGCACGAATGCGACGGCTGGTGAACAGTTCGCGGTGGGTGGTCAACCACACTTCGAGCGGTGGCGGGCGGAAATCGGGCAGGAGCGGCACCATGCCGCGTGTCTGCTCGACGATCACCTGCTGCGCAAAGCCGATACCGAGACCGGCCTTCATCAGCTCCCAGATGTTGGTCTGGCTGTCGGTGCGGACGATGAAGTCGTTGCGGCTGAGCTCGAACCCCATGCGGCGGGCGGCGCTGGTCAACAGGTCCGAGCGATCGAAGCCGATGAGGTCGTGCTCGATCAGCTGCTCGGGGCGCTCGGGGCTCCCGCGCCTGGTGATGTAGCTCTCGTGGGCGCAGGTGATGATCGGGCTCTCGCCGAGCTTTTTGGTGATCAGCTCGAGCTGGGTGGGGCGAAACATACGGACCGCGATGTCGGCCTCGCGCAGCAGCAGGTTCTCCGCCGAGTCCGACGGCACGAGCTCGATCGCCACCTGCGGGAAGGCTTCGCGCAAATCGCGCAGGAACGGCGGCAGCACGTAATGGCACATCACTGTGCTCGAGGTGATGCGGACCGAACCGGTCAGCGCGGCGCTGGCTCCCTCAGCGATCAACGTCGCCTCAGCCAGCGCCTGTTGCGCGGCGAGCACCGGCTCGTAGAGCTTCAGCGCGGTGTCAGTGGCGCGGAGGCCGGTGAGGGTGCGCTCGAACAGGCTCATGCCGAGTGCTTGCTCAAGTGCCTCGACGTGCCGGCCGAGGGTGGGCTGGCTGAGGCCGAGGGCACGACCGGCAGCCGAGAGCGAGCCGCGTTCGACGACCGCGCCGAAGCTGCGCCACAACGACCAGTCTGGATCGGGCATCGTTCAAGGCCTCCGTGCCATTCAATTATGTATGGCAAGCGAACGATCTTGTCCAATTCATCAACGCGGGTGTTGTGCCTACCTTGTTCATCACCAGCAAGGAGCAAGCAAATGACTGCGCAGAAAGTCATCGTCCTCGGGATCAACGGGCATGTTGGCCACCACATCGCCAAGGCGTTCGTCGCCGCAGGGTGGGAGGTTTCCGGGTTCGGCCGCTCGAACAAGCAACCAATCGCCGGCGTCCGCTTCATCAAGGGGGATGCAGAGGATCTCCAGGCGATGCGGGCGGCGATCGGCGAGATCGACGTCGTCGTCAACGCGCTGAACCTGCCCTACCACCAGTGGGACCAGGGCCGGATGGAAGCGCAGAACCAGCGGGTGATCGCGGCACTGGGTGCCAGCAGGAAGACGCTGCTGTTCCCGGGCAATATCTACAATTACGCCGCCACCGACCGGCTGGTGACGCCGGACCTCAAGCAGCACCCGCAGACGCCGCGTGGCGAGATCCGGGTGCGGGTCGAGGCGATGTACGAGGCGGCGGCGAAGCGCGGCGACATCCAGGCGATCATCCTCCGTGCCGGCGATTTCTACGGGCCGGAGAGCACGTTCGACTGGTTCGACCTCGCCATGCTGCGCGAGGCCAAGAAGGGCAAATTCGCCATGATGGGCGTGCCGGGGGTCGGCCACTCCTGGGCCTATCTGCCGGACCTGGGCCGGGCCTTCGAAAAGCTCGCCTGGCACCGCAAGGAGTTCGGTACCTTCGAGAATTTCCACTTTGCAGGCAACTACGTGACGCCGGAGCAGATGGCCGAGGCCGCGGTTGCCGCGGCTCCGGTGAAGCTCAAGGTCGGCGTGTTCCCGCGGGTGCTGTTCAATGTGGTCGGCCTGGTCGATCCGCTGATGCGGGCAGTCAGCAAGATGGCCTACCTGTGGGAGAACCCGATGGAGCTGAGGGATGCCCGGCTCGACGCCATCCTCGGCCCGGATTTCACGACGCCGTTCCGCGAAGCGGTCGCCGAGACCGTGGCGCCGTTCTTCAAGGAGGAGAAGCTGGCGGCTTGAGGTCGGTCCGGTACGGGCCGACCCCCACCCCTGTCCCCTCCCCCTCAACAGGGGGAGGGAGACGCCTATTGAGGTGCTGGTGTTTTGATCTCCCTCCCCATTCTTAGGGGGAGGGGACAGGGGTGGGGGTCGGCTAGCTCCGGGTCAGCCGGCCTAGAACCCCAGCTCCCGCCGAACATCCTCCGGCGTCCGGCCCGCCTCGCGAAGGCTCCGCAGCGATGTGGAGCCTTTCGATTTTGCGAGCTTCTTGCCCTCCTCGTCGAGGATCAGCTTGTGGAAGGTGTAGATCGGCGAGCGCAGTCCGAGCAGCATCTGCAGCAGCACGTGGATATCGGTCGAGGCCTCCATATCGCGGCCGCGGGTGACATGGGTGACGCCCTGCGCGTCGTCGTCGATCACCACGCTCAGGTGATAGCTGGTCGGGGTGCCCTTGCGCTGCAGCACGACATCGCCCCAGCGCTCGGGCCGGGCGTAGCGGATCTGCGGGCGATCGATCGGGGTCGGCGCGGCGACGGTGTAGGGCAGGATGCCGGTTAGCGCCATTGCCTCGTCGGTCTTCAGCCGCCATTGCGCCTCGCGCCCCTCGGCGAAGCGCTGGCTCACCTCGTCGTGCGACAGGTGCCGGCAGGTGCCCGGATAGAGCGGCGCGCCGTCGGGGTCGACGCCGGCCGACACGGCGGCCATCTCCGTGCGTGAGCAGAAGCAGGGGTAGAGCAGGTCGCGGCGCTTCAGGCGGTCGGCCTGGGCCGCGTACTCATCGAAGCGCTCGGACTGGCGCATCACGGGCGTTTCCCACTCGAGGCCGAGCCAATGCAGGTCTTCGAAGATCGCGGCGGTGAATTCCGGCTTGCTTCGGGTTATGTCGGTGTCTTCGATGCGGACGAGAAACCGGCCACCGAGGTTCTCGGCCCATAGCGCCGTTAACAGCGCCGAATAGGCGTGCCCCAGATGCAGCAAACCGTTGGGGCTGGGGGCGAAGCGGAGGACGGGTTTGAGCATGGCAAAGTGCTAGCACGTAAGGATATTTCTTTGACAGACCGTCTCGATACGCCGGAGGCATTGCAGCGCAACCTCGGAGCCCTCATCCAGCTCGATCCTCGCCTTGCCGCCATTGCCGACAGGGCAGGGTCGTTCGAGATTCGCCGCTCGCCCGGCGGCTTCGAGGGGCTGGCGCGGATCGTCACCGGACAGCAGGTGTCGACTGCCAGCGCCGATGCGATCTGGTCGCGGTTCGCGCTGCTTGAGGGGGCGCTCGATCCGGTGGGGTATCTAAAGCTCAGCGAGGAGGCGGTTCGAGGCGCGGGGCAATCCGGTGGCAAGTACCGGACACTGCGGGGGTTGGCGGAGGCGATCGCCGCGGGCAGCGTCGACTTCGCGCATCTGGCCGAGCTGCCGGCCGACGACGCCATAGCTGCGCTCACCAAGCTCAAGGGCATCGGGCCGTGGACCGCCGAGATCTACCTGATGTTCTCGGCCGCCCACCCGGACATCTTTCCGGCCGGTGACGTGGCCTTGCAGCGGGCGGCGGAGTGGGCGTTCGGGCTTGACGGCAAGCCGCCGGTGAAGGACTTGATCGACATGGCGCGGCGCTGGTCGCCGCACCGCTCCACTGCCGCATTGCTGTTGTGGCGCTACTACCGCGCCGTGCGGAACAAGGAAGGATTGTCGATCTGATGGCCAAGCTCTCCGGCCCGATGCTGCCGCCAAAGAGCGGTGGCGCCCCCAAGCAGGCGGTGATCCTGCTGCACGGCTATGGCGCCGATGGCAGCGACCTGATCGGGCTCGGCCATCACTGGGGCCCGCTGCTGCCGGATGCGCTGTTCATCGCGCCGAACGCGCCGACGCCCTGTGCCGGCAACCCGTTCGGCTTCGAGTGGTTTCCGCTCAGCGTCGATCGCATCGCCGGCCGCATCGAGGGCGCGAAGAACGCCGCGCCCGTGATCGTCGAGTTTCTCACCGACCTCTGGACGCAGACCGATATCAAACCCGCCGACACCTTCCTCATCGGCTTCTCGCAGGGGGCGATGATGGCGCTGCATATCGGCACGGCGTTGCCGCAGCCGGTTCGCGGTATCGTGTCGTTCTCCGGGGCGTTCGTTCCGGCCGAAAGCTTTCCCGCTGCCGACAAGCCGCCGGTGGCGCTGATCCATGGCGACATCGACCAAGTGGTCGATCCGGCGCTCAGCCGGCAGGCGGCGACCGAACTGACGGCGGCGGGCTACGATGTCGGGCTCCACATTTCGGCCGGTACGGCGCATGGGATTGCCCCCGATGGGCTGGATTTCGCCACGTCCTTCATGCTCGCACAAAGCACCTGAATCGACTGATCGAATCGCGCTTCACAGCGCTGTCACAGTCGGCATAGAATATTGCTGATCATGACTGGCCGCGATTCCCGATCAGGGGGCGACAAGTGACGGTACATGTGTCGCTTGAGAATAGCCCCGCTCTGGTGCTGAATGCCGATTACAGGCCACTCAGCTACTATCCCTTGTCGCTTTGGTCCTGGCAGGACGCGGTCAAGGCGATCTTTCTTGATCGTGTCCACGTCGTCTCCAATTACGACCGGGTGATCAAGTCACCTAGCTTCGAGATGCTGCTGCCCAGCGTCGTCTCGCTCAAGGACTACGTGCGCCCGGCGCGGCACCCCGCGTTCACCCGCTTCAACGTCTTCCTGCGCGACAAATTCCAATGCCAGTATTGCGGCACGCGCGATGACCTGACCTTCGACCACGTGATCCCGCGCTCGAAGGGCGGCCGCACGACCTGGGAGAACGTGGTCGCCGCCTGTGCGCCGTGCAACTTGCGCAAGGCCAACAGGCTGCCGCGCGAGATCAAGATGTTCCCGATGCAGGAGCCGTTCCAGCCGACCGTGCACGACCTGCACAATAACGGCCGCGCCTTCCCGCCCAACCACCTGCACCAGAGTTGGCTGGACTATCTCTACTGGGACATTGAGCTGGAGCCGTAAGGCTCAGGCGGCCTTCCGGCCCTTCGACAGCATTGCGCCGACCAGCATGGCGATTACCGCCACGAGGATCAACGCGTTGTAGCCGGCAAGGGTAATGCCGAACAGGCTGAACTGGATCTTGTCGCAGGGGACGACCTTGGCGGCGTTGATGTTCGTCAGGTCCGAGAAGCTAACGTCGACGCCGGTGCCGGTGCAGGCCGTCGGACCCGGCCAGAAGCCGTACTCGACGCCGGCATGGTAGGTCGCCATGTAGAGGCCCCAGCCGAGGACGGCAATGACGATGCCCATCGCGGTGTAGAAGACCACCCGCGGCAAGCGGTGCCACAGGATAAGGATCAGCGCCAGCAGCGGCAGGCCCCAATAGTAGGCGAGGCGCTGCTCGAGGCAGAGTTCGCACGGGACAAGCCCGCCGAACAGCTGCGAGCCCCAGGCGCCGGCGATGGTGGCAAGCGCGAGGACGAAGGCGATCGTCGCCAGAAGGCGTGGACGATCCTGAGTGAGGCTAGTGGTCACGATGACGCTCCGGTGCGGATGCGCGCCATATTCTGGGGAGCGCGCCGCAAGTCAACTTAAGCCGGGTCACGAGATCGTCACCCACGTCTCAGTCCCCTGCCGGGCCCTTGAGGCCGAGCGTGGCCATCACCGCACGGGCGTTGTCCGGGGCATGTTCCTTGTCGGTCGAAACGAAGAACGCGAACACGTCGCGCGGCGGGGGGCTCGCCTCGGCACCGGTCACGTAGGAACCGTCGGCGACCGGCTTGCCCTCGGACCACGCCTTGAGCCAGCCGGCCCGGGTATCGCGCTCGGCGAGCGAATAGCTCTCTTTCCCCGGTGCGCCCTGCAGGCGCGCGTAGGAGAAGTCGGCGGTCTGGTCGATATAGGGCCAGTCCTCGGTGTCGGCGACGACGAGCGCGACGTTGTGGGCACGCAATTGCGCGATGAACCGCGGATCGGCGAAGCTCTTGTGCCGCACCTCGATCGCGTGGCGAACCTTGCCGATGCCGGTGGCATCGAGGAAGGGTGGGTTCTTCAGCCCATCGGCCTTGGCAGCCAGCGCCAGCAGTGCGTCCGGGCTACGAGGCAGGAGCGCGAGGAACGCCTCCATGCGCGCCGCGTCGTAGGTGACGTTGCCCGGCAGTTGCCAGCAGAACGGTCCCAGCTTTGCGCCAAGCGCCATCACGCCCGAGGCGAAGAAGTTGGCCAGCGGCTGCTCGACATCCTTCAGCCGCTTGATGTGGGTCACCAGCTGGTGGCCTTTGACGCTGAACATGAAGCTGTCAGGGGTCTGGCCGGCCCAGTTCTCGAAGCTCGCGGCCTTCTGGTGCGAATAGAAGGTGGCGTTGATCTCGATGTTGCCCAGGCGCGCGCTCGAATACGCGAGCTCGTCCTTCTGCTTCAGGCCGTCCGGATAAAAGCTCTTGCGCCACGGCTCGAACACCCAACCGGCGGTGCCGAGCCTGATCGTTCCAGCCATCGAATCCTCCGTGACAAAGTGATCGCCACTCTGCGTCGCCCCCGATTGTCAGTCCAGAGCGGCCGGCCCTAGTGTACGCGCCGAGCGTACAAACCGAGGGACATGAAATGGGTCGGATACTTCTACTGGCGGGCATGGCGATGGCATTTGCAGGCCCGGCCCTGGCGCAGGATATCGGCGGCAACTACGCGGTCGAGGGCACCAATCTCAACGGCTCGAGCTATGGCGGCACCGCGAAGATCGTCCTCACTAGTGACACGACCTGCGAGATCTACTGGACCACAGGTCCGTCGACGTCGCAGGGCATCTGCATGCGCAACGGCAACGCGTTCTCGGCCGGTTATGTCATGGGCGAGGCGATCGGGCTGGTGATCTACCAGGTGATGGATGACGGCTCGATGCAGGGGCTGTGGACCATTGCCGGGCAGCCCGGCACAGGCACCGAGAACCTGACGCCGCAATAGCCAGCGGAGCGGCGGCTCACGTCAGAAAAGATGATTGGTGCCCCCGGTCGGACTCGAACCGACAAGCCTCGCGGCGGCGGATTTTGAGTCCGCTGCGTCTACCAATTCCACCACAGGGGCAACGGCATGCCCGTACCATTGTGCCGTTTGCCGTGCAACCCTCAGGCTTCGACGGCAGCCAGCATTCGGCCGAGCATTGCAAGACCTGCTGTCTCGTCAGACGATTGGCGGGACGTAGGGATAGTCGTCGGCGCGGCGGGGTGGGCGGGGTTCGGCTTCGTCGAAGCCGGTCCAGCCTTCGGCTTCCAGCGCCTGGCGCTCGATTGAGGGATCGACGCCTTCGGCGTAGCGCAGGATCGCGGCGGCCGGGCCGGCGTGGGCTTCGTCGACGCGGGCGCTGACGATGGCGCCCCCGCGCTTGACGTTTTCGGCCAATACGTGGGCTTCGGTCTCCGAGACACCGGCGCTGGTCAGCGCGCCGACGAGGCCGCCGGTCGCGGCTCCAACCCCAGCGCCGGCGATGGCGCCGACGGCGGTGGCGAACAGCCAGCCGGCGGCGACCACGGGGCCGAGGCCGGGAATGGCGATGATGCCGAGGCCGGCGAGCAGGCCCCCGGCTGCGCCGAGTCCGGCGCCGACTTCGGCGCCGGTGGTGGCGCCTTCGCCGACGTCGTCCGGTTCATAGTCGGGCGGGGTGTTGGCGACAAAGCTGATGTCGGTGTGGGAGATGCCGGCCTCGTGCAGGGCATGCACGGCGGCGGCGGCGTGCTCGTAGCTGTCGAACTGTCCGATGATCGTGTGCATGTGACCTCCTTGTTGTCGCTACAACGAGCAAGAAGGCTTGGCGTTCCTCAGCCACCCAATGCGAGCCGAGCGAGGAATACCGCGCCCACCCCCGCCACCATGGCGACGAAGAGGCTGCGGCTGAGCACGTAGGCCACGAGCGTCACCGCTGCGGCGATGCCCTCGGCGGGGCCGCCGCCGGCAATGGCGGGCGCCACGAGCGAGGCCAGCACGGCGGCCGGGATGTGCTTCATCCAGCTCGCGACGAAGCCGGTGCGGGGCAGGCGGTCAGCCAGCAGCAGTCCACCGGCGCGGATCGCGAATGTCACCGCCGTCATCCCCAGGATGGTGATCAGGGCCTCAAGCGAGATCGACATTGGTCCTGCCTTTGCGCGTTTCAACGATCGCGCCCGCGAGGCTGCCGAGCAGGCCGCCGATGATGATGTACCAGTTGCCCGGGATCAGTTTCGCCGAGACGATGGCGGCGAGCGCGGCCACCAGCCAGGGGATCAGATCGCCCTTGCCCTTCCACATGCCGAGCAGCAGCGCGAGAAAGGTGGCAGTGAAGGCGAAATCGAGCCCGTACTTCGTCGGGTCGTCGATGACAGAGCCGAGGAGGCGGCCAGCCAGCGTCGAGCCCACCCAGGCGATCCACGAGCAGAAGCCGGAGCCGATCAGGAAGGCCACCGAACCGCGCCCCTTGGCGACTTCGCCCATGGTCATGGCCCAGTTCTCGTCGGCCACCAGATAGACCGAGAAGATGGCGCGGAGCGGCGAGAGATGGGTGGTCAGCGGTCGCAGCGTTGCCGTCATCAGCAGCATGCGGAGATTGACGATAGCGGTGGTGATGACGATGGCGAGGATGGGCAGATTGCCGGGCGTCCAACTATCGAGAGCGACGAACTGGCTGGCGCCGGCGAACACCAGCCCGCTCATCAGCAGTACCTCGAGCACGCTCATTCCCGCCTGGCCGGCGAGCACGCCCCACACCACGCCATAGGCGGCGATGGAGATGGCGACAGGAAAGAACATGCGGACGCCGAGCCAGAAGTGCGCGGGTCCGCTGTGGGGGGCGGGTGCATGCATGAGCGGAAACTACCTCAGATCGAGCGCTGCGCGCGATGACATCTGGTGATTGTCTCCATTTATCGCGGTGATGCCGGTTAGAGCGCGCGGGTCATGCCGCCATCGACGAGGAGGCTCTGGCCGGTGACGTAGGACGCGTCGTCGGAGAGGAGGAAGGCCACGACTTTCGCCACTTCCTGCAACTCGCCATACCGCCCGACGGGGATCTTCTGGCGGCGTGCCTCGACGGTGTCGTAGTTGTCGAGAAAGCCGGGCAGCACGGCGTTCATGCGGATGCCGTTGGGGCCGTAGCGGTCGGCGTAGAGCTTGGTCCAAGCCTGGAGGGCGGGCCGTAAAGCAGACGACATGGGCATCGCGAGGTCGGGAGATTTGCCGGCAAAGCTCGAAATGTTCACCGCTGAGCCATGGTTATTTGCCAGGAAGTGAGGGGTCACGAGGCGCATCAGGCGGACCGGGTTGAGGACGATCATATCGAAGCCGTCCTGCCAGGCATCGTCGGCCATGGTGCCGATGTCGCCGGTGGGGACGTGGCCGGCATTGTTCACCACGGCGTCGATACGGCCGTGGGTGTCGAGCGTGGTGGTGACGAGGCGCTCGAGGTCCGCGGGCTCGGTGAGCGAGCCGCGGACGGCAGTAGCGGAGAGCTTGGCCGCGACAGTTTCGACCTGCTCGGAACGGGCGAACAGCACCAGCTCGTAGTTGCGGGACGCGAGCTCGCGGGCGATGGCGGCGCCGATGCCCTGGCCGGCTCCGGTGACGATGGCGACGGGTTTGGTCATGGGCGGCACGCTACACGAGGCGCAGCACTTCGGTGATGAGAGTTGTTGATCGCATCTATTCGCCATGGTGATCGGCGAGCACGACTAGGCCGGTCATCATTGTCCTTGCCCTGGTCGAGCAAGGCCGGCTTGAAGCGCCCGGGCGTTGACCGGCGGTCGGGGCGGGTTTAGAGAACCGCCGGTGCGTTCATACCCCATCGTGCTCCGACCCGCCTGCATCTTCAGCTGAGATGTGAAGTGGCCCGCCTCGCGACCCGGTCGACAGACCGGCCGCTGGTCATTTGGGGCCCAACGCCGTCGCATACTTTGTGGGTTTCGGAGTTCATTCGATGAACAATCTCTCTAGGCCGCTCTGGCAGCGGTTCCTCGTCTTCCTCGTGCCGCTGATGCTCAGCAACATCCTGCAGTCGCTGTCGGGGACGATCAACAACATCTATATCGGGCAGATGATCGGGGTGGAGGCGCTGGCCGCCGTCTCGGTGTTCTTCCCGATCATGATCTTCCTCATCTCGTTCGTGATCGGGCTCGCCTCGGGCGCCTCGATCCTGATCGGGCAGGCGTGGGGCGCCAAGAATATCCTCAAGATCAAGGAAGTGACGGGCACGACGCTGACCGTCGGCTTCCTGATGGGGCTCGTCGTCGCGGTGTTCGGCGGGTTCTTCGCGCAGAACCTGATGGAGCTGCTGGGCGCGCCGGCCGATATCGTGGCGCAGGCGACCGCCTATGGCCGGATCGTGCTCATCGGCATGCCGGGTTTCTTCATCTTCCTCCTCATCACCTCGATGCTGCGAGGTGTCGGGGACACGGTGACGCCGCTGCTGACGCTGATCTTTTCGATCGGCGTGGGGCTGGTGGTGACGCCGGCGCTGATCCAGGGCTGGTTCGGCCTGCCGCAGATCGGCGTCCTGGCGGCTGCGGTGGCGTTCATCGCCGGCTTCGTCGTGGTGCTGATCTTCCTCTACTTCTACCTCAATGCCCGGAAGAGCCCGATGGCGCCGGACGCCGAGCTGTTCCGGCACCTGAAGGTGGATTTCAAGCTCCTGGGGCTGATCCTCAAGCTCGGCATTCCTGCCGGCGTCTCCATGGTGGTGTCGTCGATGTCGGCCATCGTCATCGTCGGCATCATCAACCGCTTCGGCTCCAGCGCCACGGCGGCCTATGGCGCGGTCAACCAGGTGATGAGCTATGTGCAGTTCCCGGCCATGTCGATCGGCATCGCCGCCTCGATCTTTGCCGCGCAGGCGATCGGGGCGCGCCGCTTCGACGATGTCGAGAAGGTGACGCGCACGGCGCTGCTGATGAACCTCATCGTCACCGGCGCGCTGGTGCTGATTGCGTACCTGTTCTCGCAGCATCTGGTGCGGCTGTTCATCACCGACGAGGAAGTAGTGCAGGTTGCCGAGCGGCTGCTGCATATTGTGCTGTGGAGCTGCCTCGTCTTCGGCTGGGGCTCGGTGTTCTCGGCAGTGATGCGCGCCTCGGGCGACGTGTGGATCCCGATGGCGCTGTCGCTGGCGGCGATCATCCTCGTCGAGGTGCCGGCGGCGCTGACGCTCAGCCACTTCTTCGGGCTCGAGGGCGTGTGGTGGGGCTATTGCCTCAGCTTCACGGCGCTGCTCACTTTCCAGGCCACCTACTATTTCGGCTGGTGGCGGAAAAAGGAAATCACGGCGCTGGTCTAGCCACATTTATGCCCCTTGACTTAGAGCGCGCTCGAACTCCTAGCCTTGGGCGCGTCGTGGCAAGGAAGGCATCATGAAGATCGGTGAACTGGCCAGGCGTTCGGGACTTACGGCTCATACGATCCGCTACTACGAGCGGATCGGATTGCTGCCTTACGCCGACCGGAACCAATCGAGGCAGCGCGACTACGATGCGTCGATCCTCACCTGGATCGAGTTTCTCGGCCGCCTGAAGGCGACCGGGATGCCGATCCGGGAAATGCTGCACTATGCAGGCCTCCGGGAGCGCGGCGCCCCAACAGAAATGGAGCGCCGCGAGATGCTGGAAACGCATCGCGAGCGCGTCCGCGCCCGTCTCGCCGAACTCACCGATTGCCTTGCCATCCTCGACACCAAGATCGCCGGCTATGCCGGCACTACGAAGAGGATGAAGGAATATGACGCAGTACTCCCAGAGCGCCGAGAACGGCCTACAACTACGCGCCGGGCAAACGCCGGGCGGTGACAGTGGAGCCATCGACATGAAGTCGCGAAAACTCGGCGCGCACCTCACCGTTTCAGCAGTCGGGCTCGGCTGCATGGGGATGAGCCATGCCTATGGCGGGCAGGACGAAGCCGACGCGATCCGCACGCTGCACCGAGCGGTGGAGCTTGGCGTGACGTTCTTCGATACGGCCGAAGTCTATGGCCCGTTCGAGAACGAAATCCTCGTCGGCAAGGCGTTGAAGCCGTTCGGGAACAAGGTGGTGATCGCCACCAAGTTCGGCTTCCGAATCGATCCGACCAAGACCGGCACGAATGCCATGGCGGGGGTCGATGGGCGGCCCGAACATGCGCGCGAAGTGGCGGAAGCATCGCTGAAGCGGCTGGGTGTCGAGGCGATCGACCTGTTCTACCTGCACCGTCTCGACCCGCAAGTGGCGATCGAGGACACCGTCGGCGCCATGGCGGAACTGGTCCGAGAGGGCAAGGTGCGGGCGCTCGGCCTGTCGGAGGTGGGTGCCGACATCATCCGCCGGGCGCACGCCGTCCATCCGATCTCGGCGCTGCAGAGCGAGTACTCGCTGTGGACCCGCGACCCGGAGGGCGACATCCTCGACGCCTGCCGTGAGCTTGGGATCGGCTTCGTGCCGTTCAGCCCGCTCGGTCGCGGCTTCCTCACCGGCAAGATCCAGAAGCCGGAGGATTTCGGCGACGGCGATTTCCGGCGCACACTGCCCCGCTTCAGCGAAGAGAACATGGCCACCAATGCCGCGCTGGTGAAGGTGCTGGAGGAGATGGCGGCGGACAAGGGTGTGACGGCGGCTCAGCTGGCGCTCGCCTGGGTCATCGGCCAAGGCGATTTCATCGTCCCCATCCCCGGCGCGCGGCGGATCGCGCATCTCGAGCAGAACGTCGCTGCGGCCGGCATCGTGCTGTCGGCGGATGAGCTCAGGACGCTGGGTGAACTGCTGTCGCCGGAGAAGTTCGCCGGCAAGCGATATGGCGATAGCGGCGCGTGGGTGGCCAAACGGTAGGCTAGGGTGCGGGCCGGGCCAGCACGTCCCAGGCGGCCATGGCGCCGTCGATGACACGATCGAGGGCGGCGCCACCGGCGCCGTCTCGCGCCTGGAGGGCCAGGCCGTTCAGTACCGTGGTGTAGAACTGCGCCATGCCATCGGCATCGGCGCCCTCCGGCACATCGCCATCGATCATCCCCTTCCTGATCCGCGCTGCGAACGAGCCCGTCGAGGCGTTGCGCAGCATCGCCAGATGCGCCCGCACTTCGGCATTCTGCGGCGGGCCGACTGCGGCCGCGAGCACGATCATGCAGCCACTGGGGATACTGGGATCGGCGTAGGTCTCGGCGTTGCTGCGCAGCAGGGACTCAATCGCGCCACGTGCCGTGGGCACGTCGCCGAGGGTCGGCCCGTAGGTGCGGATGTAAAGGTCGAGCGCCTCGTAGAACAGTTGCTCCTTGTTTCCGAAAGCGGCGTAGAGGCTCGGCTTGCCGATGCCCAGCGCCTCGGCCAGGTCGCCGACCGAGGTGCCCTCATAGCCGCGCTCCCAGAACAGGCGCATCGCCTGGTCCAGGGCGGCATCTCGATCGAACTCGCGGGGGCGGCCTGCCAAAATCGGGTTTCCGGATGATTGTCTACCGATCAGTATAAAATTCTTGACGCTGCATCGCAACCGTCATAGCCAATTGTGTACCGATCGGTAGAAAATGGAGATCCGATATGACTGACCTCGAACTGTCCGGCCTCGTGGCCCTCGTCACCGGCGGCAGCCGCGGCATCGGCGCGGCCACCGTGCTGGCGCTGGCCAAACAGGGCGCCGACGTCGCCTTCACCTTCCAGCGCAACGGCGAGAAGGCCGGCGAGATTGAGCAGCAGGTGACGGCGCTCGGCCGGCGTGTGCTCGCGATGCGGGTCGATTCGGCCGATCCGGACGCGGTGATCGCCGCCGTTGACCGGACCGTCGAGGCATTCGGGCGGATCGACATTCTCGTCAACAATGCCGGCACCGGCACCGGCGGGCCGTTCGGCGATGTCACGGTCGAGACCTTCGACCGGCTGTTCGCGATTCACGCCCGCGCCCCGTTCTTCGCCGCGCAGGCGGCGGCAAAGCACATGGGGGCGGGCGGGCGGATCATCTCGATCGGCACCAACATGGCGAGCCGCGTCGCCGGTCCGGGGCTCAGCCTCTATGTCGCGAGCAAATCGGCGCTGGGCGGCATGACGCGGGCGCTGGCGCGCGAGCTGGGCCCGCAGGGGATCACCGTCAACACCGTCGATCCGGGCTCGACCGACACCGACATGAACCCGGCCGATGGCCCGATGGCGCCGTCGCAGATGGGGCTCAATGCGCTCGGTCGCTTCGGGGTCGTCGAGGATATCGCCGCAGCGGTGGTGCATCTTGCCGGCCCGGGTGGGCGAAGCATCACCGGGACGTCGATCCTCGTCGACAGCGGCTTCAACGCCTAACGGGTGCGTCCCCAGCGTTCGAGCCAATCGACCGCGAACGCCACGATCTCATCGGCGGGGACGAGCACCGAGCTCGCCTCGCCGATCTTGGCGCGCTTGCCACGGCCGGTGGTCAGGAACTCCTCGACGATTTCGGCGAAATAGTCGTCGGGCAAACCGTCTGGCGGCTCGCAGGTGTCGAACTCCTCGAACCAGCGCCAGACTTTCTCGCCATCGACGAGGATCGGCGCCTCGTAGCGAAGGATGCGCTTGTCGGGGAAATCGGCCAGGTGCTCGGCGTGGTGCAGCAGCGTCATGGTGTCGAGCGGCGCGCCGAGCATCAGCACCTTGCCCTTGGCCTCGACCAGTTTGCCAAGCGGCGACTGCGGGCCATAGCCATAGTCGAGCGCGTGGTCGGCAGTGAACCATTCGGCCTCGCCGCCGATCGCCGCCATTGAAGCGCCGGCGCTGGCGCTGCGCAGCGCGCCTGGCGTGGTGCGGATCAGTTCAGGCCAGAAGCCGTTGTCGCGGATCGAGCGTGAGCGCAACGGATCGAATGCCGGGATATGCTCGCGCATCGCCGGATCGTCGCGGATCTCGTCCTCGAGTTGCCAGTCGGCATAGCCGAGCACGGTACCGGCAGGCCCGACGACGTCGCGCATCGCGTCGAGGATGTCGTCAGGGCCGCCCACGATCTTGCCAACCTTGCGGAGTGCGGCGTGCACCAGAACGGCGTCGCCGTCGGCGAGGCCGATGGCTCTCAGGTCCTCAGCGAGGCTCGAACGGGTCGAGACCCGGCTGCTCACCTAGCGGCGCCGGCGTAGCGCCGCTCCGGCGGGAGCTGCTCGGTGGCGCCTTCATGTATCGCGTCATATTCGTGGCGGGCGCTCTGCACCTCGCCCTGGTGCTCGGCCGCCCAGTTCCACAGCGCGTCGAGCGGCTCGGTGAGGGTGCGGCCGAGATTGGTCAGCTGATATTCGACGCGCGGCGGGATCTCGGGGAACACCGTGCGGGTGACGAGGCCGTCGCGCTCGAGATTGCGCAACGTCAGGGTCAGCATGCGCTGCGAAATGCCGCCGATGGCATGGCGCAACTCGTTGAAACGCATGGTCTTGCGCGTCAAGTAGCCGACAATCATGACGCTCCACTTGTCGCCGATGCGATTGAGGATATCGCCCATGGCGTTGCAGGTTTCGACTTTTTCCGGGGAACCGAGGGCCATCGGAGTGCCTTCCAGTTGAAATTGTTGGTTACCAATATAGACGCAGTTACCGTTTGTGCCTAGGGGTAGGCCCGGATGTAGCCGAGTGCGGGAGAAGCGTATGTCGTCACGGATCGAAACCCTGGCCGATGAACTGACGCTGGAGGAGCAGGTGAGCCTGCTCTCGGGCGAAGATTTCTGGTCGCTGCCGGCTATTGAGCGGCTGGGCATCGGCAAGCTGCGGGTCACCGACGGGCCGAACGGCGCCCGCGGTGGCGGTTCGCTGATCGGCGGGGTGAAATCGGCGGCGTTCCCGGTGGGGATCGCGCTTGGCGCCAGCTGGAATGTACGGCTGCTCAATGAGATCGGCACTGCGCTGGCCGATGAAGTGAAGTCGAAGGGCGCGCATGTCAGCCTCGCGCCGACGGTGAACCTCCATCGCTCGGTCAGCAACGGGCGCAATTTCGAGTGCTACTCGGAAGATCCGATCCTCACCGCCAGCCTTGCGGTCGGCTATATCGAGGGCCTGCAGGGGCAGGGCGTGTCGGCAACGATCAAGCACTTCGTCGGCAACGAATCCGAGATCGAGCGCACCACGATCAGTTCCGAGATCGACGAGCGGGCGTTGCGCGAACTCTACCTCGTGCCGTTCGAGTGGGCGGTGAAGAAGGCCGGAACCTGGGGCATCATGAGCTCGTACAACAAGCTCAACGGCACCTACACCAGCGAGAACCCGTGGCTGCTCGACCAGGTGCTGCGCAAGGAGTGGCACTACGACGGCATCGTGATGTCGGACTGGTTCGGCTCGCACTCGACCGCCCCGACGGTCAATGCCGGGCTCAACCTCGAAATGCCTGGCCCGGCGCGCGATCGCGGGGCGAAGCTGGTGGCTGCGGTGGAAGCGGGCGAGGTATCTCGCGAGACGTTGCGGAGCCGCGTGCTCGATATTCTCAGGCTGATGGAGCGCACGGGTGCGCTCGACGATCACAGCGAATGGGTAGAACGGGCCGACGATCGCGCCGAGCATCGGGCGCTGATCCGGCGCGCCGGTGCCGAGGGCGCGGTGCTGCTGAAGAACGCGGGCGAGGTGTTGCCGCTCAGCGGCGAGGGCAAGATCGCGGTGATCGGGCCCAATGCCAAGGTGGCGCAGATCATGGGCGGCGGCAGCGCCCAGCTCAACCCGCACTACCGGGTGTCGCCGTGGGACGGACTGGTCGCGGCGATGGGCGAGGATCGCCTGAGCTATGCCGCGGGCGCTGGCAACAACCGCTTTGAGCCGCTCCTTCGCGGGGCGCTCGCGGTCGACTACTTCGCCAGCGAGGACCTGAGCGGCCCGGCCGTGTTTTCCGAGACGCTGGAGGAGGCGCAGACCTTCTGGATTGGCCGGGTGGCCGACGGGAAGGTCGATCCGCTGCATTTCTCGGCGCGGCTGACGGGGACGTTCACGCCCGAGGCCAGCGGCGAGCATCGCGTCGGCATCTACAGCGCCGGGTTCTCGCGCGTCTTCGTCGACGGCAAACTGGTGGCCGATGCGTGGACCAACTGGAGCAAGGGCCGCACCTTCTTCGAAGAGGGCTGCGACGAGGTGGTGGGCACCATCCGGCTCGAAGCCGGCCGTTCCTATGACGTGGTGATCGAGTTTGCCACCAAGGCTTTCGCGACGCTGGGGCTTGCCGCCTTCGCCGCCGGCATCGGTCTGCCGCTTGGGGACGAGGCCATCGCTGAAGCCGTCGCCGCGGCGCGGGATGCCGAAACGGCGCTGGTGTTCGTCGGCCGCAATGGCGAGTGGGACACCGAGGGCAGCGATCTCGGCTCCATCGTGTTGCCGGGCCGGCAGGATGAACTGCTCGCGGCGGTGGCGGCGGTGAACCCGCGCACCGTCGTCGTGCTGCAGACCGGCGGGCCGGTCGAGATGCCATGGCTTGGCGACGTCGCGGCGGTGCTCGAGGCCTGGTATCCGGGGCAGGAGACGGGCAACGCCATCGCCGATGTGCTGATCGGCGCTGCAGAGCCCGGTGGCAGGCTGCCGCAGAGCTTTCCTGTCAAGTGGGCGGACAATCCGACCAACTCGCAGGATCGCGAGATCTATCCCGGCCTCGACGGCAAGGTGCGCTACGAAGAGGGCGTGTTCATTGGCTATCGCCACTACGACCGCCAGGGCATCGCGCCGCTGTTCCCGTTCGGCTTCGGGCTGGGGTACACGAGCTTCGCGGTGTCGGATCTGGCAGTGGATGCGAGCCGATTTGAGGCCGCCGGCAAGGTGAGCGTCTCGGTGACGGTGACGAACACCGGCCGCCGTGCCGGCTCGGAGGTGGTGCAGGTCTATGTGTCGGCGCCCGACGCGTCGGTGCCGCGGCCGGAGAAGGAACTGAAGGCGTTCGAGAAGGTGCACCTCGGCCCCGGCGAGCGGCAGCGGGTGACGCTGGAACTCGATGACCGGGCCTTCGCGTACTATCGGACGGAGGCGCAGCACTGGCTGGTCGAGCCGGGGCGGTACGTGGTTCGGGTGGCGCGGAACGCTGGAGATGCGGGGCTGTCGGCAGAGGTCGTGCGGCAGGACAGGATGTTGCTGCCTGTGTGATCGACGCAACGGTGGCGTGGGCCGACCCCCACCCCTGTCCCCTCCCCCTAAGAATGGGGAGGGAGATTCTCACACTGATATCGAGACTATCGTCTCCCTCCCCCTGTTGAGGGGGAGGGGACAGGGGTGGGGGTCGGTTCGCGCCAGCCCCCGGTTCCCTCACGCCGCCTTGCCATACTGTGCCGCGTGCATGCCGACATAGTATTGCAGGTTGTCGTCCGCCAATCCCAGCCCGTCCATCACCGCGACCATGAAGCTCACCGGCGACACGCCCGCCGCGGTCACCACCTTGCCGTCGGTCACCGCCGCCGGGGTGTCTCGGTACAGCGCCTTTCCCTTGTAGCCGGTGGCATCGAGATAGCCGTCGCCGTTGCTGGTGTGGCGGATGTGGTCGAGCAGCCCGGCCCTGGCGCCGGCCACCGTGCCGTCGCAGATCAGCCCGATCAGTTTGCCCTCAGCCTTGGCGGCATTGAGCAGCGGCGCCATATCCGGAGCCTCGGGCGTCTGCCAGATGGCGCCGCCGCAGACGATGATCGCGTCGTAATCGGCGACATCGACCTGCTCCAGCGCCAGCTGCGGCGTGACCGTCATGTTGCCCGATGAGGTCACGGGCTTGCCGCCGGGGGTCGCGTACTTGGTTTCCACCTTGTAGAAGCTGTGCGCCACGGCGTTGAGCAGCGTGGTCTCCCAATCGGCGAAGCCTTCGGTGAGGATGGTCAGGATGGTGGTCATGTCGTTTCTCCTTGTTCGATGCGAGAAGGCTAACGCCACGCGGCACCGGTTTTTGTCAGCAGCGGTCGGAAACTGAATGGCTAAGCGGTCCGAACGGTTGCTCAACCTGATGCAGGCGCTCCGCCGCCGGCGCCGTCCGGTGACGGGCGCGGTGCTGGCCGAGGAGATGGGCGTGTCGCTGCGCTCGGTCTATCGCGACATCGAGACGCTGAAGTCGATGGGCGCGGCGATCGACGGCGAGGCGGGCGTCGGTTTCCAGCTTCGCGCCGAGCACTTCCTGCCGCCGCTGATGTTCACCGACGAGGAAGTCGAGTCGCTGGTGCTGGGCCTTCGCGGGCTGATCTACGGGCCGGACAGCGAGATGGCGGCAACTGCGCGCGATGCCTCGAGCAAGATCGAGGCGGTGCTGCCGCGGGCCAAGCGCGACGAGATGCTGTCGGTCGGGCTGTTCGTCATCCCGCCGCGCGAGGTGGACGAGGCCAACCCGCTGGCGCGCCTGCGCCGGGCCCTGCGCGAGGAGAAGCAGGTCTGGCTCGGCTATCGCGACAAGAGCGGCGCGACCAGCGAGCGCACGGTCTATCCAGTGGCGCTGGGCTACTTCGAAGGGCACCAGACGCTGGTCGCCTGGTGCACACTGCGCAATGACTTCCGCAACTTTCGCGTCGACGGCATGACGGCGCTCGAACTCCTCGACGCCGGACTACCGGAACCGCGCCGAACCCTGTTCCATCGCTGGTCCAGCGCCCGAAATCTGCCGGATTTGACCTAGATGGGAAGCCGCCTTGCTTCAAAATCATTTGAGCAGCAGCCGGCGGCAGTTGAGCGGCGCAGAGCGCGTTGCTAGAACCCTGCCGACGCCGGGACCATTGCACTTCGGAGGCGCCTTGCTCGCGCAGTTTCGCCGGCGCATCGTCGCCAGCCTGTTGATCATCCTCGCCGTCCTCGGGACCACTCCCGCATGGGCCACTCCGCTGCTGCTCGTCGACGCCGACACCTTCGAGGTGCTGTACGCCGAGGATGCCGGCGTGCCCTGGCATCCGGCCTCGCTGACCAAGCTGATGACCGCCTATGTGGCCTTCGCCGCCATCAAGGCGGGCAAGGTGACGCTCGACACCAAAGTGAAGATCTCGAAAAACGCCTGGAACCAGGCGCCGAGCAAATCCGGGCTGAAGGTCGGCTCCTCGGTGACGATGAAGGACGCGCTCTATATCCTCGTGGTCAAGTCGGCCAACGATATGGCAGTGGCCGTCGCCGAGACCGTCTCGGGCTCGGTGCCGGCGTTCGTCGAGGAGATGAATGGCATGGCGGAGGCCATGGGCCTGTCGGCCACCCACTTCGTCAATCCGCATGGGCTGCACAACGAAGGCCAGGTGACCTCGGCGCGCGATCTCGCCATCCTGGCGCTGATCATCCGGCGCGATTTCCCGGAATATCTGCCGATGTTCGGCACCGAAGCGGTGCGGCTGGGCAAGGCCAAGCTCGAATCCAACAACGGCCTGCTGGAACATTTCGCCGGCACCACCGGCATGAAGACCGGCTATGTCTGCTCCTCGGGCCTCAATATCGTGGCGACGGTGGAGCGCGGCGGCCGCTCGATGCTGGCCGTGGTGCTGGGCGGCTCGTCGGCGCGTGAGCGCAACGAGATGACGGCCGAGCTGTTCCTGCGGGGCTTGTCCGGCGCGATCACCGGCACCGGGCAGAACGTCGTGCAGCTCAAGAACATCGCCTCGCCGCCGGTGGACATGCGGGCGCAGATTTGCGGCAAGAAGGCCAAGGCCTACGTGGCGGAGCGCCAGGCGGCGTTTCCGATGGGGCTGAAGGGCCATCCGAGCTATCTCACCGACGAGATCGACGGCGTGGTCTACTCCGCAACAGATCTCGGCATCATGGTCGACGACGTGCCACTGCCGCGCCCGCGTCCGGCATGGGCCCCGGCAGCCGTGGCGCTGGCCGACGACTGAGCGAACGCTCAGCCCTTCACGATCTCAAAGCGCATGATTTCGGCCTCGCTGCTCACCGAGCAGGCGTGGCCGTTCTGCCTGCAGAACAGCGGGATATCGATCTTTGCCATCGGGTCGGTGGCGAGCAAGACGAACGAAGCGCCCGTCGCCAGCTGCGACAGGCGCTTTTCCATTTTCAGCACCGGAAGCGGGCATTTCAGCCCGCGGCAGTCGATGGTCTCGATGTCAGTCGTCAAGCACGAGCACCCAGTAGACGCCGTGCGTCGAGTTCGGGTCGTAGGCGACGCCGAGGCCCGCGCGCTTGGCGGTCGGATCGGCGATCGCCCCCGCATCGGCCGGCACGGCGCGCCAGCCGGAGAAGACTTCTGCGAAGGTGGTGTAGCCGGCGCTGAGCCGCATCACCACGGCGCCGGGCGGTAGCGCCGGCTGTGCCCCGCTCTTGGCGTAGTTGGTGGCCAGCGTCTGCGCGGTGCCGTCGAGCACGGTGTCGCCACGCACATCGGCAGCGCCCTGGGCGCGACGGAAATCGTTGAGCAGGAACAGCGCCTCGACCCGGTTGAGCTTGGCGCCCGGCTGGTTCATCGGGGCGGAAAGGCCCGGCGACAGCTGACCGCCGCCGCCACCCATCGAACAGGCCGCGAGACCCGCGGCGAGTACCGCGGCAAGCGCGATACGGGGGAGGGTGGTGTGACCCTTCGTGATCATGGCGTCGGACTCCTTGCACGGCCGGAGAAGTCCGGCATGGCCTCATGCAGCTGGTGACCCCGATGAGATTCGAACTCATGGCCTCAGGATTAGGAATCCTGCGCTCTATCCTGCTGAGCTACGGGGTCGCCGCTTGCCACATAGCAAATGCCGGGCGCGGTGCAAACCACCGTTCCGGCGGAACAGGTGGGCACGGCACATTCCTCCCCATGCGCCAGCCGCCGGTGGGGCTGTTCGTCGCGTCTTGAAAGCGGTTGCAGGCGTGCTACTCACGCCCGGCCTGCGATGGCCGCAGGGTTTCAGGATGCACCGATGAGTGACAAGATTTCTGCCGAACTGTTTCTGGCCGACGAGAAGAAGGCGTGGTTCAAGCACGACCGGTTCGGCATGTTCATCCATTGGGGCATCTACGCGCTCGCGGCCCGGCACGAGTGGGTGAAGAACCGCGAGGAAATCGACGACGCGGGCTACCAGAAGTACTTCGAGAACTTCGATCCCGACCTCTACGACCCGAAGGAATGGGCGCGCCGGGCCCGTGAGGCAGGGATGAAATATGTGGTGCTGACGGCCAAGCACCATGACGGGTTCTGTCTGTGGGACAGCCAGGCGACCGACTACAAGGCGACCAACACGCCTTACGGCAAGGACCTGCTCAAGCCGTTCGTCGAGGCGTTCCGGGCCGAGGGGTTGAAGATCGGCTTCTACTACTCGCTGCCCGACTGGCACCATCCCGACTTCACCATCGACATGTACCATCCGCTGCGCAACCGCGAGGAATGCGGCCGAGCTGAACGCCGGCCGCGACATGACGCGCTATGCCGCCTATCTGCGCCAGCAGGTCACGGAGCTGCTCACCGGCTACGGCAAGATCGACATCATCTGGTTCGACTTCAGCTATCCGGGCCGCACCTACAAGGGACTGCCCGGCAAGGGCCGCGACGACTGGCAGAGCCTCGAGTTGTTGAAGCTGGTGCGAAAGCTGGCGCCCGACATCATCGTCAACAACCGGCTCGATCTCGAGACCGACGTGCCGGACATGATCACGCCCGAGCAGTACACGCCGCGCACCCCGCCGATGGTCAATGGGCGTGAGGTGACGTGGGAGATGTGCCAGACGTTCTCGGGCTCATGGGGCTACTACCGCGACGAGGAGACGTGGAAGAGCCCGGAGCAGCTGATCCAGATCCTGATCGACGGCGTGGCGCTGGGCGGGAACCTCTTGATGAATGTCGGGCCGACCGGGCGCGGCACGTTCGATCACCGCGCCATCGATGCGCTCGACGCCTATGCCGGCTGGATGAAGCTGCACAGCCGCGCCATCTACGGGGCCGGCCGTTCCAGCTACACGGCGCCAGATGGCTGCCGCTATACCCAGCGCGGCAACCGGCTCTATCTCCACATCTACAACTGGCCGAACCGCTACCTGCATCTCGACGGGCTGGCGGGCCGGGTCAAGTTCGCGCAGCTCCTCAATGATGCGAGCGAAGTGCAGTGGATCGGCGCCCACACCGATCCGCATTTCGTCCCGCCGGTCGGCCAGACCACGCTGACGCTCGACCTGCCGGTGAAGAAGCCCAACGTGGTGGTGCCGGTGGTGGAGCTGGTGCTGAAGGAGGACTGATCCGGGCGGAACTTCAGTTGGCCGCTGCAGTTCCTACAGTCCGGGCGCGACGGATGTGACCCAAGGAGAGCAAGATGAAGCGCACTGCCACTGCCAACTGGACCGGGACGCTCAGGGATGGGGCGGGGACCCTGGACGCGCCGAGCGGCGCGTTCACGAGCCTGCCCTATACCTACAAGGGCCGCTTCGTCGATGAGACGGCGCGGTCCGGCACCAATCCGGAGGAGCTGATTGCGGCGGCGCATGCGGGGTGCTTCGCCATGGAGTTTGCGCAGACGCTCGCCGACAACAACACTCCGGCGGAGAACCTCAAGGTCGAAGCCGCGGTCACGCTCATTCCCGGCACCGGCATCACCGGCAGCGCGCTGACGCTGGAGGGCAAGATCCCCGGGATCGACAACGCGACGTTCCAGGAACTGGCCGAGAAGGCCAAGGCGAACTGCCCGGTGTCGAAGGCGCTCGGCGCCATCAACGTCACGCTCGAGGCGCGGCTGGTCTGAGCCTCAGGCGTGGCGCCAGTCGGGCCACGCAGCGACCGAATGGACACGCCGGGTGGTGCGGCTTTCTTCGCCGAAGGGCGCGACCTCCCACTTCCAGCGCAACCCGCTGCGCGGCACCGGCCGGCCATGCAGCAGGTCGGCGCTGTCCAGCACCACGCCGTGGCGGTTGAACACCCGGTAGTCGAGATCGGTGATCAAGGTGACCGGACAGCGGAGGCCGGCCAGCCGGTCAAGGTGGCCGTCGACGACGGCCCGCTGCCGGCCATCGGCTGCGGCGCGCGCCAGCTGGCTGACGAGGCTGATCGAGATGACCCAGTCGAGATCGTCGATCGCATCGAGAAAGCCGAGCGCCTGGGAGTCCCGTTCGGTGGATAGATCGCGCCAGTCGCAGGTGACGTTCGGGTAGCGATCGGTGCGGGGGCGGATGGTCGAGAGGTGGGCCTGGTCCACCAGGATCACCCGCTCGAAGGTGCGCGCCAGGGATTCGACAGGCACATCGAACAGCGGGCCGGAGCCGAGCACCACCACCGTCCGCCGCCGATCGAGATCGTCGATGGTGGTGTCGATCAGGCCGCGCGAGTTCGCGAGGTGCGGGGCCCAGGCGCGGGTCTGGCGCTGGCCGCGCGCCCACAGCCCGATGGCTTCCCCCAGATGGGGGCGGAACGCCGGAGGCGTCGCGCGGTAGCTCGCAGCATAGACCAAGAGTTCGGCGAGCATCGGGTCAGCGTCCGGCAGCAGAATCGGCGTGATCCTAAGGGGAAGTGGCCACGGTGCAACATTCGTTGTTGCTCTGCGACGTTGTGGAAGAATTTCGCCGCAATTTAGTGCAGTTTGCCTTGTCGTCGGATGGGGCCAAATTTGCTTGCCTGGAACGTGCTCAGAATTGCCGCGGCCGCGGTGCTTATCGCCATGCCGCTGAGCACCCTTGCCATGGGTTGCGACGGGCTGGTCGATGGCCCCAAGGGTATCGTCGCGTCGGTTACCGATGGCGATACCGTGGTGCTCGATACCGGCGTAGTGGTTCGCTTGATCGGCACGCAGGCGCCCAAGCTGCCGCTGGGTCGCGAGGATTTCGAGGCCTGGCCAAAGGCCGACGAGTCCCGCGTGGCGCTGGAAAAGCTGACGCTGGGCAAATCGGTGCGGGTGCGCCATGGCGGTGAGCAGGTCGACCGGCACGGCCGGACGCTGGGCCAGCTGTTCGTGCTCGATACGCCCGAGCTCTGGGTGCAGCAGCGGATGATCGCCGACGGCTGGGCTCGGGTCTACTCGTTCCCCGACAATCGTGCATGTCTGCCACAGTTGCTGGCCGCCGAGGGCTCGGCGCGGCTGATGAAGCTTGGCATCTGGGCCGATCCCTACTATCTCGTGCGGCGGGCGGACCGGCCGGCAGATTTGGCCGGGCGCCTGGGCCACTATGAGCTGGTGGAAGGCCGGGTGCTGCTCGCCGACGAGGCACAGGGGCGCATCTACCTGAATTTCGGCCGATCGTGGAAAGAGGACTTCACCGCCGTGATCGACAGGGCGGCGGTCAAGCTCTTCTCGCGTGCCGGTCTCGACCCACTCAAGCTCGAGGGTGCCCTCGTGCGGATCAGAGGCTGGATGGACGACGTTGATGGCCCGCGGGTCGAAGTCACCCATCCTGAGCAGATAGAGGTTCTCCTCGCTCCATGAGCTCGCGTTCGATCATCAGGGTGTTTGGCGTTCCGCTCGCCGCGGTGTTGCTGGCGGTTGTCGCGGCGTGCTCGAGCCTGCCGGGCGTCACGGTCAGCCGCACCGAGGGACAGAACGCGCCGGTCGTCGCCTCGGATGATCCCGAGGAAGATGCGATCGGGGCGCGCGAGCACCCGCGGATCGTCGCCTCCTATGGCGGCATCTATTCGGACCGGCAGGCCGAGATCATGATCGCGCGGATCGTCGGGCGGCTGCTTGCCGCGGCCGATCAGCCGAACCAGAAGTTCACCGTCACCATCCTCGACACCGCCGAGGTCAACGCCTTCGCGCTGCCGGGCGGCTATGTCTATGTGACGCGCGGCATCCTGGCGCTCGCATCGGACACCTCGGAGATCGCGGCCGTGCTGTCGCACGAGATCGCGCACGTGACGCTGAAGCATGCCCGCGCCCGTACCAACCGGGCGCGCACCAACGAGATCGTCGACAAGGTGGTGACGGGTGTGTTCGGCGCCGACAGCGCCACCGACCAGGCTTCGAACCGCTCGAAGATGTCGCTCGCGGCGTTCAGCCAGCAGCAGGAACTGGCTGCCGACAAGGAGGGCATCCTGACCTCCGGCCGCGCCGGGTACGATCCGCATGCGGCGGCCCGCTTCCTCGGCGCCATGGGCCGGTTCGCGCATTTCTCGGCGGGCGACGCGGATCAGGAAGGCGACTTCCTTTCCTCGCACCCCTCGACCCCCGATCGCATCCAGAAGGCGATCGAGACGGCGCGCGCCTTCTTCGGCGCCCCGGGGCTCGGCGAGACCGATCGCGAGGGCTATATGGCCGGCATCGAAGGCCTCGCCTTTGGCGACAGCCCGGCACAGGGCGCGGTGGTCGGCCGCCGCTACATCAATCCGACACTGAAATTCACCTTCGAAGTGCCCTCGAACTACACGCTGCAGATCTCCAAGGGCGCCGTGGTCGGCGTTGCCGGCGAAGGCGAGGCGGTGCGCTTTGACAGTGCCGAAGTGCCGGCCTCGATGGGGCTCGAGGATTATCTCAAGTCGGGCTGGATCGCCGGGCTGCAGCCGACGACGGTGAAGCGCGAAAGCGCCAACGGCTTCGACATGGCGACCGGCGTCGCCGTCACCCCGCAATGGAACTTCCGTGTTGCGGTGGTGCGCAACGATGGCCGGGTCTATCGCTTCATCTTTGCCGCCAAGTTCGACAGCCCGGCCTTCACCCAGGCCGCTGAAGCGACGCTGAAGAGCTTCCGCTCCGCCACTGCCAAGGATCTCGGGCTGGTCAAGAAGCTGGTGGTCCGCACCATCACGGCCGGCAGCGTCGATACGGCGGACTCGCTGGCGCGAAAGATGAACGGTCTCGGCCGCGGCACCGACCTGTTCTACATCCTCAACAACCTCTATCCGGGCGACACCCTGGTCGCCGGACAGAAGTACAAGGTCGTGACCGTCGAATAGCAGGCCGTCGCCGCGGGCGGCGGCGCTCCCTAGATCAATCCGGCATCCCGTGCCGCGGCGCTGGCTTCGGTGCGGGAGTGGGCGCCGAGCTTGCCCAGCATCGCCGCAACGTGGTGGTCGACGGTCTTGGGCGAGATCGCCAGTTGCGCGGCGATGCGCTTGCTGGAGAGGCCGCGGTCGACCAGCAGCAGCACTTCCATCTCGCGCTGCGTCAGCCCCAGCCGGTTGTCGCGGGTCGACTGGCGCGGGCCCTTGCCGACATTGCTGATGCCGCTGCGCCGCATATGGCGACGGGCTTGCTCGGCAAACGGGTTGGCGCCCAGTTGCTCGAAGATCTGCAGCGCCTGCCGCTGCGCCGCCTCATCGCCGCCAAGCAGCGCCAGGGCGCGATCGAATGGTGCGCCGATCTCTGCCCAATAGTCGGCGGCGGCGGCCCAATCGCCCGAAATTTCGGCGCGGAACGGTGCCGCCAGCCCGGTGAGGTCGCCAAGCCGTGCATCGGGCTCGAGCCGCCAGCGCCACAGCAGCAGTTCGCCATGCACCGTGGGTGCCGAGGTCATGCCCAGCGCCTTGTCGAGCAGCGCCAGTGCCTCGGCGCGGTTGCCTCTGCCGAGCCAAGCGCGCTCGGCGAGAATTGCGGCGAAGGGCGCCAGCCGTTGCAGTTCCATATTGGTGTCGAGGAAGCGTCGTGCCTCCTCGAGCAGCGGATCGAGCGCCGGGTCGCCGCGTCTCATCCGCAGCCGCGCCAGTGCCAGCACAGCGGTGATCCGCATCAGCCCCTGCGCCTGCTCGTCGCCGATCACCGGCAGCGCCGCCTCGGCCGCCTCCTCCCACAGGCCCTGGCGCAGCAGCACCTCGGTGAGCCAGCCGCGCATGTAGTAGTGCCAGGTGTCGAGGTCGCGATCGGCGCAATAGACGATGCCGGCCTCGAGCACGCGGCGGGCATTGTCGTAGGCGAGCAGGTTGACCTCCATGCAGCCGAGGTTGGTGTAGGCCCGGGCGGCATGCTCCTGGTAGTTGTGCGCCAGCGCGATATCGAGGCTCTTTTCGAGGTCGGTGCGGCCGATCGCCGGCTCCTGCCAGATACGGGCGGAGCCCATGTTGTTGAGCGCGTGGGAGATGATGTCGGGCCGCCCCAGCACCTGCCCGAGCGCGATGGCGGCACGCCCGTGGCGCAAGGCGCCGTCCAGTTCGTCCGCCAGCATGGCGAGGTGGGCGAGGTTGGAATAGGCCATCGCCAGCTCGGCACCGGGTGTCTCGGTTTCCAAGAGCGCGATGGCCTCATTGCCATAGGCATCGGCCGCGGTGCGGTTGCCGGCGAGATAGCTCAGCCGCGACAGCCAGCGCAGGCTGTCGCCTTCCATCAGCCGGTCACCGAGCTGCCGATAGATGGCGCCGGCCTGCCGTTGCGCTGCGATAGCCTGCTGGATGCGGCCGATCAGCTGGCACTCGAAGGCGTAGCGCCCGTGAATCGCCGCTTGCTCCTCGAGGCTGAACCCGTCGATCAGCCCCATCATTTCCTCGTAGTGCGCCGCCGCCTCGCGATGCGCACCGCTGCGCGAAGCCTCGTGCGCCGCCTTGGGTGCCAACTGGCGCAAGGCAGCTGCGTCGCGCGCCTGGGCGGCGTGGTGGGTGAGCCGGGCGCCCGGAATGTCGTCCCGGCCGCGCAGCAGCGCCAGCACGGCGGCATTGAGGCTTTCCCGCCGGTGCGTGGGGAGCGCCGCCTCGATGGCACGGCGGGCGATCTCGTGGCGGAAGGCGTAGCCATCGCCGCTGCCGTCGAGCATGCCGCCCTCGACGCATTCGGCCAGCGCCTCGCGTCCGCCCGGGCCGAGCAGGTCGACGAGAATTGCGGTCTCGGCGCGTCGAGGAAATACCGAGACGGCGTCGAGCGCCTCGCGGGCGCCGATGCCCAGCCGCTCGGCGCGGGTGAGGGTGGCATCGCGGAGGCTGAGCGACAGCTCGCCACCGGCGCGCAGCAGCTCCGTGACGAAGAAGGCGTTGCCGACAGTGGCGCGATAGATCGGGCCGGGTTCGAGCCCGGTATGCTCGGCCAGCGTCGCCACGGCGGTCTCGCTCAGCAGCGGCACGTCGATGCGGGTGATGTGGTCGGAAGCGATATCGCCGAGTGCGCGGCGCAGACGCCGCTGCCCTTCCACCGCTTCGTTGCGGGCGGTCAGCAGCATCAGGATCGGGCTGCCGGCGATGCGGCGGCCGACGTAGCGCACGAGGTCGAGCGTTGCGTCGTCGGCCCAGTGCAGGTCCTCGATGACGAGGATGGTCGGCTCCATGCCGAACAGCGCCAGTGCTTCGGAGAACAGCGGGACGCGTTCACCCGGCTCGCCCAGCCGATCGAGCGGCCAGTGTGCATCGCGCGCGAGGTCGTAAAGCGGCGCGAGCGGGGCCGGTACCGTGAGGTCCTCGCAGGCGCCGCGCAAGATGCGCGCCGCGCCGCCCGCCGTTTCGATAAAGGCGTTCACGAGGGCGGTCTTTCCGGCCCCGGCCTCGCCGACTGCGGCAACGACGCGGCCTCGTCCGGCCGCGGCTTCCGCCAATTGCTGCCGCAACGCAGCAAGCTGCGCATCACGTTCGAGCAGGATCATCCCTCTAATCCCTCCGGTCGCGATCTTACCCGAAGGGCAGAGTCGTCATACGTCGTATGAATAACACCGCCCGCGGTCAATTATTCCATCGCGTCGAAACGTGGGTAATTGGCGGCGCCAATCTGGGTAATCAAGCCGATAGAGCGATGCCCCGCATGGGGGCATGGTCCGCCACCGGCCGCCGAAGCGGGGGCCGAAACGTGAAGGACCATGAAATGCCGCGCTATGTCGTTGAACGCAGTTTTCCCGAAGGCCTGATCATCCCGATCGATGAATCAGGCGCCACCGCCATGGGCGGTGTGGTTTCCCGTAACGCCGAACGAGGCGTCACCTGGGTGCAGTCGTTCGTCTCGCCGGACAAGAAGCAGAGCTTCTGTATCTATGACGGCCCGTCGCCCGAGGCGATCCGGATGGTGGCGCAGAAGAACGCGCTGCCGGTCGATCGCATTACCGAAGTGCGGGTACTCGACCCCTATTTCTATCGCTGACTGACGCCGGGCACGGAGTTGCCTCCGTGTCTCCGTGCCGGCGTCGCTCGGCGTGTCCTTGGAGCCGGTCTGGCATTCGCCCCCCGGCACATGACCGGCTCCGAGGAGCCAATCCCAACAGGAGCAAGCCGCCGACCGGCTCGACATGTGATGTCGGCCGCCGCCGCCGGTTTGGCCGCATCAGAAGAGACTCAACCATGAAGACATCAACCCTGCTCAAAGCCCTCGCCGTCACCGCGGCGCTCTCGGTCGGCGGCGCCAGCGCCCATCAGTCGGACGGCGGCGGGCTGCTCATCGGCTCCGCCATGGCGCATGAAGCCGCGGCGCATGCCGACCTGCCCAACCCGCTCGCCGACAAGGTGCGCGCCGCCAACGAGCGGTTCCAGGATGTCGCGGTGGCCAAGGGCGAGGGCTACGCGCCGATCCCCTGCGTCAGCGGTATCGAGGGTGGTGCCATGGGCATCCACTTCGTGTCGGAAGCAGCGCTCAAGGACGACGCCATCGACATCGCCCATCCGGAGGCGGTGATGTACGAGCCGCAGGCCGATGGCTCACTGAAGCTGCTCGCCGTCGAGTACATCACCACCAAGGGGCCGGCCAATCTCGGCGGGGAGGGCTGGCTGAGCCCTCCCCGCCTGCCTCAAGCCGCTCAGCGGTCGATGCGCGCCGCGTTTTCCCCCGAGTAGCGAGCGCCCTTCAGGACGATCCCCGAGGTGGCACTCTCGATATCGGCGAGATCAGCGGCGCTCAGTTCGATCGATGCCGCGCCATTGTTCTCGATAAGCCGGTGGAGCTTGGTCGTCCCCGGGATCGGCGCGATCCACGGCTTCTGCGCCAGCAACCAGGCCAGTGCGATCTGCGCCGGTGTGACCTTCCTCGCCGCGGCAACCCGCACCACGGCATCCACCATGGCCTGGTTTGCGGCGCGGTTCTCGGCGTCGAAGCGGGGCACCGTGTTGCGGAAATCGGTGCTGTCGAACTTGGTGCTGGTGTCGATCGCGCCGGTGAGGAAGCCCTTGCCCAGGGGGCTGAACGGCACAAAGCCGATACCCAGTTCCTCGAGCACCGGGATGATCGCCTCTTCAGGCTCCCGCCACCACAGCGAATATTCGCTTTGCAGCGCTGTCACCGGCTGCACCGCATGGGCACGGCGGATGTTCTTCACCCCCGCCTCCGAGAGGCCGAAGTGTTTCACCTTGCCCTCGGCGATCAAGTCCTTGACCGCACCGGCGACGTCCTCCATCGGCACCTCTGGATCGACGCGGTGCTGGTAGAACAGGTCGATGCGGTCGGTGCGCAGCCGCTTCAATGAGGCCTCAGCGACCTCGCGGATATGCGCCGGCCGGCTGTTGAGGCCGCTGCCGCTGCCCGTGCCGTCGAGATCGAAGCCGAACTTGGTGGCAATCACCACCTGATCGCGGATCGGCTCCAGCGCTTCGCCGACCACCAACTCGTTGGCGCGACGCCCATAGACCTCGGCGGTATCGAAGAAGGTGACGCCCTGATCGAACGCCGCCCGGATCAGCTTGATGGCGTCTGGGGTCGGCAGCGGCTGGCCGTAGGACTGGCTGATGCCCATGCAGCCCAGCCCGATGGCCGAGACTTCGAGACCGGCATTTCCAAGTTTGCGCTTCTGCATTTCGTGCTCCTCGTTGCGGGGTTGGGTCAGACGCGCAGCAGCGTCTTGACGATGCGCCGCTCCTCCATGGCTGGCGGCGCGGCCGTGGGCTACTTCAGCCGATTGCCGCTGCTGCCTCGGCGTCAGCTTCGGCCTCAGCCTTGGTCTTGCGGTGCTGCAGATGCGAGTTGACTGCGACCGTCGCGCCCGCAGCGATTACCAGCGCCATGCCGACGAGGCTCCAACTCTCCGGCACGTGGCCGAAGACCAGCCACCCGAGCCCGCTCGCCCAGACCAGGTGCAGATAGTTGACCGGCGCCAGAATCGAGGCCGGCGCTTGCTTGTAGGCGGCGGTGAACAGGAAGTGACCGAGCGTCATCAGTCCGCCCAGCAACACCATCAGCGCGATATCGAGAGCAGCAGGGCTGAACCCACGAATATCGGGCAGGGCCAGCACGCAGAACACCAGCGCGCCCACCCAGGTGGAATGGAACAACATCGAGATCGTCGTCTCGGTCCGGCTGAGATAGCGCGTGAGGAGGTGGTAGCTGGTCGCGAGGCCGGCATTGACCAGCGCCAACGCCACCCCGATGGGATCGAGGCTGCCGCCGGGCCTGACGATCAGCAGTACGCCGAGAAAGCCGATGGCGGCGCCCATCCAGCCGATTGCGCTGACCCGCTCGCCGAGCAGCGGCACCGCCAACAGCATGACGGCAAACGGCGCCAGGTAGATGATCGCCACCGTTTCGCCGACCGGCATCAGCCGCAACGCCCAGCCCAGTGTCAGGGACGCAGCAGCAAGGCAGAGTCCGCGCAGCACGACCAGCCACAGGCGTTCAGCCTGCCACAGGCGCGTGCGAAGGCGGGGCCAGACGATGAGCGCGAGCAGTACGAGATTGACCAGGTACCGCATGGCCATGACCACTGGCACCGGATAGAGCATCGACAGGTGCTTGGTCACGACGTCGCCCACGCCGAACGCCAGGGTGGCGAGAGCCACGAGGCCAATCCCGACAAGCGGCCGTCCCGCAGTGGTAAGATCCGCCATGTGGCTGCCTCTCCATTCGAGAGCCAACGATATCGCTTGAGCCGATAAGCGAAAAGCAGTCATTATTGGCATGATCCCATGAGTGGAACTCATCAATGCCGCGCGAAGACATCAGCGACCTGATCGCCTTCCTCGCCGTCGCGCGAGAGCTGAACTTCACCAAGGCAGCGGCGAAGCTCGGGGTCTCGCAATCGGCGCTCAGCCACACCATCCGCAAACTCGAGACCCGGCTCGGGCTGCGGCTGTTGATGCGTACCACGCGCAGCGTTTCGCCGACCGAGGCCGGCCAGCGCCTGCTGCTCAACGTCGGACCCCGGTTCGAGGAGATCGAGGGGGAACTCGCGGCCCTTAGCGAACTCAGAGAAAGGCCGGCGGGTACGATCCGCATCACCGCCGGCGAGCACGCCGTCAATTCGGTGCTCTGGCCAAAGCTCGCTGCGTTCTTGCCGGCATATCCCGACATCAATGTCGAGGTCAGCACCGACAACAGCCTGATCGACATCGTCGCCCGCCGCTTCGACGCCGGCGTGCGGCTGGGCGAGTCGCTCGCCAAGGACATGATCGCGGTTCGCATCGGCCCCGACTGGCGCTTCGCCGTCGTGGCCGCGCCATCCTACTTTGCAGGGCGCGCGCAGCCCGAGACGCCACAGGAGCTCACCGGACACCGTTGCATCAACCTCAGGCTCCAGACCTATGGCGGGCTCTATGCCTGGGAGTTCGAACGGGATGGGCACAAACTCAGTGTTCGGGTCGAAGGACAGCTGGTGTTCAACAACACCACCCAGATCCTGCCGGTAGCGCTCGTGGGTCTTGGCCTCGCCTGCATCCCCGAGGACCTCGCCGCACCGCATATTGCCGAGGGCCGGCTGGTGCGCGTGCTCGAAGACTGGTGTCCCCCTTGGGGTGGCTACCACCTCTATTACCCGAGCCGGCGGCAGTCCTCGCCGGCCTTCGCGTTGCTTGTCGAGGCTTTGCGGCATCGCGGCTAGCCAGGCGCGCCGGCCGCTGCCGCCGTGAATGTTGATCACCGGCCGCAGCCAATCGCATCTCGCAAGTCTTGCGGCGGCGCCTGTCGTCGCCTACCTGTTGAGTTACGACATCATGTTGGCTTGCAGTGCGCAGGTCGCCACGCCAACCTGTCGCAGCACACGGGACATCACCATGGATATTGATCCGATTCTGCCGTCGATCGTCGCGGTTCGCGCCACGATCCCTGACGATGCCTTCACCGCCGCCGGGCTGGGCACGCTCAGGGAAGGCAGTGGCGTGGTCATTCGCGAGAATGGGCTGGTGCTTACCATCGGCTACCTGATCACCGAGGCCGAAGAAGTCTGGCTGACCACGCAGGATGGGCGGGTCGTGCCCGCCCACGCGCTCGCCTATGACCAGGTAACCGGCTTCGGCCTGGTGCAGGCGCTGGGGCCGCTCAATCTGCCGGCGCTGGAACTGGGCGAGAGCGCCAAGGTGCATCTGGGTGACGCGGTGGTGTTTGCCGATGGCACCGGGCAGTCGATCCGCGCCAGCATCGTCGCCAAGCAGGAATTCGCGGGCTACTGGGAATATCTGCTGGACGAAGCGATCTTCACCTCGCCGGCGCACCCGTCATGGGGTGGGGCGGCGCTGATCGGGGCCGACGGCAAGCTCCTTGGTATCGGCTCGCTGCGGCTGCAGATGATGCGCAGCGGCGAGGCCGCCGAGATCAACATGATCGTGCCGATCGACCTCTTGCCGCCGATCCTCGACGACCTGCTCGCCCGCGGCCAGGCCGACCGGCCGCCGCGCCCATGGCTCGGCGTGTTCTCCGCCGAGGACGATGGCGACGTGGTGGTGATGAGCGTCGCAGAAGGTGGCCCGGCCGCCGAAGCGGGCATTCGCCGCGGCGACATCATCTCCGATGTGCGCGACAGCGAAGTCGAAGGCCTCGCCGACTTCTACCGCAAGCTGTGGAGCAGCGGCCCGGCCGGCGCGGAACTGCCGATGCGTGTCGTCCGCGACGGCCGAGAGACTTGGGTCCGGGTCAAATCCGCCGACCGCAACCTGTTCCTCAAGAAGCCACAGCTGCAGTAGCCAGCGTCAGACGCCCAGGCGGCCGTGGTGGGAACGAAAAAGGCCGGTCTCGCGACCGGCCTTTCCCATTCGATCTGCAGCTGCTGCTTAGGCGGCGGCTTCCTCGGCGTCGGCGGCGTCCGACTTCGGACCGCGGCGCGGCGACTTGGCGAGGTTCTTTTCGATCAGCTGCACTGCCTCGGTGAGGGTGAGCTTGTTGACGGCCGCCACTTCGCGGCTCATCCGGTCCATCGCCTGCTCGAACAGCTGGCGCTCGGAATAGGACTGCTCGGGCTGGTCGTCGGAGCGGAACAGGTCGCGGACGACTTCCGAGATGGCGATCAGGTCGCCCGAATTGATCTTGGCTTCATATTCCTGGGCGCGGCGCGACCACATGGTGCGCTTGACGCGCGCACGGCCAGTGACGGTGTCCAGAGCCTTCTTGACCTCGTCCTCTTCGGCGAGCTTGCGCATGCCGACGGACTTGATCTTGGCGACGGGAACGCGAAGGGTGAGTTTGTCCTGCTCGAAAGAGATGACGAACAGCTCGAGGGTCATGCCCGCGACTTCCTGTTCCTCGATCGAGGTAATCAGACCGACGCCGTGCGCCGGATAGACGATATACTCGCTCGTCTTGAATCCAAGCCGCTGCTGAGGCTTCTTGGTGACCATAAAGGGATACTCCTATTAACGCCGCCGCCGGACTGCTCTTCGCGGAGAGGCTGTCCTGGTTGTTGCTCGTTCGCCCGTCCGAATAGTAAGCAAAGACCCTTCGCGCACTCTGCCGGTCCGCGCGACCGGTTGACTGCGCCCCCATAATTGCTGGTGTCAAAAAAAAGGGTGCCTAGCGGCACGCATTGGATGACGGGCAAGCTCCATTCGTTTGAGGAGCGTAGCACAAAATTTCAGCAAAATCAAAAGTTGCGAATCAAGGCTGCCGGAACCCGTTCAGGTTCGGCTCATAAGCCATTCATCGGCAGGGCAAACCCGGGGCGAAACGGCGGCCAATCGGCCTCGCCGGGCGGCGTTAGTCGCCCTCGCCGGGCTCTTCCGAGAAGTATTTCTCGAACTTGCCCTCGACCCCGTCCCATTCCTTGGCGTCGGCCGGCGCATCGCGCTTTTCAGTGATGTTGGGCCAGGCGGAGGCGTATTTGCTGTTGATCTCCAGCCACTTGTCGAGGCCACCCTCGGTATCGGGCTTGATCGCCTCAGCTGGGCATTCGGGCTCACAGACGCCGCAGTCAATGCACTCGTCGGGGTGGATGACGAGCATGTTCTCGCCTTCATAGAAGCAGTCGACGGGACAAACCTCGACGCAGTCCATGTACTTGCACTTAATGCAGTTGTCCGTGACGATGTAGGTCATTCTTCGCGAGCGTTCCTGCTCAAGTTTCTAGGGCCGCTGGGTCTTTCAGCCGGGCGCGCGCGGCAGGCGCTACGCCTCGGGCCGTGCTAGCCCTTTTTGTCCGCTGCCGCAAGGGACAGGGCTGTCAGGCTTTTGTCGGATCGAACGCCAAGCCATCCACTTATCCCCTCAACCGACGCCAGTGGCATTCTGCCGCTGGCACGGTGGTGAGCACGGGGCGGTCAATTGTGGCAGATGGACGGAAAAACGGAACGAGCTGAAAATGACGAGGAAGTGAACGATCCGAGGCCGGAACGTTCAACCTGCGCCGTCCTCGTCGTCCAGTAGCCGATCGGTTTCGCGGCGCTCCTTCTTGGTCGGCCGCCCGCTACCGGCGTCACGCTCAGCGTGCATGGCGGGCTTTTCCTCGCGCGGTGTCGGCGCGGGCGAAAGGTCTTCGTAGAGCAGGGCGGCTTCTGGGGCTGGGCCGCGGCGGGTGCCGGGGTCGAGGATGCGCCAGACCAAGAGGCGCGTGTGGACCGTCATGGTCAGCACATCGCCAGCCCCGACCTTATGGTCGGAGCGGTCGGTGCGTTCGGAATTGACCCGGATGGCGCCGGTCTCGATCAGCTTTTGCGCCTGGGTGCGGGATTTCACCGCACGCGAGAAGAACAGCCACTTGTCGAGCCGTTGCTTGTCCAATGGCTATTCGGATTTGGGGTTCCGGAGCGCTGCAAGCGCGGCCCAGGGCGAGTTCGGATCGAGCACGGCGGGCTTACGGTCCTCGCGCGGCCGGTGTTCCTTCCAGTCCTCGCGGGGCTTGTCGAAGCGCTTGCCGCCGCCGCTGGGCTTGCCTTTGTTCTCGAACGGCTTGCCGCCATTGCCCGGACGCTGGCCGTCGCGGCGGCCCTCGAAGCGCGGACGGGCCGGCTTGTTGTCGCTTGGGGTAGCGGCGTCGCCACCCTGCGGACGGTCGGGACGGCGGAAGTTGCGCTGCGGGCGCTCAGCCTTCTCGCCACCTTCGGCCGAGGTTTCGGCACCGTCGGCGCGCTGGCCACGACGCGGGCCCGCATGACGGGCATTGTCGGGGCGGCGGCCGGCGGGGAACCAGATCTCGTCGAACTCGGGTTCGGGAGGCTTGGCGTCTTCGGCAGGAGCCGGGGCGCCGAGGTCGGCGGTTGCCGCCTCGACGGCTGCGACTTCGGCTGCGGGCGTGGCTTCGACCGTGGGGGCGCTGCCTTCCACGGCATCGACTGCGGCGGCATTGACCTCGGCATCCACGGCGTCGGCAGCGGCAGGATCGGCCTGCGCCGCGGTCGTAACGGCCTCGACCGTCTCGGACGTGGTTTCGGTGGTCGTCTCGGTGGTCACCGCCTCAAGGGCAGGGGGCGCAACCTTCGGCGTACGGCGGACGCGATAGCCGAGCGAATTGAGAATCGAAGCGAAATCCTCGCCGGCGGTACCGAGCAGCGAGGTCATCTCGACGGTGACGCGGAAGCCGTTGCCCTCGGCGGCGCCCGGAGGCAGTTCGCCCTGGTGGGTGACCGGGTTCAGCGCGATCAGCGGCCGGATGATATCGGCGAGGCGCTCGAGGATATCGACGCGCACCGCGCGGCGACCGGCGACCTTGAAGCCAGCGAGCTCATAGAGCTTGGTGTTCACTTCGGGGTCGATGAGGAACGAGGTACGGCCCGAAAGCACGATCTGCGGGAGGTCGGCGACGCCCGGCTGGCGCACGCCGCCATGCTTCAGCGCATAGAGGATCAGGGCCAGCTCGCGCGGAGCAGGCTTAAGGCTCTGCGGCACGTAGATGTGGTAGGCGCCGAACTTTACACCGAGCTTGCGCAGCTTGCCGCGCACGTCCTGGTCGAGGCCCTTGACCTCTTCGGCCACGGCGCTGCGCGGCAGGATGCCGAGGTTCTCGTAGAGCCGGTAGGCAACGCCGCGAGCCGCGCCCTCGAGGTCGGCCGGGGCTTCCAGCGACAGCACGCTTTCAAGCTGGGTGTTGATCAGGTGGCGGAGCCACAGGTTCAGCCGGTCCTGCACCCGCTCGAGGTCGGGGCCGGAGAGGCTCTCGTCGGCGAGGATGAGCAGGCGCGGGGCGAACAGGTTCTCGCCCTCGGCGAGGTTGGCGACTACCTGGCCGCGCCAGCGCACATAGCCGTCAGTCGCCAGCACGAACTCTTCGTTCGGGGCGCCGGCGACGCGCTCGGCGCGCTTGGCGATCTCGGGGGCCACGACCTGGGCGGCCGCACCGGCCACGCCCTTGGCGTCGCCGCCTTCGGACCGGGCGAGGGTAAAGCGGAAGCCTTCGATGGAGCCGATCAGGTGACCTTCGAGGCTCACTTCGCCGCGGTCGTTAATTTCAGGCGATACCATATGCTTGTCTCTCAGGTGGCGCATCAGCACCGAAGTGCGACGATCGACAAAACGCTGCGTCAGACGCTCGTGCAGGGCGTCGCTCAAGCGGTCCTCGATGTCCCGGGTCTTTTCGCGCCAATGTGCGGGGTCTTCAAGCCAGTTCTTGCGGTTCGCGACGAAGGTCCACGTGCGGATCTGCTTGATCCGGTTGCTCAGCGTGTCGATGTCGCCTGTCACATTGTCGCAGAACCGCACCTGCTCGGCAATCCAATCGGCGTCGACACGGCCGTGCCGCATCAGGTCGGAATAGATCCGGGTGATGATTTCTCCGTGCTGCGCCGGCGAAATATCGCGGTAATCCGGGATGCCGCAGCACTCCCAGAGCAGCCGCACCGCCGCCTCGCCCTTGGCTGAGGCCCCCGCTTCGTTGCGGGCGACGAACTCCAGCGCGTGCTGGTCGGTGGCGATGGGCACGCGGGTCAGGGCCTTCAGCTTTGGCGTCTGGTCGAGGCTGGCACGCAGGTCCTCGATCGAGCGGAAATCCAGCTCGGCGTTGCGCCATTGCACCACTCGTACCGGCTCGAAATCATGGGTTTCGAGCCGCTTGACCAGTTCTTCGTCGAAATCCGGGGCATTGCCGGTCACCCCGAAGGTGCCGTTGTGCATGTGGCGGCCGGCGCGACCGGCGATCTGGCCGAACTCGGCCGGGGTCAACTGGCGGGTCTGGTGGCCGTCGAATTTGTGGTCGTCGGCGAACGCGACGTGGTGCACGTCGAGGTTGAGCCCCATGCCGATGGCGTCGGTGGCGACGAGGAAATCGACGTCGCCGTTCTGGTACATGTCGACCTGGGCATTGCGGGTGCGGGGGCTCAACGCCCCCATCACCACGGCGGCGCCGCCGCGCTCGCGCCGGATCAGCTCGGCGATGGCGTAGACCTGGGTGGCCGAGAAGGCGACGATGGCCGAGCGCTTGGGCTGGCGCGAGATCTTCTTCGAGCCGGCATAGAGCAGCTCGGAGAAGCGCGGCCGGTGGATGATCTCGGCATCGGGCAGCAGCGCGCGGATCAGCGGCGTCATAGTCGCCGCGCCGAGCAGCAGGGTTTCGCTGATGCCGCGGGCGTGCAGCAGGCGGTTGGTGAAGACGTGGCCGCGGTCGAAGTCGGTCGCCACCTGGATCTCGTCGATCGCGACGCATTCGACCGGCACGTCGAGCGGCATTGCCTCGACCGTGCACACCCAATAGCGCGCCTTGGCAGGCACGATCCGCTCCTCGCCGGTCACCAGCGCTACGTGCTGGGCACCGATCCTGTCGACCACCTTGTGGTAGACCTCGCGGGCCAAGAGCCGCAGCGGCAGGCCGATCATCCCCGAGCGGTGCGCCAGCATCCGCTCGATGGCGAAGAAGGTCTTGCCAGTGTTGGTGGGCCCAAGGATCGCCTTGAGCGAGGAGGCGGAAGCGGGAGTCATTGCGCCCTATTTAGGTGATCGAACGCCAACAAACGAGTGTCTCGTGGCGGAACAATATCTCCATCCGGTCGCCCGGCACGTTAACCACTGGCACGAACAGGGAACAAACCGGAAAGGAATCGGTTGCGACTCGGAAATCCGCGTTTGTTCCCCACAGCATATGGTAGGTGTGGCATGGGCTGAACCGCTAGGCGCGCGGCTTTCGTATGGCAGTGGGCGATATCCCCGGAGATCCCGTTCAGGAAGGTTGCGAAAGCGTTAATTCCGACGGTTTTCGAGGCAGAATCAGCCAAGTGTGAACGGGGCGTAAAGCCCTAGGCCGCAAAGATTTTTTGCGGTTTCACAGGTCGGGGTCCGGAATGCCGGGGTGTGTCGCGCCGATCTTGGCAAAATAGCCGTTGACCGTGCCGGAATGACACGCAGATTTTGGTAACCCCCCGTTAACCATGATTTCCGCAGCCC
The DNA here is from genome assembly GCF_056402875.1 of Devosia sp. P3_B2. Taxonomy (NCBI): domain Bacteria; kingdom Pseudomonadati; phylum Pseudomonadota; class Alphaproteobacteria; order Hyphomicrobiales; family Devosiaceae; genus Devosia; species Devosia sp. P3_B2. The sequence goes on along the minus strand of NZ_JBFUGO010000016.1, from coordinate 35,257 downwards.
GGCCGGCGACCCCGCTTGGAGGCGTGCCGGCACGAGGGACCACGGTCTGTTGCCGGTGGTCCGGGGCGCGGAAATAACGAGCCGTTGGAGGGAGAATGTGGCAACGCAATTGAACGCGTGCTGAGGCAAGGGTTTAGCTGCCGTTCATCGCCGGGGAGCGGCTTTTCGCCTACTCGGTGAGTTCGGTGAGAACCACCGACAGGTCGCCGGCTTCGGTGGTTACCAGTGCGCGGTAGGGGATGTAGTAGCCCGCGGTTTTCAGCGGCGCGAACCAGATCAGGATGCGCTCGTTCTTGGCCAGGTACGTGGTGATCTCGTTGTTGGTGTAGTGGCCGGAGATCGGGGTGTAGTGGACGCTGCACAGCACCAGCGGACCTTGGTAGCCGGTGCGCTTGGAGGTCGCGCTGTCGTCCTTCACGTATTTCAGGCTGAGGTTGAACCGCTCGACGCCGGTGAAGATCGGCATCTGGCGATTGCACAGTTGCCCGTCGAGCGCCGCGCCCTTCAGCACGAACGGCGCCAGCATGTCGTTGGCGGTGGTGAGGTGTCTCCGCTCGATCGCCACCCGGTCGATATTGTTGACGATCGGCGGGGCGACAATGAACGAGGCGACGGTGCCGCCGGCATAGGTGATGGCGGAGGTGAAATCCTCGCCGCCGGCGCGGGTCAAAAGGTCGAACTTCTGTGACCGGAGGCCCTTGTCGCCAGAGCTGCCTGTCGAGGTGGCCTTGGCCGAGCCGCTCGCCACCAGCTGCGCCAACCCGGTAATCTTGGCGTCGAGCACCAGCGAATAGGCCGAGCCGTCATCGGTGAGGTTGATACGGACATTGGCGACATGCGTGCCGCCCATCGTCACCATATACTCGGCGCGCGCCTTGATCTCGGCGGCAGCGACGGGCAGGGACAGCAGCCCCAGACCGAGGGCGGCAAATCGCAATGCTTGGCGGAAACCGGCGCTCAACACGGGAACGGACCTCTGACGGCGTCGCCAACTAAAGCGAATCAATATCGCGGCCAAAATGCCGAGGGAACGCCGGACTGGCAAGGCGTTCGGCGTTCACAAGCTTGACGAGAGGGGCCTAGTTCTCTATGGAGGCCCCGCAATCAAGAACAGACTCCAGCCCGTTGCGAGGGGAATAATCCCCCGCCGAGGGCCTTTTGACAGGATAACACTATGGCTCGCCGCTGCGAACTCACCGGTAAGGGCGTGATGACCGGGAACAAGGTGAGCCACGCGCTCAACCGTACCCGTCGCCGCTTCCTCCCCAACCTCCTCAACGTTTCGCTTCTGTCGGATACGCTCGGCCGCGCGGTCAAGCTGCGCATCTCGGCGAACGCGCTGCGCACCGTCGAGCACCGCGGGGGCCTCGATGCCTTCCTGCTGAAGGCCAACGATGCCGAGCTGTCGCCGGTGGCGCTGGCCGTCAAGAAGGAAGTCCGCGCCGCTCTCGCAACGGCGTAAGCCGCTTCCAACAGAATTTCGGCCGCGCGCTCCCCGACGGGAACGCGCGGTTTCGTTTTTCCGCCCCGGTCTGATGCCGGCCAGCGGGTTACATAGAGGTGCAGGATATGCTCGCTCGTTTCGTTGCGGCGATTGCCGCCATGGTCGTGGTCGTCACCGCGTCCAATATTCTCGTGCAATACCCGGTGCAGGCCGATCTCGGCCCGATCCATCTGGGCGACCTGCTCACCTGGGGCGCCTTTACCTACCCCTTCGCTTTCCTCGTCACGGACCTGACCAACCGGCATGACGGCCCTAACCGGGCCCGCATGGTGGTGGTGGTCGGCTTCGTCGTGGCGCTGGTGCTGTCGGTGTTCCTCGCGACGCCGCGTATCGCCATTGCTTCGGCCTCGGCGTTCCTCATCGGGCAGCTGCTCGATATCTCGGTGTTCTCGCGTTTGCGGGCCAGCCGCGCCTGGTTCCTGCCGCCGCTCGCCGCTTCGCTGTTCGGCTCGCTGCTCGATACGGCGATCTTCTTCACCATCGCCTTCGCGCCGGCGCTCGGCTTTGTCGACGGTCTGTTCGGCATGAAGGACGGCTCGCTCGGCTTCGGCGCACCATGGCTGGGCATCGGTTCCGAAGTGCCGCTATGGTTCTCGCTGGCGACCGGCGACTTCCTGGTGAAGTTCCTTGCGGCGCTGCTGCTCCTGGCGCCCTATCGGATGCTGATGGGCAAGCTGATGCCGCTGCCGCCGCTGAAAGCAGCGGCCTAGGCCGGCCAGCGGCTCAAGTGTTCGTGGACGATCCACCAGCGGTCGCCCACGCGCCGCAGCACCGTGGTGCCGCGGCCTGAGCCCGAGTCTTGCTTGCCGTCGACCGTGATCTCCCAGTTGAAGCGGTAGATGCAGGCAGCGGCGCTGTCGCCCTCGGCGATCCACTCGAGCTCGTCGAGCCAGTAGTGTTCGTTGGGTCCCATCACCTGCCACGTCGCCTCGAACGCCGCGCGGATGGCGGCGATGCCGCTATGGGTGCCGTTCGAGAACCAGAACGTGGCGTCGGGCGCAATGAGGTCGATCAGGAGATCGAAATCCTGGCGGTTGATGCGGTCTTCGTAAGCCTTGAGCACGTCCCTGGCCGACATCGCATCCTCCTCAGTCCGGCAGGCTGAACTCGAGGAGCAGGTTGCGCTCCCAATCATTGAAGTTGTTGTCTGAGACCAAGGTGATGCGGGTCGAGCCGTCCGGCGCGGCGTGGACGGCAAGCGCTTCCATGTTGTCGATGTCGCCGCCGGCGGCGTGCAGCAGTACTTCGCCCTTCATGTGGGCGCCGGCCTTCACCTCTGCCGCGGGAATGCGGACGAGCCGCATCTGGAAGGCGAGGAGGGCAACGCCGCGCTCGAGTACCAGCAGATCGCCGTTGGGCATGAAGGCGCAGTCGGTCGGGTTGGTGCCGTCGCCGGAGATATAGCTCAGCGGGCCCTTGTCGTTCTGACCCAGCAGGTAGGCCGAGTGCTGGCCGTCATCGTCGATGATGCCTTCGGTCAAGAGCAGGGTCGAACCGGCGATCGGCGAGGTGTCCGGGGCGATGCAGACCGCCTCCAGCGTCTCGTTGGTGCGGGTATCGCTCAGCCACTTGGGGATGGTCACTTCGCGGGCGGCGCCCTGCGGGATGCCGTCGACCAGGGTGAAATCGGCGACGCGTGTGAGATTTTCGAAGCCGACGCGCACCGCGCTCGGCTTGCCCTCGCGGTTGATCACCGCCAGCGCCTCGGCGTCGCGCGTATAGGCGCGGGGCAGTTCAGTGCCCTTGGAGTTCTGGATCGGCTCGACCTTGACGCCAATCAGCCCCATCGGCCGCGCCGCCTCGTCATAGAGCAGTTGGCCGGAAACGAAGTTGCCGCGGTCGGACACCATCACCAGCCGCCCGTCGGGGCCGGTGACGCCAAGACCGGAAAGACCGCCGAAGGTGTCGGTCTGGCTCTGCATCTCGATGCCGCCGCGCCAGATAAGGCCCTGCACGCGCTGGCCGATGCCGGCCCCCATAAAGGTCGAGAGCGGCACCGAGGTGACGGTCTCCTCGTCGGCCCGGGCGCCCAGCCCGGCGGCTGCCAGCAGTGCGGCGCCTGCGCTTGCGATCAGCAGTGCCGCTCCGGCGAGACGCGAGGCACGCCGTGAGCTGGTCATCCGTATCGGCTCTTGCGGAAGGCTCCGGGAGGCTCTTCGTCGAACAGCGAGGCGAGCTCGTCGGTCAGGGCTCCTGCCAGCTCCTCGGCGTCAAGCAGCGTGACGGCGCGGCGATAGTAGCGAGTGACATCGTGGCCGATACCGACCGCCACCAACTGCACGGCGGAGCGGGTCTCGATGTCTTCGATCACCTGGCGCAAGTGGGCCTCGAGATAGTTGCCGGCGTTGACGCTCTGGGTCGAATCATCGACCGGCGCGCCATCCGAGATCACCATCAGGATGCGGCGATTTTCGGTCCGCCCGAGCAGGCGCTTATGCGCCCACTGCAGCGCTTCGCCGTCGATGTTCTCCTTCAGGAGCCCCTCGCGCATCATCAGGCCGAGATTGCGCCGCGCGTGCCGCCAGGGCTCGTCGGCCGCCTTGTAGATGATGTGGCGGATGTCGTTGACGCGGCCGGGATTGGGCGGGCGCCCGGCCTCGAGCCAGGCCTCACGCGACTTGCCGCCCTTCCAGGCGCGGGTGGTGAAGCCGAGGATCTCGACCTTCACGCCGCAACGCTCGAGCGTGCGGGCGAGGATGTCGCCGCAGATCGCCGCGATGGTGATCGGGCGGCCGCGCATCGAGCCGGAATTGTCGAGCAGGAGCGTCACCACGGTGTCGCGGAAATCGGTGTCGCGCTCGACCTTGAAGCTCAGCGCCTGCAGCGGGTCGGTGACCACGCGGGTGAGGCGCGCCGTATCGAGCAGGCCTTCCTCGAGGTCGAACTCCCAGCTGCGGTTCTGTTGCGCCATCAGCCGCCGCTGCAGCTTGTTGGCAAGCCGCGCCACGGCGCCGGCGAGGTTCTCGAGCTGCTTGTCGAGCAGGGCACGCAGCTGATCCAGCTCCTCCGGCGGGCAGAGGTCCTGGGCCCGGACGATCTCGTCGAACTTCTGGGTGAAGATCTTGTAGTTGAAGACGTTCTGGAACTCTTTGGCGTTGGCGCCGGGCGGCGGCGGATTGGGCTGATCCTCGCCCGATTCCGAGCTGTCGTCCTCGTCGGTCTCGGAGAAATCCATCTCCGCGCCTTCGACTTCGCCTTCCTGCTCCGACTGCCCGGGGGTCTGGTCCTCGTCGGCCTCGGCGTCCTCGCTCTCCCCCTCGCCCTGCTCGGGGTTCTTCTCGTCGTCCTGGCCGCGCTCGGGCTCCTGGTCGTCGCCCTGTTCCGAATCGTCACTCTCGCCGTCGTCGAGATCGCTGTCGGGCACGAGGCTCAAATCGCGCAGCAGCTGCCGGGTGGCGCGACTGAACAGGTCCTGGTCCTCGAAGCGGGTGAGGAGCGTGGTCAGCGAGTTGCCGGCGCGCTCCTCGATTTCCTTCTTCCACAACTGGACGATGGCGTTGCCCGAGGGCGGAACCGTCACGCCGGCGACGCGCTCGCGCAGGATCAGCCCCAGCGCCTCGGCGAGCGGGGCGTCGGCCTTGTCGCTGACTTCGGCGAAGTTCTGCCGGAACAGCCGGTCTTCCAGCATCTCGTGGATATTGCCGGTCATGCCGGGCATGCGGATGCAGCCCAGCGCCTCGACGCGCGCCTGCTCCAGCGCGTCATAGGCAGCGCGTGCCTCGGGCTCAGCCGGAGCACGCTTGCGATGGGTCTCGGGGTCGTGGCTGGCGAGCCGCATGGCCATGGCGTCGCCTTGCCCGCGGGCGATGGCGATGTCGCGCTGCGTCGGCAGGCGGGGGAGATTCGCGAGCCGCGCCTTGTCGGCGGTCAGGATCGGGCGGTCGGCCGAGAAGCTCACCTCGAGATCACGCTTGCCGCCAATGGCGCGCACCGCGGCGCCCATCGCCGATTTGAACGGGGCGGTGGTGTCGGGCTTGTTCGGCTTTGAGCGCGGCGGAGGGGCCATGAGACGGGTCCGGATACGGGGCTAGGCGTTGGTAGGGGCGAGGCTGGTCGCGATCAGCAGGAACATTGGCTGATAGCGTTCTTCGGCCCATTCGGGGTGCGCGGCAATATCTGCATCGGTCGCACTCCACTCGTCGATATGGTCGAGCTTGAGGCCGTTGCGCTGCAGGGTGTTGATCGTGGTCGAGATCAGGCGGTGGTATTTGACCACGCCATCGGCGATCCAGTTGGTGAGGCGCTCGCCTTCGCGCAGATAGTCGTCGACGATGCCGAGCAGGTGCCCGTCGGCGTCCTTCATGAAGTCGGGATTGGCACGGGCGGCGAACACCGGGTGCTCCATCGAGAAGACGAAGTGCCCGCCGGGCTTCAGAGCTGACCTCACGCGCGATGCGAACGCGTCGAAATCGGCGAGGTAGTGCACGGCGAGCGAACTGAACACCAGGTCGAACGCGGCACGCGGCGGCTCGTAGCTTTCGAGGTCGGCGCGCTGGTAGCGGATCGGCAGGCCGGGGCCGCGACGCTGCGCGTCCTCAAGCATCTTTTCGGAGAGGTCGACGCCCAGCACACCGGCGGCGCCCTGTTCCACCGCATAGCGGCAGAAGGCCCCGAAACCGCAGCCGAGATCCAGCACCTGCGCGCCCTTGACGGGCGGCAGCATCGCCTTCAGCGACGGCCATTCTCCGGCGCCAGCCAGACCCTCGCGAGAGCGGGGAAACTTGCTGTAGCCTTCGAAGAACGCCGGATCATCATAGATGTTCTGGGCCAAACCGTCCGTCCCGGACCTTAAGCGGTCACCGCCAGGTTGGCTGCCGATTCCGGCAGGTCTTCGCCGAACACGCGCTGGTAGAACTCGGCCACCACGGGGCGTTCGAGCTCGTCGCACTTGTTGAGGAAGGTCAGCCGGAAGGCGAAACCGAGGTCGCCGAAAATCTCGGCATTCTCGGCCCAGGTGATCACCGTACGCGGGCTCATCACCGTCGACAGGTCGCCGTTGATGAAGGCCTGGCGGGTGAGATCGGCAAGCCGGACCATGTTGGACACGACCTTCTTGCCCTTGTCGCCGGTATAGGCCTTGGCCTTGGCGAGCACGATCCCGACTTCCTTGTCGTGCGGCAGGTAGTTCAGCGTGGTGACGATCGACCAGCGGTCCATCTGGCCCTGGTTGATCTGCTGGGTGCCGTGATAGAGGCCCGACGTATCACCCAGACCGATGGTGTTGGTGGTCGAGAACAGCCGGAAGGCCGGGTGCGGGGTGATGACGCGGTTCTGGTCAAGCAGCGTCAGCCGGCCCTGCGTTTCCAAGACGCGCTGGATCACGAACATCACGTCCGGGCGGCCGGCGTCGTATTCGTCGAACACGAGCGCGATGTTGTTCTGCACCGCCCACGGCAGGATGCCGTCGCGGAACTCGGTGATCTGCTTGCCGTCCTTGACCACGATCGCGTCCTTGCCGACGAGATCGATGCGCGAGACGTGCGCGTCGAGATTGACGCGGACCAGCGGCCAGTTCAGCCGCGCCGCGACCTGCTCGATATGAGTCGATTTGCCGGTGCCGTGGTAGCCCTGCACCATGACGCGGCGGTTGAAGGCAAATCCCGCAAGGATCGCCAGCGTGGTGTTGCGGTCGAACAGGTAGTCCGGATCCAGCGGCGGCACATGCGGATCGGTTTCCGCATAGCCCATGACCTTCATGTCGCTGTCGATGCCAAAGGTCTCGCGGACGGAATATTGCTTGTTCGGCAGATTGTTGAATTCAGGCATTTCACGAGGCTCGCGGAAGGAAATAGGTCAAGACGGCTGCCTTGGCGGTTGCCGGCTCTATAGCAGCATCGGGTGCGGCGCGGTAGGGCCGCGCGACAATCTGGCGACGGGCGGCAAGGCGACTGCTGACGCTGATTTGCCCCAAAGCGGCGGGACTTGCCGGTCGCCATTGGCGCGGCAAATACCACCATAACAAACATTCATCCCTCGAAGGGCGTCAGCGCCCGACGAAGCCCTTGGATTTGAGGTGCGAATAGGCGGCGATGATGGCGCGCAGCCGGTCCTCGGAGCTCTTGTCGCCGCCGTTGGCGTCGGGGTGGTGGACCTTCACCAGCGCCTTGTAGGCCGCCTTGATCGCGTCGGCCTTGGCGTAGCCCTTGAAGCCGAGCGTCTCGAGCGAGCGGCGGTCCTGCTCATGCAGCGGTTTCACCCGCTCTTCGGCGGGGGCGCGCTGCTGGTGGCGGGCGTAGCGGGCGAACACGCCAAAGGGGTCGTTTACCCGCTTGGCCGTCGGATCGCGCGGGGCGCCGCGCGGCATGCGCGGGCCGGTGTTGGCGCCGGCCTTGGCGCCGAAGCCCCAGCTCGGACGTCCGTCGGTCTCCTTTTCGCGCGTTACCTGCGCTTCCATTTCCTCGGGCTTCATGCCGGCGAAGAAGTTGAACACCTGGTTGTAGTGGCGCACGTGCTCGAGGCAGAAGTGGTGATACTGCCCCACGGCGCGGTTGCCCTTGGGCGCCTTGTAGAGGCCGGGCTGGTCACACCCCTCCCATCCGCAGGCCGGCACTTCGGCGCGCGCTTCGGGTTCCGGGTGCCGTGATCGGATCCGGATGCGGTCAAAATACTTGGAATCCAGCTTCATCAATCCTAGTTACGGGGCTACGGCCACGCCTCAAACTGAACCGGTATCCATATGTCCGTTCGCGACGCGATTGCAGAAAAACTTTCGGTCAAATTCACGCCGACCCATCTTGAAGTGATCGACGAGAGCGAGAAACATAGGGGTCACGGTGGTTATCGCGAGGGCGGAGAGACGCATTTCCGCGTCCGCATCGCCTCTCCCGAGTTCGCCGGCAAGTCACGCCTCGCACAGCATCGTGCCGTGATGGAGGCGCTCGACGCCGAACTCAAGTCCGGCGTCCATGCGCTGGCCGTCGAGGTAGTCAGCTCCCCGTCCGGCCATCAGTGATCATTTGGATGACGCTGATATGGGTTGCGCGATTGCCGTCTGCAACTCCGGCGATCTGATGGCATCGGCTTAGCCCCCACGCTGCAATCGAAAAGTTCGGCGATTGGAACTTGGCCGGCCGCTTTGCGGCCAAAGCCGGGCGGCGCCGTGGCGAGCCGCCGCTTTGTCTTCGAAATATCGCCCAAGGTCTTGCCTAGCACTCGTTCTCGCAGACAGACTTGGAGGGCGACATGTCCACTCTAAAGACGGCGGCCCTGGTGGCCGCCTTGACGCTATGCGCGGTGCCCGCGTTGGCGGCAGAGAGTAATCTACAACTGATCATCGGCGGCGAGGCCTACGACGGCCCCCCGAAGTTCGAGGTCACGTTCAACGGCAAGGTGCTGGGCGAGGGCGCGGTGAACGCGGCAATCGACACCGCGACGGCCGGGCGCTTCGCCGACGCGGCGGACAAGACCCCGTACGTGCAGAGCTTTGCCTTCGATATCCCCGAGGACGTGTTCAAGCCGGGTGGCGAAGTGCGGGTCCGGCTGGTGAACGAGGCTTATGGCGGCGACGGCTCGAACCGCGACCGCAATCTCTATCTGGCCGCCGTGGCGGTGAATGGCCGTGCCGTGACGGTGTCGGGGCTTTCGACCCAGGGCACGTCGGCCGATACCAAAAACGAGCTGCTGGGTGAGTTCCTGGTGCTGCGCGACGGCAATGTCGAGGGCGTATCACGCGCACCGACCGGTGGCTGGCCGCTGCCCAACGCGACGATCGCAGCCGTGCAGCCGACGCCGGAAGCAGTAACGACTGAGGTTGCCGCAGTAGCCGAAGTCGCCGAGGAACCGGCGCAGACCGCAACGAAGCCGCCGGCTGCCGTGACGGCGCTGCGGCTGCCGGAATCGGCGGCCGAGGACAAGGTGATCGACGAGAAGCCGGTCGAAACGGCGAGCCTTGCCGCGACCGCGGCTCCGACGGCGAACGCCGCCTGCAATCGCGACGAACTCTACAACGTCGTCGGCTTCAACGAGAATTCGAACGACCTGACGCCCAGGCTGATGGAGCGGCTCGACCAGATCATCGCCGATATCGGCGAGCAGGAGTGCAAGGTGTTGGTCACCGGCTATTCCAGCCGGCAGGGCAACCACGCGACCAATGCGCTTTTCGCCATCGAGCGGGCTCAGAACGTCCTGGCCTATCTGAAGCAGGCCGGGCTCAAGTTCGAGAAGGTCTCAGCCGCCGGCGCCGGCGCCACCGAGCAGTTCGGGGATACGTTCTATGCCAATCGCCGGGTGGTCATCTCGGTCGCGCCGTAAGGGGGAGGGGCGGGCCGTGGCGGCGGCCCGCTTCACTATTTCGCGGCGAGCTGCGTCAGCCGATCGGCGAGGCCGTTGAGTTCCCAATCCCGGGCGAGCTTTGCCGCCTCGCCCCAGGTCGGGGTGACGTCGGGGATCGGCGGCAATGGCGCGGTGGTCACCATGGTCGCGATGCGCTTGTAGAGCCGCAGATCGTCGGACTGAGCCGGGAAGCGGTTGTCGGCGATCATCGCCTCGAGGTCCGGGTAGCGTTTCAAGAGGCTTGCCGCGGTCGCTTCGCCGACGCCTTTGGCGCCGGGGATCTTGTCCGATGGGTCGCCGCGCAGCGCGATGAAATCGGGCACCTGGCTTGGCTCCACCTTGTAGCGCTCGCGGACGCCTGCGGGATCGATGCGGGCCATCTCACCGCCCTTGGCCGGCTGGAGGATCGTCGTCCGCTCGGAAGCCAGCTGGTAGGCGTCGCGATCGCTGGTCGCGACCAGCGTGGTGCCGCCATCCCGTTCTTCCATCGCAACGGCGGTCGCGAGGAAGTCGTCGGCCTCGAAGCGTCCCTCCTTGCCGATGACGAAGCCGCAGGCTGTCACGAACTCCGGCAGCACGTCGAGCTGGTCGACGATCTCGTCCTCGAAGATGCGGCCACCCTGGTAGGTCGGGAACTCGAGAGCGCGCCAGTTGGGCACCGCGAGCGTATCCCAGCCCACCACCACCGCGCGCGGCTTCTCGGCCTCATAGAGCCGCAGCAGGTAGTTCGCGAAGCCGACGATGGCGCCGCCGCCGCGGTTGCCGGCACGCCGGATGGTCTTGGGCAGGCCGTGATAGGCGCGATGGGCGAACGAGTCGCCATCGATGACGAGCAGCGGGCGGCGGTCGGACATCAGTTTCCCCTCGTGTCGCCCGTTCCGGCGGATGTTCAGGCGGTCCGCATGTCCTCAAGGTAGGCGCGGACCGTGGCTGGGTCGACGTTCTTTTCGATGAAGGCCTGGCCGATGCCGCGGGTGAGGATGAAGGTCAGCGCCCCGCGCACCACCTTCTTGTCCTGCGCAATGGCGTTCATCAGGTAGTCGGTGTCGGGCAGGTCGCCCGGAATATCGGCGAGGCGGGTCGGCAGGCCCGCAGCAGTCAGGTGCTGGGCGATGCGGCCGGTATCCTGGCTGGGCGAGAGGCCGAGTTTCGCCGAGAAGCCGTGCGCCAGCACCATGCCGATGGCAACACCCTCACCATGCAGCAGCCGGTCGGAATAGCCGGTGGCCGATTCGAGCGCGTGGCCGAAGGTATGGCCGAGATTGAGCAGGGCGCGGACGCCGGTTTCCTTCTCGTCGGCGAGAACGAAGCGGGTCTTCGACGCGCAGCAGCGCGCTACCATCTCGCCGCGCAGCGCCGCGTTGCCGGCGAAGATCTCGCGGCGATTGTCCTCGAGCCAGAAATAGAACGGCTCGTCGTCGATCAGCCCGTACTTCACCACCTCGGCATAGCCGGCGGCGAACTGGCGTGGCGGCAGGGTGTCGAGCGCGTCGAGATCGGCCAGCACCAGTTTTGGCTGGTGAAACGCACCGATGAGGTTCTTGCCGTGCGGCGAGTTGATGCCGGTCTTGCCGCCGACGGACGAATCCACCTGCGCCAGCAGCGAGGTCGGGATCTGGACGAAATCCATGCCGCGCCGGGCTATCGCCGCGGCGAAGCCGGCGAGATCGCCGATCACCCCGCCGCCGAGCGCCAGGATCAGGTCGCCGCGTTCCAGCCGGGCCGCGAGAATGCCTTCGACCACTTCGCCCAGCCGTGCGAACGACTTGGTGGCTTCGCCATTCGGCAGCACGATCGTCGCATAGCTAACGCCAGCCGCGTCGAGTGAGGCGGTGAGTCGCGGCAACTGTGCCATGGCGACTTCGGTGTCGGTGACGATGCCGAAGCGACGGCCGGGGAACTTGGCCTTCAGCACCACGCCGGCGCTGTCGATCAAGCCGCTGCCGATCAGGATGTCGTAGGCACGCTCGCCCAGCGGCACGTGCACGGTGGTCGGCTCAGCCATCGGACTTCTCATTGCTCAAATGGTCCAGCAGGGCGTCGATAACTTCGCTTGCCACCTGGTCCTGCGGCACGTCGCGCGAGACGATGGTGACATCGGCCTCGGCGTAGATGGGGTAGCGCGCCTCGATCAGCTTCTGCAGCGTTTCGCGCGGGTTGGCGGTCTTCAGCAGCGGCCGGTTGGAGCGCCGCGAGACGCGCTGGAACAACAGCTCGAAATCCGCCTTGATCCACACCGAAATCGCCGAAGCCTTCACCAGGCTGCGGGTCTCGGCATTGACGAAGGCGCCGCCGCCGGTGCCGAGCACGATATTCTCGTCCTTCAGCAGCCGGGCGATCACCTTGACCTCGCCGGCGCGGAAATCGGCTTCGCCATGGGCGCGGAAAATGTCCTCGATGGTCATGCCGGCGGCCTTCTCCACCTCTTCGTCGCTGTCGACGAAGTGGCGGCCGAGGCGTGCGGCAAGGCGGCGGCCGACCGTGGTCTTGCCGGCGCCCATCATGCCGATGAGGACGATCGGGCGGTGCCCGAGGAGCCGCAGCAGATCCTCGCGCCGGTCGTCGCGTGTGGTCGTGCCGTCGCGTGACATCGCATTTCCTCGCTCGGCGGGTTTGAACCGTTAGGGCGGCATAAAGTCAATGCCCGCTATGGTTCGCCCGCCATGGTTAGCGCACCCTTGATCGCGTCCAGCAAACAAGGGAGACTGGCCTTTGCGTGACAAAAGCGGATTGCCATGCCGACTCTCATTCGTCTGATCGTTATCCTGCTGGTCCTGGTCGGGCTTGGCTACGGGGCCATGTTCGCGCTCGTCGCGATCGTGCAGCCACGCGACAAGGACGTGACCATCCGGATTCCCGCGCGCGACCTGATGCCCTCGGCGCAGCGCGACCCGCTGGTACGCCGCGAGATCAATACCACCCGCACGCCCGAAGCGCCCGCCGCCGAGCCGGCGCCGGCCGTGGAGACGCCGGCCGCAGTGCCGGCAGCCGAAGCTCCCGCCGGTGATGGCGAAGTGGTGACGCGGCAACAGGGCGTCGAATGAGCGGCGCTCATCTGGTCGAAGCGTTCCTCGAGATGATGAGCGCCGAGCGCGGCGCTGCCAAGAACACCATAGATGCCTATCGTCGCGACCTCGGTGACTATTGCGGCTTCCTCGGCCGCCGCGGCACCGGCCCCACCGCCGCCGGCCGCGAGCAGGTGACGCAATACCTCGCCTTTCTTGAAGCCGAGGGCATCGCCGCCTCATCGAGCGCGCGAAAACTCTCAGCCATCCGCCAATTCCACAAGTTCCTCGCCGCAGATGCAGTGCGAACTGACGATCCTACCCGAATCATTGCGTCGCCCAAGGCACGGCGCGGTCTGCCCAAGGTGCTCTCGATCGCCGAGATCGATCGGTTGCTGACCGTCGCTGAGGCGGATGTCGAAGCTCCCGAGGCCAGCGACGCGGCGCGCGCCATGTCCGCGCGGCTCTATCTGCTGCTCGAACTGCTCTATGCCACCGGCATGCGCGTGTCGGAACTGGTCGAACTGAAGCGTGCTGCGGTGATGCGCGATGCGAGCTTCCTCACCGTGCGGGGCAAGGGCGGCAAGGAGCGGATCGTGCCGCTGACCGACCGCGCGCGTGACGCGGTGAAGGCCTATCTTGCGCGGCTCGAGCCCGGCATCTGGCTGTTTCCGGCCGGGGGCGAGAGCGGCCATCTGAGCCGGCAGGTGTTCGCCCGCGAGCTCAAGGGCCTCGCCGCTCGTGCCGGCATCGCGGTGGCGCGGGTATCACCGCACGTGCTGCGCCATGCCTTTGCCAGCCACTTGCTGGCGGGCGGCGCTGATCTGAGGGTGGTGCAGACGCTGCTCGGGCACTCCGACATCTCGACCACGCAGATCTACACCCACGTGCTCGACGAGAAGCTGAAATCGCTGGTCGAAGCCCATCACCCGCTGGCCGAGCAAGGCTAGCCGCGCTTCTCTCCGGTCATTCCGTCCAGCCGGAGCAGCAGGTCATCGAGGGCGCGCAGTACATCGCTCATCAGCATCGGTGGTTTTGGCGCGGGCGCCGGTGGCGGGTCCTGCCAGAGCGACCTGACCTCGGCCAGCCGCTCCTTGCGCCGGCGGCGCGCCGCCTTGGCTTCGGCGAGGGTGCGGCGCGTGGCCTGGTCGGCGGCATCGAGGGTGAACAGTTGTTCGCAGCTGGGACACCAGGCCGATCCGCCTGGGCGTACGAGCTTGGCGTTCTCGAGGAAGTGGCCGCTGCAACGGGGGCAACCGACGCTCACCAAGGCATAGGTGGTCATGGTCGAATAAGGTATCCGGTCGTTCGCCCTAGCGTTGTCATGAAAGCGTCATGCATTGGTTAATGCGGCGTGACGAAGCGGTGGAACGAGGGGCCCGCGCTTCACCAAGTCCGGGCTCCGCGCTTGACTCAGCGGGCCGGCATCGCCACTTTCCGGCCACTTTGGGGCGCGAGTTGACGCCCTTTCCCCTCCTTGAGCATTTGCCGTTTCGACGAAACGGCAAATGCTTCGGGTACTTACTTTGGTCGCGCTTTCGAGCCGGAAAAGTCTACAGCTTTTCCTGAAAGCGCTTAGCTGGCGGGTTGGATGCAGTCCTATCTCGATTTCGAAAAGCCGGTGGCCGATCTTGAAGGCAAGATCGCCGAGCTCAAGTCCCTCGCCACGGCCGACCAGGCGGTGTCCATCGACGAAGAGGTGACCCGGCTTTCCGCCAGGGCCGACGAGGCGCTGGTCGATATCTACAAGAAGCTGACCCCGTGGCAGAAGACGCAGGTGGCGCGCCATCCGCAGCGCCCGCACTTCTCGGACTACGTCAAGACGCTGATCAGCGAGTGGACGCCGCTCGCCGGCGACCGCAAGTTCGCCGAGGACCCGGCGCTGCAGGCCGGCTTCGGGCGCTTCAACGGCCAGCCGGTCGCCATTCTCGGGCAGGAGAAGGGCTCCAACACCGAGGGCCGGCTGAAGCACAATTTCGGCATGGCGCGGCCCGAGGGCTACCGCAAGGCCGTCCGCATCATGGACATGGCCGATCGCTTCGATATCCCGGTGATCTCGTTCGTCGACACCGCCGGGGCCTATCCCGGCATCGGCGCCGAGGAACGCGGCCAGGCCGAGGCGATTGCCCGCTCCACCGAGCGCTGCCTCGAACTGGGCGTGCCCAACCTCGCGATCATCATTGGTGAAGGCGGTTCGGGCGGTGCCATCGCGATTGCCACCGCCAACCGGGTGCTGATGCTCGAAAACGCCATCTACTCGGTGATCTCGCCCGAGCCGGGCGCGGCGATCCTGTTCCGCGATGCGGCGCGGGCTCCCGACATGGCGGCGGCGCAGAAGATCACGGCTCCCGATCTCCTGTCACTCGGCGTGATCGACGGCATCATCACCGAGCCGGCCGGCGGCGCGCACCGCCATCACGCAGAGGTGATGGCCTCGACCGCACGCGCCATCGGCACGTTCCTCACCGACTTCCCGGGTAACCGGGGCAGGCTGGAGGTGCGGGAACACAGGCGTGACAAATTCCTCGCCATCGGCACCAATTTGAGTTGATCGACGCCCCAACCAAGGGCATGAAGCCAATAGTAAACGGGCTGTTAACCATGCCGGCTTACCACATGGTAACCGTCCGCTCGTAACCCGTTCCTTCGGGCAGACAAGCATTTCGGGTAGCTGACTTTGGGCAGAACGCTCCGTTCCATCCTCTTTCTTGGCGCAGCACTCGGCGTGGCGGCGTTGCTTGCCGGCTGCGGCGGGCTGAAGCCGGGCAACGCCAAGGCGATGGCGCCGCTGAAGCAGGAAACCGTCAGCCGGCTCGCGGGGCTCGGGTCCTCGCCGGCCGCGCCGATGATGATCCGCATCTTCAAGCAAACCTCGGAGCTCGAGGTCTGGAAGCAGACCGGCAGCGGCGCGTTCAAGCTGTTCAAGACCTACCAGATCTGTGCCTGGTCGGGCGATCTCGGCCCCAAGGTCAAGGAAGGCGACCGTCAGTCGCCCGAGGGCTTCTATACGATCACGCCGGGCCTGATGAACCCGAACTCCAACTACTACCTGGCGTTCAACACCGGCTTTCCCAACAAGTTCGACCGCGCCTATGGGCGCACCGGCTCGGACCTGATGGTGCATGGCGATTGCTCGTCGCGCGGCTGCTACTCGATGACCGATGAGTCGATCGCCGAGATCTATGCCCTGGCGCGCGAGACCTTCAAAGGCGGCAACGCCTCGTTCCAGCTGCAGATCTTCCCGTTCCGGATGACGGCGACCAATCTCGCCAAGCATGCCGACAGCCCGAACATGAGCTTCTGGAAAGACATCAAGGAAGGCTACGACCGGTTCGAGATTTCGAAATCGCCGGTATCCTGGGACGTCTGCAACAAGGAATACGTGTTCGACGTGCCCGGTGGCGCATCGCTCGACGCGCTCGCGGCGTGTCCCGTGACCGTCGCGCAGAACGTTCCGGACTCGGTCAAGTCCAAGATGGCGGCCGACGACGCTGCGATGCAGCAGGAAGTCGCCTCGCTTGCCGACAAGGCCGCCAAGACGGCTGCCGATGCACAGAAGGCCGCCGAGGCCGAAGCTGCGGCAAAGGCGCGCGGCGAGGCGATCGGCGGCTTCATCGGCGGGTTGTTCGGCGGCGGCGATGTCGCCGGCGTTATCGACCCCAGCAAGGTGCCGCCGATTCCACTGCCGCGCCTGCACCGCGCCTAGCAGCATCTTGCGATGCGGCCCCGGCGCCCCCATCTCGGCATGGTCGTTGCGATCGGGGTGTTCCTCGTGGCGGCCATCCTCGTGGGGCGTTTCGTCCTCAGCGAACGAACGGGAGTTCGAGACATCGTCACCGAGCGCGTCTACGACCGCACCCAGTTCCTCGCCGAACTCAAGACCGCCGGGTTCGCGCTCGGCGACGCAGCGCATGTCCGCATCTACAAGCGCGAGCACAAGCTCGAACTCTGGATGAAAGCCGCCAACGGACGCTTCTCGCTGTTCCGCGACTACGACATCTGCAAGTTCTCCGGTGATCTCGGCCCCAAGCTCATGGAAGGCGACAAGCAGTCGCCCGAGGGCTTCTATCGCGTGGCCAAGAGCCAGCTGAACCCCAATTCGCGGCATCACCTCAGCTTCAATCTCGGCTTTCCCAACGCCTTCGATCGCCAGCTTGGCCGCACCGGCTCGGCGCTGATGGTGCATGGCGGCTGCTCGTCGGTCGGCTGCTACGCCATCACCGATGCCAGCGTCGATGAGGTCTACGCCGTGGTCGAGGCAGCCTTGGCCAAGGGCCAGGAGGCTGTCGACGTGCATGTCTTCCCGTTCCGGATGACCGCCACGGCGCTCGCTGCCGAAGGCGGCAATACCTGGGCGCCGTTCTGGCGTAACCTCAAGGCCGGCTACGATCTGTTCGAAGCGTCGAACCTGCCGCCCAAGGTTGGCGCCTGCCGGGGCGAATACCGCTTCGGCGAAGACGCGGAGGGGCCGGAATGCGCCGTTATCGCCGCCTGGTCCTGATCGACCGGCTGATCCCGTTCCTCGCCGCCATTGTCGGGCTGGTGGCGCTCGCCGGCGCCGTCGCCGTGCAGCTCAATACCGATGCCAAGACCAAGGCGATCGGCGACGCCGTGGCAGAGCTGCGGACGTCGGTGGACGCGCTCGGCCAGCGCGCCGAAGCCGCGGCCACACCCGCAGACGACGGCACTGCCGCGGCGCTGCTGGCGCTGCAGGACCGGATGGTGAAGCTCGAGGGCGAGTGGTCCACCCAGCAGGCGGCCGTGACTGCCGCCGCCCAGGCCGCTCCCGCCTCGCTGGCTCCGGGCGCAACCGTGCCGACGGAGACGGCGGCGGCCGATCCCAACCTTCCCACCACCGACTGCATTCCGCTCGGCACTCGCTTCATGGTGACGCCCGGCGAGACCTATCCGATCTGCCAGTCGAAGGCGGTCATCC
Organism: Devosia sp. P3_B2; assembly: GCF_056402875.1. Lineage (NCBI taxonomy): Bacteria > Pseudomonadati > Pseudomonadota > Alphaproteobacteria > Hyphomicrobiales > Devosiaceae > Devosia > Devosia sp. P3_B2. Next base: position 17,541 of record NZ_JBFUGO010000016.1, on the reverse strand, counting down.
GAACGGGCCTGATCACCGCCGACACCGTCTCGATCGACGGCATCGGACAGATCGTCGAGACCGGCTTCGGCGCCATCGCCGGCACGAGCTGTACCGTCATGGTGTTCTCCGCCGACGAAGCCGGCTTCGCCGAGATGCGGGTCACCTGCACCTGAGTTTCAGCAAGATTGCAGATGCGCCCCTGCTGACGACCGGCTAGAGCTAGCGGCGGGCGTCCGCCCGAGCCCCCCGCCACGAGCCGATCTTGTCCTCACCCGCCGCCGCCCGCGTCCCGCAATCCGCCTCGCTCAAGGGCATGGCTCTCGGGCTCGCCGCGTACTCCCTGTTTGCCGTGCACGATACGCTGGTCAAGGGCGTCATCCACGACCTGCCGGTGACCCAGATCCTGTTCGTGCGCAGCGTCATCATCACGATCATCTGCCTCATCGTCGGCCGCCGGCAGCTGGTCATCGGGCTGATCAGATCGCCGAACAAGCCGATGCTGCTGTTGCGCGCCGTGCTCACTTTGGCGGCGTGGTGCATGTACTATCCCGCCGGGCGCCAGCTGCAACTGGCCGAGATGACGACGCTCTACTACGTCGCGCCGGTGATCACGGTCGTCCTTGCGGTGATCTTCCTCAAGGAGCAACTGACCCTTGCGAGGGTCGGCGCATCGGCGATCGGGTTTTTCGGCGTCGTCATCGCCGCCAACCCGGCAGGGCTCAGCATTGGCGTGCCGGCGCTGATGGCGCTGGGCGCGGCGTTCCTCTGGGCCGTGGCGATGATCCTGATGCGCACCATCTCGAAATCCGAGAGCTCGCTGGTCCTCGTGTTCTCGATCAACGTGTTCTACGTGGTGGTTCTCGGGGTTATTTCGCTGCCGTTCTGGGTGGCCATGGATGCCAGCGAGATCGCCGTGGTCGTGGCGACTGGCTTTATCGGCGCCGCCGCCCAGTATGCGCTGATCGATGCGGCCCGCGCGGTGCCGGCCAGTGTCCTCGGCACCGTCGAGTACAGCGCGCTCTGCTGGAGCTTCATCTTCGGCTTCCTGTTCTATCAGGAGCAGCCGGCGCCGGTGGTGTTCGTGGGCGCCGGGCTGGTCATTGCCGCGGGACTGGTGCTCGCCTGGAGCGAGCGTCGCCCCAGGCGTCGGGTGGTGGATGCGCCTTAGACGGCCGGCGCCGCAAGTTCGAGGCTCTGGGTCATGCCGGTATCGATGAACTGCTTGAGGCTTCCCTTGATCAGCGAAGTCCAGGCGTCCGAGCAGGTGTCGTAGCACTCGACGGCCGGCTTCAGGCCGACATGGGTGAAGATCACCTCCGTCTTGTCGCCCTTGCTGGCGATGTCGAAGATGATGGTGGTGCCGACCCACTCGGTCTTGTCTTCGACGAAGCTGAGCGTGCCTTCCACCACCTGCCAGGCGACTCGCTTATTCGGCACCATCTCGGTCACGACCTGCTTGGAGTAGTGAAAGTCCTTGTATCGATAGCTGAAAACGTCGCCGATGTTGCTGGTGCCGCCCTCGAACTCGCCGCTCCACCAGGCGCGCGGGTCGTTGATGGCGGCGAAGGCCGCTTCGGGGCTCTGGTCGACGGTGAATGAGGTGGTGAAGCTTGGTTCGGACATGGCGTGGTCTCCTTGGTTGGGAAGCTTGGGCTCTTCGGCGGTGAGCTCAGCGCCGACATTGGGCTGGCCGGTGCCAGAGGTGATGAGGTTCTTGAGGCTGCCGCGGATGTAGGTGCCCCAGGCGTCGTGGCAGACGTCGTAGCACTCGTGGTCGGGCAGGAGGCCGATGTGGGTGAAAGTCAGCCGAGCGCCTTCGCCGACCGCCTCGATGTCGAAGTCGATGGTGGTATCGACCCACTCGGTCTTGTCGGCGATGAAGCTGAAGTGGTTGTCCAGCACCCGCCAGGCGACGTGCCTGCCCGGCACCGACTCGATCACCTTGAGGGTGCAGCGGTGGAGATCGCGGGCGTGGTAGTACCAGACGTCGCCGAGGGCGGTGGTCTTGCCCTCCACATCGTCAGACCACCAGCCGCGCACGTTGTTGATGGCGGCAAAGACAGCCTCGGGGCTCTCTTTGACGGTGATCGAGGTGGTGTAGTTCTTGTCGGTCATTTTCGTTCTCCTTGGGATTGGGTGAGGGGGCTGGGTCAGCTGGCGTTGCGTTGGCGGACCCTGGCCCACAGCCGGCGGGCATCGCCGTCGAGGGCGTCCTCGACATCGCTACGCTCGAGGCCGATATCGGTGAGCTGGACCGCATCGAGGCTGGCGAGCTTGAGGATGGTCCGGCGGCGGGCCTGCCACGTGGCGAGGCGAACCGTCAGTTTCATCAGGCTGCCGATGACGCTCGATTGGCGGGACTTGTCGGCTGCGATTTCATAGAGTTCGAGGGTGGTCATGGCTGATCTCCGTCGGTTCCATTTCGGTGAGGGGAACCTAGGCGGCGGCCAGTCACGGGTGAGAGTGACAAGTGTGACGGGATTTGAATGGACTCGCTGATCACCGCGGCAGCGCGGGCGCTGGGGGCCGGCGATCCACTCGCGGCGCTGAAGCGCGTGGCGCTGCGCGACGATGCCCCGGCACTGGCGCTGCGTGGCATCGCCATGGCGCAACTGGGTGATCTCGAGCGGGCCAAGGCGCTGCTCAAGGCGGCTGGCAAGGCGTTCCATGCACGCGAGGCGGTGGCGCGGGCGCGCTGCGTGGTGGCCGAGGCGGAGATCGCCCTGGTGTCGCGCGACCTGTCCTGGCAGCCAAGGGCACTGGAGACCGCCCGCGCGGCGCTCGAGGCCCAGGGCGACAGGGTGAACGCGGCCCACGCCGCCAACCTCGCGGCACGCCGGTCGTTGTTGATCGGGCAGGTGGACGATGCGGAGCGGACGCTGGCGCAGCTCGATCTCGACCGGCTGCCGCCGGCGACTGTCGCGGTGCATCAGCTGGTGAGCGCGGGCATCGCGATGCGGCGGGTGCAGACCGGGCCGGCGCGGGTGGCGTTCGACCGGGCGCTGGCGGCGGCGCAGCAGGCCGGCATTCACTCGCTGGTCGCTGAGATAGAGGTCGACGCACGGGTGCTCGACGGGCCGGCGGCGCGGCTGGTTGCGGGTGGCGGCGAGCGATCGCTGACGCTGGCCGGCGTCGAACAGGTGCTGTCCTCCGGTGCACTGGTGGTCGATGCGACGCGCAACGTGGTCCGGCAGACGGGGACGATCATCCACCTGGCGACGCGTCCGATCCTGTTTGCGCTACTGCGCACCCTGGCCGAGACCTGGCCGACGGATGTGTCGCGAGCCCGGCTGGTCGCCGAGGCGTTTCGCGGCAAGGAGGCCGATGAGTCGCATCGTGCGCGGTTGCGGGTCGAAATGGGGCGGTTACGCGCCGAGCTCACGGACATCGCCGAGATCAACGCCACCATGGGCGGCTTCGCGCTGGTGCCGCTCGCGGCAAGTGAAGTCGTGGTGTTGGCGCCGCCGGTGGAGGATCAGCACGCGGGCGTGCTGGCCCTGCTGGCCGACGGCGAGGCGTGGGCCAGCTCCGCTCTTGCTATCGCGCTCGGCACCAGCCCGCGCACCGTGCAACGGGCGCTCGAGCAACTGGCGGAGGCGGGCAAGGTGCAGTCGTTCGGTCGCGGCCGGGCGCTGCGCTGGATCACCCCGCCGGTGCCGGGTTTCCCGACGGCATTGTTACTCCCGGGCCCGCTGCCGGGCGACTAGATGGTTGCGTCGGAAGCAATTCAACGAGAGGCTAGTCCGATGAAGCATGCGCATGCCGAGATTGTTCGCGAGTACGGTCCGTTCCCCGGTGTCGACTCGGTGGCCGGGGTCACCTTCGACGGCACCAATGTGTGGTTCGCCTCGGGCGACCGGATCAACGCCTTCGATCCTGAGAGCGGCGAGCCGGTGCGGACGATCGAGGTTGCGGCGCATGCCGGCACGACCTTCGATGGTGAGCACCTCTACCAACTCGCCGAGGACGTAATCCAGAAGATCGACCCGCGCAGCGGACGCGTCGTCAAGACCATTCCCTCGCCGGGTGGTGGCTCGGGCCTCGCCTGGGCGGAGGGTTCGCTGTGGGTCGGGCAGTATCGCAGCAAGCAGATCCTGCAGGTCGATCCCGAGACCGGCGCAGTGCTCAGGACCATCAATTCCAATCGCTTCGTCACCGGCGTGACCTGGGCGGACGGCGACCTCTGGCACGCCACGCTCGAGGATGGCCAAAGCGAGCTGCGGCGCGTCGATCCGCACTCGGGCGAAGTGCTGGAACAGCTCGACATGCCGCCCGGGGCTGGTGTCTCTGGCCTCGAATCCGACGGCGGCGACCGGTTCTTCTGTGGCGGCAACAATATCGGCAAGGTGCGGGCGGTCCGCCGTCCGAAGCGCGAACCCGCTACCGCCTGACGTTTCCCGCGAAAGGAAATCGGCCGGTCCCGCGAGGAACCGGCCGATTGATTATTCAGTCCTGCGACAGCGTCAGAACGCGCCGTGGCAGTGCTTGAACTTCTTGCCCGAGCCGCAGGGGCAGGGGGCATTGCGCGACACGCCGACCAGCAGCTTGGGGTCGATCGGCTTCAGTGCCGGGTCGGCCTCGATCACATCGGCGCCGGCAGCGGCGCCAGCCGCGGCGAAGGCGGCAAGGCTGGGTGCCGGCCCGAGGGCGCGGGGCATGGTGCCGGTGAAGTCGCTCTCGGCATCGTTCTCGCCGGTGGTCGGGTCGATATGGATCTCATCGAGACCGTCGAAATTCGGCAGCGGCGGCGTCGGCTGACGCATCTGGATTTCGACGTGGCTGAGCTGCGTCGTTACCAGTTCGCGGAGGCTGGTGAGCAGCTGCTCGAACAGTTCGAACGCCTCGCGCTTGTATTCGTTCAGCGGGTCGCGCTGGGCGAGGCCGCGCCAGCCGACAACCTTGCTGAGGTGATCGAGTGTAACGAGGTGCTCGCGCCACAGCCCGTCGATCGACTGCAGGAGGATCGACTTTTCCACCTGGCGCATGATGTCGGGCGAATAGCGGGCGACCTTGGCAGCGGCGAATTCGTCGGCGGCCTTGATGATGCGCTCGCGCACGTCCTCGACGTCGATGCCTTCCTCATGCGTCCAGCTCTCAACCGGCAGGTCGACGTTGAGGTAGGTCTTGCCGGCAGCTTCGAGCTGCTCGATTTTCCACTGCTCGGGGTACGAGCGGTCGGGGATGGCCTTGGCGATGATGTCGTCCACCACCTGGTGGCGCATCTCGGCGACCGTCTCGGCGACGTCCTCGCTGTCCATCAGCTCGAGACGTTCGGTGAAGATCGCCTTGCGCTGATCGTTCATCACGTCGTCGTACTTCAGGATGTTTTTGCGGATGTCGAAGTTGCGGGCTTCGACGCGGGCTTGGGCGCGCTCGATGGCCTTGGTGACCCACGGGTGGGTGATCGACTCACCCTGCTCGAGACCGAGCTTGCCCAGCATCGAATCCATCGACTCGACCGGGAAGATGCGCATCAGGTCGTCCTGCAGGCTCAGGAAGAACTTCGAATGGCCCGGGTCGCCCTGGCGGCCGGCACGGCCGCGCAGCTGGTTGTCGATGCGGCGGCTTTCGTGCCGCTCGGTGCCGACGATGTAGAGGCCGCCGGCGGCCAGCACCTTGGCCTTGTCCACGGCGATGGTGCGCTTGATCTCTTCGATCGCCGCTTCGCGCTCGGCGCCTTCGAGGCCCTGGGTCTCGCGCTCGATGCGCATCTCGAGGTTGCCGCCGAGCTGGATGTCGGTACCGCGGCCGGCCATGTTGGTGGCGATGGTCACCGCACCTGAAATACCGGCGTCCGCGACGATCTGGGCTTCCTGCTCGTGGTGACGGGCATTCAGCACCGCGATGTCCTTGATCCCCTTCTGGCGCAGCAGTTCGGCCAGCATCTCAGATTTCTCGATAGAGGTGGTGCCCACGAGGATCGGCTGGCCACGCGTGCGGGCATCGACGATCAGGTTGGCGATCTCGTCGAACTTCTCGGCGGCGGTACGGAAGATCGCGTCGTCTTCGTCCTCGCGCCGGACCGGCACGTTGGTCGGAATCGAGGTCACGGTCAGGCCGTAGATGTCGCCGAATTCCTCGGCCTCGGTCGCCGCCGTACCGGTCATGCCGGCCAGCTTCTTGTAGAGGCGGAAGTAGTTCTGGAAGGTGATCGAGGCGAGCGTCTGGTTCTCGGCCTGGATCTTGACGTGCTCCTTGGCCTCCAGCGCCTGGTGCAGGCCTTCCGAATAGCGGCGGCCCGGCATCATGCGGCCGGTGAACTCGTCGATGATCACCACTTCGTCGTTGCGGACGATGTAGTCCTTCTCGCGCTGGAACATCTTGTGAGCGCGCAACGCCGAGTTGAGGTGGTGCACAAGCGCCACGTTCTCGATGTCGTAGAGGTTCTCACCCTTGAGCTGGCCGTTCTCGATCAGGGCCGCCTCGAGCTTTTCGATGCCCTGGTCGGTGAAGGTGGCGGAGCGTTGCTTCTCGTCGATCTCGTAGTCGCCCTCGCCGAGGACCGGAATCAAGAGGTCCGCCATCTCGTAGAGCGAGGAGCGGTCGGCGGAAGGGCCGGAAATAATCAGCGGGGTGCGCGCTTCGTCGATGAGGATCGAGTCCACTTCGTCGACGATGGCGTATTCGTGGCCGCGCTGCACCATCTGGTCGCGGCTGTATTTCATGTTGTCGCGCAGGTAGTCGAAGCCGAACTCGTTATTGGTGCCGTAGGTGATATCGGCAGCGTAGGAGGCCTTGCGCTCGGCGTCGTCGAGGCCGTGGACGATGATGCCCGTGGTGAGCCCGAGGAAGCGATAGATCTGACCCATCCAGGCCAGATCGCGGCGCACCAGGTAGTCGTTGACGGTGACGAGGTGCACGCCCTTGCCGGGCAGGGCATTGAGATAAACCGCCAGCGTCGCCACCAGGGTCTTGCCTTCACCGGTCTTCATCTCGGCGATGGAGCGGTTGTTCAGCACCATGCCGCCGATCAGCTGCACATCGAAGTGGCGCATGCCGAGCACGCGTTTCGATGCCTCGCGTACCGTGGCGAAGGCCGGCTCCAGGATATCGTCGAGGGTCTTACCCTCGGCCAGAAGGGCCCGGAATTCAACGGTCTTGGCCTTCAGCTCGTCGTCAGTGAGCTTTTCGAACTCAGGCTCCAGCGCGTTGATCGCGGCGACCCGGGGCAGGTACTTCTTCACCTGCCGATCATTGGCCGAACCGAAGATCGCCTTGGCGAGCGCAGCGAGCACCATTCTATGTCCTTTGATTTCTTGTCCGGGGCGGCCTTTGGCCGAACCATGTTCCCGGCAGGGCGGCGGGTCCTCACCCGTCAACACTCTTTGAAGTGGTGCGACATGTAAGAGCGGGTGTTTTGCTTGTCAACGGAACGCAAATGGGCGAAACCTCCCCCGCCGCGGGCCGGGGGCTCTGCGCCATACGAGGAGAATTCCCAATGAACGACCACGCCCCGCGGGGTTTCCATAAAGTTCTGAAGACCCTGGCCGGCACTTTGTTGCTGGGAACGGCTCTCAGTCTTGCCCCCGTCGCCGCATTCGCGCAGGACGCCGCAGCCCCCGCCGCCGCCGCTCCGGCCGCCCCCGCGGCCACCCCGGAAACCGTCGTCGCCACCGTTGGCGACCTGACGATTACCGAGGCGGACCTTACCTTTGCCGCCGAGGATCTGCAGCAGGAGCTGCAGCAGGTGCCGCCCGAAGAGCGCCGCGCCTTCCTCGTCACCGTGCTGATTGACATGAAAGTGATGGCCAAGGCGGCAAAAGAAGCCGGCATGGCCGATACCGACCTGTTCAAGCGCCGCATGGCCTACCTCGAGGATCGCTCGCTGCGCCGCGACTATTTCACCCAGAAGGTCGCCGCTTCGGTCACCGAGGACTCGATCAAGGCGGCCTACGACCTGTTCGTGAAGGACTTCAAGCCGGTCGAGGAAGTGCACGCGCGCCATATCCTCGTTGCCACCGAGGAAGAGGCAAAGGCCATCAAGGCCGAACTCGACGGCGGCAAGCCGTTCGAAGTGCTGGCCATGGAAAAGACCACCGACCCGTCGGGCAAGCAGAACGGCGGCGACCTGGGCTTCTTTTCCAAGGGCATGATGGTCCCCGAGTTCGAGGCTGTGGCGTTCACGCTCGAGCCGGGCAAGATTTCCGACCCGGTGCAGAGCCAGTTCGGCTGGCACATCATCAAGGTCGAGGAAAAGCGCATGAGCTCGCCGCCGCCGATCGAGCAGGTGCAGCAGCAGCTCGGCCAGCAGGTGATGTTCAAGGCATTCGACGAGTCCGTCGCAGCGCTTAAGAAGGACCTGAAGATCGACATTCCGGATGCAGCGCTCGCCGAAGGCGTCAAGAAGCAGTCGGCGCCTCAGGCCGAAGGCGAAGCCGGCACCGCGCCGTAAGGCCTCCCGGCACCGCAACGTCATTGAGAACCCCGGCCCTGGCCGGGGTTTTCTTATGCGACGAGGCCGCGGACCAGGATGGAGGTTACCTTGTCGATGATGTCGGACTGGTTCGCGAGCCGGTCGGTCAGCAGCAGCTTCCAGGCATAGGCCGACATCAGGTCGGAAGCCGCCAGGCTGTCGGCATCGGCGCGCATCTCGCCGCGCGCCTTGGCACGCTCGAATATCGAGGCGGTGTGTAGGGTTCGCTCGACCGAATAGGCCTGCAGCGCCTCGGCCGCCTTCGCGTCCGCCTGGGCTTCGGCAATCAGCGAGCGGTATACCCCGCCGGTGTTGCCGGACCAGAAGCGCACCAGTTCGGTCAGGAAGGTGCGGATATCGCCTTCGAGCGTCCCCGTGTCCGGGTCTGGCATGCGTGAGCTTTTGAGCCGGGTGTAGACGTCGAGCAGCAAGTGCGCCTTCGATGGCCACCAGCGATAGATCGTGGGCTTGCCGGCACGGGCCCGGCGCGCCACTGCCTCGATCGAGAAGCCAGCGTAGCCGGACTCGCAGAAAATCTCTTCGGCCGCCGCAAGGATCGCCTCGTGGCTATCCGGGTTGCGGGCGGCGCCGATGGACTTTCTTGGCTGGCTGTCGGTGGTGGACATGTCTCTCACTGGTGCCCTGTGGGCGATGCATGGCTGGGATACACCAAATAGCGACGTGCATCCACTTGAACGTTACGTACCGTTTCGTTATGTAACGAGCCGTACCGTTTATATGGGATATCGAAATGACCGTTCAATCCGCCGCCGCCAGCGCAGTCGCTTCCACCAAGCCCGCGGGTCCGACGCTCGCCATGCGGACCCGGCTGGCACTGCTCACGCTCGTCGCCGTCTATCCGGTGATCACCGGGCTCATCTACCTCGTCGCACCGTTCACCGAAGGCTGGCCGGTGTGGGAGCGCAACTTCATCGTCGCGCCACTGATGGTGATCGCGATGGTCTACTTCATCATTCCGACGATCCAGGCGCGTTTCGGCCGCTTTATTGCGACCGGCAAGCGCTGAACCGATCGAACTGATTGCGACTTGCTTCAGATCGAGGCTTGAGGCAAACGGATGGGCCTATTGACGCCGTATAGGACGCAACATGGCCCATCCCGTCTCTCCCCTCGCGCCCAAGACTTACCCGGAACTGCCGGATGTCGCCGGAGTTCGGTTCGCGACGGCCGAAGCCGGGATCAAATACAAGAATCGTACAGACGTTCTGCTCGTCGCCATGGACGAAGGAACTGTTGTTGCCGGTGTCCTCACCCGTTCGAAGTGCCCCTCGGCCGCCGTCGACTGGTGCCGGCAGAACCTCGGGGGCGGCAAAGCCCGCGCGCTGCTGGTCAATTCGGGCAACGCCAACGCCTTCACCGGCCAGAAGGGCCGCGCTTCGGTAGCGCTGTCGGCTGAGATCGTCTCCAACGCGCTGGGCGTCGCCCCGGCTGAAATCTTCCTCGCCTCCACCGGGGTGATCGGCGAGCCGCTCGATGCGCAGAAGTTCGCCGGCGTCACATCCGAGATGGCGATGCGCCTCGCGGCGGGACCGTGGATGGATGCCGCCAAGGCAATCATGACCACTGACACCTTTGCCAAGGTGGCCACCGCCACCGTCGAGTTCGACGGCGTGCCAGTTGTGATTTCCGGAATCGCCAAGGGCTCGGGCATGATCGCCCCCGACATGGCGACCATGCTGAGCTTCGTGTTCACTGACGCACCGATCGCTGCCGACGTGCTGCAGGGCCTGCTGCAGCCGGCGATCGACACCAGCTTCAACTCAGTGACGGTCGACAGCGACACCTCCACTTCCGATACCTGCCTGGTCTTCGCCACGGGCAAGGCCGACATCGCGCCGATCTCTTCCGCCACCGATCCCCGTGCGGAGGTGTTCGCCGAGGCGCTGGCCGACGTACTGCACGAACTCGCGATTCACGTGGTGCGCGACGGCGAGGGCGCTACCAAGATGGTCACCGTCACCGTCGAGGGTGCTAGCAGCGACAAGAGCGCGTTCCGCATCGCCCAGTCGATCGCCAACTCGCCGCTGGTCAAGACCGCAATTGCCGGCGAGGACGCCAACTGGGGCCGCATCGTCATGGCGGTGGGCAAGGCCGGCGAGCCGGCAGATCGCGACAAACTCGAGATCAGCTTCGGCGATATCCGCGTCGCCACCCAGGGCGAGCGCGACCCCGCCTACAATGAAGCCGCGACCAGCGCCTACATGAAGAACGAGGATATCGAGGTGCGCGTCGGCCTCGGCCTCGGCGCTGGAACGGCGACCGTTTACACCTGCGACCTGACGCACGGCTACATCACTATCAACGGCGATTACAGGTCCTGATGGTCCCGCTCAGCGTCAGTCAGATCGAGGGCGCGACCCTCACGGCATGGCCGGCCCTCAAGCAGGCGCAGGATGGGCTGTGGCAGTGGCGCTATGCACGCGGCTATACCAAGCGCGCCAACTCCATCCATTGCCTCGATCTGAGCGATGGCGGCTATGCGGAACTGCGGCTGATGCGGCTCGCCGAGCTGTCGAAGCGCCACCGCATCCCGCCGGTGTTTCGCGTAACCCCGCTTACCGCGCCCGAGATCGTCGAGGTCCTGGATGGGCTGCTGTGGGAGGAGTTCGAGCCGAGCCTCGTGATGGCGATGGAGATGCCGGACGAGGATTTCCCGCTCGATTTCCATGCCCGCTATTTCGAGCCGACCGATCCTGAATGGATCAAGGCTCAGTCGCATATGTCCGGCTACGACCAGTCAACCATGGACGCGCTGACCGCCATTCTTGGCGGCATCGCCTGCGAGGCCAAGGGCGTCCTCGTCTATCACAAGGCGGGCTTGCCGGTGGCGGCGGCATTGTCAGCGGTTGCCAGCGGCATCGGCATCTATCTCAACGTCGTCACCCATCCGAGCGCCCGCGGCATGGGCTATGGCCGGGCGGTGATGGGCGCGGCGCTCAATTGGGTGCGCTCGATGGGGGCCACCCACTCGGCCATCCAGGTGCTGGCCAACAATGCGCCGGCGCTGAACCTCTACGGCTCGCTCGGCTTCGGCGAAGTCTACCAGTACATCTACCGGCGTGCGCCCGATTGGGGTCGCGGGTGAGGATCCAGCTGGTCGTCGCCTGCGCGCTGATCGATGCCGATCGGCGGGTGCTGATCGCGCAGAGACCACAAGGCAAGCAATTGGCGGGCCTGTGGGAATTCCCCGGCGGCAAGCTCGAGGAAGGCGAAAGTCCTGAAGCGGCGCTGATCCGGGAACTGGAAGAAGAACTCGGTATTTCCACCCAGAGCGCGTGCCTTGCTCCGTTAAGCTTTGCATCCCACTCTTACGAAAACTTTCATCTTCTGATGCCACTTTACGTCTGCCGGAAGTGGCAGGGCGTCCCTGAAGCTCGCGAGCATGCCGCCCTGAAATGGGTGCGCCCGCAGGCTCTGCGTGACTTTCCCATGCCGCCGGCCGATGAACCGCTGATCGCGCCGCTCTGCGATCTGCTCTGAGGGTGGTGATGACGGGTCTTTGTGCACAGGTCAGGTGCTTTGTCAGTGACGAGAGCGGGGCCACCGCTATCGAATACGGACTGATCGCCGGCCTCGTCGCCGTGGGTATGCTGATCGCGTTGACACTGACGGGCGGCAGCGTGAGCACGCTGTTCGACTATGTCTCCAGCCGCTCGGGTGAGCAACTCGACAACATCGAAGGTCTCTAGCTCTTTCCCAACACGTCCTTGAGTCGCACCGTGGCGCTGCCCGGGCGCAGCGGCTTCTGCTGGCTTTCGTGCGGGGCCCAGCCGCTCAGCCAGATGATCTCCAGCGTCGCCCGCACCCGGCCATCGGGATCCCCCGCAAGTTCTGCATAAGCTGCCGAGGCCGCGGCCAGCAACGACTTCGTCGCCATTCGCCCGGGCCGATCGGCCAACGGGTTCTGCGCGCCCATCCCCTTCAGCTCCCGCATCAATCGCAGCGCATCGGCATATCGCACCGGGTAGGTCTCGAGATCAGTCACCGGCAGCGCATAGCCCGAACGCTGCAGCAGCCCGCCGGCATCGGCCAGCGGGATGAACGGCGCGACCCGGGCAAAAGCGCCACCCGAAGCCTCAGCATCGGCGCGCAGGAATGCCTGCCGCAGCTCGGTCAGGCTGTCGCCCCCGAGCGCGGCGGCGATCATCAGCCCGTCGGGCCGCAAATGCGCGCGGATGCGGGCGAGGAAGCCCGGTACGTCGTTCGTCACCTGCAGGTCGAACAGCGAGACGATCAGGTCGTAGTCCTCGCGCGGCAGCAGCAGAGCCTCGGGGTCGACCAGCGGTGCGTCGTCAGAGCCAAGCACCGTCGAGACCCGCTCGAAGGCGAACGCGCCGCTGGCCGAGCGTCCCATCAGCGGCAACCGCGAGCCATCCGGCGCCATGATCAGCGCCTGCTCGAAATCGCGCGATACCGTAATCAGCCGCGACGCCAGGTCGTCGAGCGCCAGCTGGGTGACGAAATCATCGGGCTCGGCCGGACGCCGCCCCAGGTGTTCGGCGATCAGCGTGCGGTCGAAAACCTTCGGGGGCAGGGCCATAGTCAATGCGCGCTCGGTCTCATAAGCTCGTGGGCGTTATGGAATTGGGGCTGGGCAAAGTCAAAGCGGGATCGGCTGCTATGGTGCGGCTGGGAGGCGCTTTGCTCGATCTGGTCTATCCGCCGACCTGCCTCGATTGCGGTGCGCCGACCGCCGTGCATTCCGCCCTCTGTCCCCGGTGCTTTGCAAAGCTTCGGCCGATTTCAGCCCCCTATTGCCCGGTATTAGGCCTGCCATTCGAGGTCTCGCTTGGCCCCGACGCGCGTTCCGCCGAAGCCATCGCCGACCCGCCGCCCTTCGACCGGGCCCGCTCGGCGGTGCTCTACAACGAGGTCGCCCGCGCCATCGTCAGCCGCCTCAAATACGGCGACCGGCCGGAACTCGCCGGGTTCTGCGCCCGGCTGATGGCGCCGGCAGGCTCCGAATTCTGGGCTGAACAGCCGGTGCTCGTGCCGGTGCCGCTCCATCGCTGGCGGCAGTTCGAGCGGCGCTACAACCAGTCCACCGAGCTGGCCCGCGCCCTCGGCCGGCTCACCGGATTGCCCGTCGATACCGGCCTCGTCGCCCGCACCCGCCGCACCCGCCAGCAGGTCGGGCTCTCCGCCGATGCGCGTCAGCGCAATGTCGCCGGCGCCTTCACCGCGCACCCGGAGGCGTTGCGCCGGCTCAAGGGGCGCGGCGTGGTGCTGGTCGACGACGTCATCACCACTGGCTCAACGGTCAAGGCGATCACCCGCGTGCTCAAGCGGGCCGGGTTGATCAAAATCGATGTGATCTCGTTCGCACGCGTTGTGACAGGCGCCGAACTCCCCATATAGAACTCAACAAATCCCAGCGCTTCTGTAGGTGAGATGAAAAAGGTAGAAATTTATACGACCCAATGGTGCCCCTATTGCCACGCCGCCAAGTCGCTGCTGGACGAAAAGGGCGTCGAATATGAGGAGGTCGATGCCGACGATCCCGACACCCGCATGGCGATGGTGCAGCGGGCGCACGGCCGGCGTACCGTGCCACAGATCTTCGTGGGCGAGACGCATGTCGGCGGCTATGATGACATGGCGGCGCTCGATCGTGGCGGCCAGCTCGATCCGCTGCTCGCCAGCTAGGACGTGAAGATGCGCGCCGCCGCCCTGCAGATGACTTCGGGCACCCAGCCGGGTCCCAATCTCGATCAGCTCGAGCAGCTGGCTGCCGAGGCTGCCGGGCAGGGCGCGACCTATCTGCTATCGCCGGAGGTAACGGTAGTGTTCGCCGAGAATCGGGATGGGCTGAAGTCCGTCGCCGGTCTGTGGGAGAACAACCCGGCCATCGCCCGCGCCAGCGGTATCGCGAAGAAGCTCGGGGTGAGTCTGCACCTCGGCTCGCTCGCCGTGGCGCTGCCAGACGGGCGCTTCGCCAATCGGTCGGTGCTGTTCCGGCCTGATGGTTCGATCGCTGCGACCTATGACAAAATCCACCTGTTCGACGCGACGCTTCCCGGCCTGAAGCAGTACCGCGAGAGCGAGACCTATGCCGGTGGCGATGCCGCCGTCGTCACCGATGGGCCGGGCTTCAACCTTGGCATGACCATCTGCTACGACGTGCGCTTCCCGGCGCTGCATCGCGCCTTGGCGGAAGCCGGGGCGCAGGTGATCTCTGTGCCCGCCGCCTTCACCGTCCCCACCGGCGAAGCGCACTGGGAAGTGCTGCTTCGCGCCCGCGCCATCGAAACCGGCTCGTGGGTGATCGCCGCCGCGCAGGCCGGCAAGCACGAAAATGGCCGCTCCACCTGGGGCCACTCGATGATCATCGACCCCTGGGGCAAGATCGTCGCCGAGCTCGGTGGCGATGGTCCGGGCATCGCGATTGCCGACATCGATCTATCAGCAGTGGATGAAGCGCGCGGGCGCGTCCCGGCGCTTGCCAATGCCCGTCCGTTTTCGCTAACCCTCGGCGCTTCGGGCCCGACGGTATTCGCCCGAGAGGACGTATCCGCGTGATCAGTTATTCGCTCGTCTGTGACAGATCCCACAAGTTCGACGCCTGGTTCAAAAGCGCCGAAGCCTACGATGAGCAGGCCGGGCGCGGCATTGTCACCTGTCCGATCTGCAATTCCGTGCGGGTTGAAAAGGCGCTGATGGCGCCGGCGGTGTCGCGGATGAACTCCGACAAGGTGTCGCTGTCGAGCGGCCATCCGCAGCAGGCCGAGATTCGCGAGATGCTGCGCGTGATGCGCAAGAAGGTCACTAGCGAGGCCGACTATGTCGGCGACAAGTTCGCCGAGGAAGCCCGCAAGATCCACTTCAAGGAAGCCGACCCGCGCGGCATCTACGGCGAAGCGACGCGCGACGAGGTGGCCGAACTGATCGACGACGGCGTCGATTTCCTGCCGCTGCCACATGTGCCGGACGAGGCGAACTAGCGGGCCAGGTACTCGCGCGCCAGCGAGCGGGCGCGGTGGAGCCGCGCCTTGACCGTCTCGCGCGTCGCATCCAGACGGGCGCCGATCTCGTCGATGGTCAGTTCCTCCAGGTCGCGCAGGATGAGAACCTCCCGATAGTGCGCCGGCAGCGACTGGATGGCTGCAGCCAGGTCGAGCCGCAGTTCGTGATCCGGCCGCACGGCGAAGTCGACATGGTTCTCGATGACCTCCAACGGCGCGCTGCGGCCGAAGCCACGCCGGGCAAGCCTGATGCATTCATGCCGCACCACTGCAAACAGCCAGCCCGAGAAGGCCGAGATGACACGCAGGCTGCCGATGCGGCGGTGCAGCAGACAAAGCGCATCCTGGACGGCGTCGTCGACATCAGCGGTTTGGCAGGCGGCGCGGGCGTAGCGGCGGATGTCCGGCTGGGCCGCCGCGAGCAGCGACGTGATCGCGGCGGCGTCGCCGTTCCTGGCGGAAGCGATGAGGTCCCTTGGCGGCATCAGGTCTTGTCGACGGGCTTTCGGCCGATCATGGCGCAGGCCGGGCAATAGCCGAACATGCCTGTCAGCGCCAGATAGAGACCCGTAGCGGCGACGGCATATCCCGACCAACCGGTCAGATAGAGCAGCCCGCCTCCGATCATCACCGTCCCGGCAATCAGACGGACGAGTTGCTCCCAGGCCCAGACATTCTTGCGATAGAACATGCGTCACTCCTTGCTGCATCGCAGAACAAGAGGGCCGGCAATGGCAGAACGGTGCGCGTGATCGCAGGTTTATTTCGCTGAACGGCGCCTGACTCGCGCCGTTCAGTCACGGTTCAAGGCCTCGGACGCAGATTTGCCTCCAGAGACGGCGCCCAAGGCGCTGCCGAAGGAGGATAGAATGCACCATTCGACCCTGACCCCGGCGACCACCACAACCGGCGGCGCTATCCGCGCCGTGATGAGTGACGCCGCGTCGGCCGCCCTCAAGGCACTGAAGCCGTTCGACTTCGCGGTGGAAGACGCATTGGACCGCACCTATGGCGCCGGCCGCTGGTTCCTCTACTGGGACGAAGACCTGTCGGGTCATCCGATCCGCGGCACCATCACGCTGGCCTACGGTCGCGACACTCTGGTGGTCGGCTGATCAACCGTGATCAGGCTGCAGGCTTTGCCGCCAGCACCATGTAGTTGACCCCGAGGTCGCGGCTCTGTCGCCACTCGTCGGCCAGCGGATGGAACACCACGCCGGTCTTGTCGATGACCTTCAGGCCATTGCGGGCGCAGAGCGCTGAGATCTCGTCCGGCGTCAGGAACTTCCGGAAATCGTGGGTGCCCTTGGGCAGCCAGCCCAGAACCCGCTCCGCCCCGATGATCGCAAGCGCATAGGCGCGCGGCGTCCGGTTGATGGTGGCGGTGAACAGCAGGCCGCCCGGCTTCACCAGGCTGGCACAGCTCTTCATGTAGAGCGGCACGTTGTCCACGTGCTCCACCACTTCCATGTTCAGCACCACATCGAACCGCTCCCCCGAAGCGTCCAGCGCTTCGGCCGTGGTAGCGCGATAGTCGATATCGAGCCCAGACTGCTTGGCATGCAGTTCGGCGATGCGGATGTTCTTCTCGCCGGCATCGACGCCGACCATTGTCGCGCCCAGCCGGGCCAGCGGCTCACTCAGCAGCCCGCCACCACAGCCGATATCGAGGATGCGTACGCCCTCGAGCGGTCGGCGCACCGTGCTGTCCTTGCCGAACTGCGCGATCACCTTGTCGCGCACATAACCCAGCCGCACCGGGTTGAACTTGTGCAGCGGTTTGAACTTGCCCTTCGGATCCCACCACTCATCCGCCATGGCGGCGAACTTGGCGATCTCGTCGGGATTGATGGTGGTGTCGGTCATGGGGAGGTTATCGGTCCGCGCCGTTGTGGAAACAAGAGGTGCGGGCGTCGCAGTAGCTGCGGAGCCACAATGCCGAGGCGGCACAAGGCGTTGCGAGAATCTTGCGCCGATCTATCCCCCCACTCCCCACCTATGCGATTCTCCCGCTCATCCGCTGCACCGAAGCGAGATCATGACGAGTGGTTGGTGCGGGGGAGACCGGGTGGGCTGCGGGTCGCTGCAGTTCAGGCGGAAACCATCACGGCAAGGACCGGTTCGCCGGTCAAGCCGCTATCACGCGAGGGTCGCTCGATGCGG
>NZ_JBFUGO010000015.1:0-110173 GCF_056402875.1 Devosia sp. P3_B2 | reverse complement strand
GGTGATGTCGTCGCCGACATTGCCGGTCTGGTCCTTGGCGGTCGCCGTGTAGATCCAGGTCTCGCCCTTCTCCAGCAGATTGTCGCCATCGTCGCCGCTCACGTAGTTGGCGCTGATGTCACCGAGCACATCGTCGACCAGCGAGGTGATAGTCAGTGGATCGGTGTCCGAGGTGCTCTCGTTGGTCACTTCATAGGTGTAGACGATGTCGCTCGTCGTCCCCTCGGCAATCGTGGTGATGTCCGGGGTCTTCACGACCTTGATGTCGGGGGCGCCGTCATCGGTGCTGGGCTTGCTGAAGGCGGCCCATTCGTCGAAGCCGCCGTCCTCGGCGTTGGGGTCATTCACGTTGCCGTGGCTGGGTGCGCCGAAGTTGGTGTAGATCGTGACGTAACCCGATGCAGGAAACGCATCGACCGGGATCAGCAGCGCATAGTCGTCCGTGCCGCTGCCGCTCGAATGTTCGGTGAGGATCAGGGTCTGGTCGGTGGTCTGATCGAGGTCGAAGATCGGCGTATAGATCTGCGAGGTGTTGGCGAACGTGTCGGTGGTGTTGTTGAAGTCGCCGGCAGCCGCCTGGTTCGGAGAAACAAACACCTTGAGCTTGTTGAGCTGCACGAGATCGGGCGACTCATTCAGGTCGAGCCTGAAGATGTAGTAGGTCACACCATCCACTACACTCGTCTGCAGGCTGCTGAGCTGGATGCTCTCGGTCTTGGCCGAGTTGGTGTCGAGATAGTTGCCACCAGCATTGGAATTGTAGCCCTCAGCGGTGCCGTCGGTCGACTGCGTCGCCAGGAAGGTGTTGTAAATGCCGGTTCCCGAACCAACGGGAACGTCATATTGGAAGATTGCATTGCCGCCGCTCACGGTCGCAAGCGTCACGGAAGAACCAGGGCTGGTCAGGTCGGTCATCGCACACTCCCCATCGTTCAGGACGGTGGATGTGCGCAGCGCCCCCGCGCGCGGCCCTCCACTGTCGAACATGTTGTGCCGAAGACCCTTCCGCCTCCGCCGCACGGCCGGGGCGGGTCTAGTCGGTCCGCTATGAATGGCGCATCCACCAAGCGTTATCCATATACCTGCAGGTATACGAACCGTTAACCATCAGGACCCTGACAGCAGAGCCCTCCCTCACCCCAAGACGGGACAAGTCATCCGAGGCCCTGGCGGCGGGATTGACCGGCAGCTTGATCACAACTTTACTATTCGACGACGGCCACGTTTCCGTCTGTAGCCGGATAGGCTACCTTGGTCTCCAGCAGGCACCCATTTGGTGCGCCAACTGCAAGAAGTAGAACGAGTGGATAGGTAATATTGACTAGTCTTGACCTTCAGAGTGGGGCCAAGCGTAGTCCGGTGCGGCAGGAACACGCTGCGGTTGCGCGAGACAAGTCGGCGCGCGCCGAGCGGTTTCGTATTGCCGCGGAGCTGCATGACGGCATCCTTCAGGAGCTTACAGCTGCCGACTTTGCGTTGAAGGTGCTGCTTGATGCCGCCGAGCCGGGCGCGAAGCCGGCGATCGAGCGCGCACGTGGCATTCTTCGCGAACAACACGGTTTGCTCCGCCACTATGTCACCAGCCTCCGCGAGGGACCAGATCCACCAGGCGCGGAAACAGGCGCGAAGATAGCGACGGTGGTGATCGCCGACGACCACCCAATCGTACTCAAGGGCCTGTCGGCACTCATCGATGGGGACGCTGACTTTCGCGTAGTTGCAACCTGCGCGGACGGCGCGCTGGCGCTCGAAGCCATCGGCGCGAGCGCACCCGATATCGCTGTCCTGGATCTCAACATGCCCGGGCGCTCGGGCCTCGAGGTTCTCCAGGAGTTGCGCGAGCGGGCATTGCCCACCCGCGCAGTGATCCTCGCGGCATCTGCGAGTGATGCCGAAATCTACGATCTGTTGGCCGCCGGCGCCGCCGGCCTTGTTTTCAAGGAAAGCGCAACGGAAAGCCTGCTCCACTGCCTTCATGTCGTTACCGCCGGCGGCCGATGGCTGCCGGTCGAGCGTACGGACGCCGCGGCACTTCGCGAAGCGACGCGCCGAAAGGTATGGAAAGAGCTCTCACTGCTGCTGACGTCGCGCGAAATGGAGATCGTCCAGTTGGTGTTGTCGGGTGAAAGCAACAAGAACCTGGCGTTCCGACTCAAGGTCTCGGAAGGAACCGCCAAGGTTCACCTCCACAATATCTTCCGCAAGCTCGGCGTCGGCTCGCGCTCCGAGCTACTGAGCCTCGCCGGCGGACAGGCCGGCAAAGGAAACGACCACCCGCACGGCTAGTCGGAAGCTGAGCTTGGGCGGGGCGCGGCCAATTCACCGTTGCGCATCGCTCCCCGCACAGGGTGCCGCAGATGCAGGCACAACCCCGGAGAGCGGACGTAGTGGTGTGCTACTGATCTGCTTGGAAAATGGTGCTGCAAGAGAGGATTGAACTCTCGACCTCTCCCTTACCAAGGGAGTGCTCTACCACTGAGCTACTGCAGCTAACGCGGAGGCCGGGTGGCGAGGCCCCCGGCGGCGTGGGGCGGTTACTGCCACAGGGCTTGGCACCGCGCAAGCGCAAAAAAGCTTGCAAACGGGGTACAGCCTTGATCGGTGGTTGCTGGTAGATTTGGTGCACCGTGCGGCACGGCGTTTCTGGTTCGCCGCGCCGATGGTGGATATGGGCGCCGACGAAACAAGGACTTGCATGTCGGAGAGCAGGACCGGGCGGGAGCAGAGATCGGCCGCCAAGCTTCGGGAGAACCTGAAGCGGCGGAAGGAACAGGCGCGGGCTCGGTCGGCAACTGCCGGTAAACAGGAATCGGTCAGGACATCGCCTGAGGACGCGGAGGTGGGGGACGCGTTGAAGCCGGGGCGTGACTCGGATAGCTAGGGCAAGGGGCAGAACGCCTCGCAGTCGGGAAGTACACATGGATCGCATTCGTCTGGTCGGGGGCAACGAGCTGAGGGGCGAAATCCCTATCTCGGGCGCAAAGAACGCGGCCCTGCCGCTGATGATCGCCTCGCTGCTGACCAAGGACCCGCTGGTACTCGAGAACGTGCCGCGGCTGGCGGACGTCAACCAGCTTGAGAAGATCCTCGAAAACCACGGCGTCGATATCGCCGTGCACGGCCGCAAGGCGCCGACGCTGGATGGCCAGCGGATGACGCTGCAGGCCGCCGAGATCGTCGACACCACCGCCCCGTACGAGCTGGTTTCGACCATGCGGGCGAGCTTCTGGGTGATCGGGCCGCTGCTGGCGCGGGCGCACGAGGCGCGGGTGTCGCTGCCGGGTGGTTGCGCCATTGGCACGCGGCCGGTGGACCTGTTCCTGCAGGGGCTCAAGGAGCTCGGGGCCGAGATCGATATCGACGAGGGTTACGTCGTCGCGCGGGCGCCGAAGGGCGGGTTGCGCGGGGCGCGCGTGGTGTTCCCCAAGGTGACTGTGGGCGCAACGCACGTGCTGCTGATGGCGGCGACGCTGGCCAAGGGCACGACGGTGCTCGAGAACGCGGCGATGGAGCCTGAGATCAGCGATCTCGCCGAGTGCCTCGTGAAGATGGGCGCCAAGATTTCCGGGATCGGCACGCGCACGCTGACCATCGAGGGCGTGGGTGAGCTCCATGGCGCGACCCACGCCGTTGTGGCAGACCGGATCGAGACCGGCACCTATGCAATGGCGGCCGCGATGACCGGCGGCGACGTGCTGCTGAAGCATGCGCGGGCGGAGCATCTGCAGGCAGCGCTCGATACGCTGGGCCAGGCCGGGGTGCACATTTCATCAGAGGCGAACGGCATCCGCGTGCGTCGCAACGGCAACGGGATCCAGGCGGTGCATGCCGAGACCCAGCCGTTCCCGGGCTTTCCGACTGACCTCCAGGCGCAGTTCATGGCGCTGATGACCATGGCGGACGGCACCTCGCAGATCCGCGAGACGATCTTCGAGAACCGCTACATGCATGTGGCAGAGCTGGCGCGGTTCGGCGCCGATATCAAGGTCGATGGCCAGGTGGCGACGGTGACCGGCGTGCCGCGGCTCAAGGGCGCTCAGGTGATGGCGACGGACCTTCGCGCCTCGGTGTCGCTGGTGATCGCGGGGCTGGCGGCGCGCGGCGAGACGGTGGTGAACCGGATCTACCACCTCGATCGCGGGTTCGAGCGGCTCGAGGACAAGCTGAGCGCCGTGGGCGCGGAGATCGAGCGGGTTACCGGCTGACGATGATCGAGTGGCTGGGAGTAGGCCTGCTCATTGGTCTCGTTCTGGCTGCTCTACTTTTAGTCGTTGGTCGATTTTTGCCCCATGGCCTGCCGTCGCGGTTGTGGATCGGGCTATGTGTTCTGGTGCTTGGCGCGGCCTGGTTCGCCTGCGTTACGGATTGGCTCTGGATGCTGGATCGCACCGCCGAGCAGTCGCACAACAGGCTTGAGGGATCGGCGCTGACGGGGGCGTTGCTCAGCGTCACGTTGGGCTGGGTTCTTGGAATACGCTGGCGGGCCAACAGCTGGTAGCGGCTTTTCCTAACGCACCGATTGCTCCCCTGCCCCCAAACTTGTAGATCGTCTTCCGGGCCCCCACTTGCTGGTCAACTTCACCGTTTCCGGACCCCCTAGATATGACCGATCTCAAGCTTCTGGCGCTTGATAGCGAAGACCTCGACGTGATTTCGGCGACCACGCAGGACGCCATCGTGCGCGTCGGCGACATGGGTTACGCCAAGGCCGACAAGCGTTTCGCGCTGCTGATGAACCGCTACGCCTGGGAAGATGGCGCTGGTGCCAAGGCCGGGGTGCGGAAGCGCGCGGCGCTGCATTTCGACCGGGTGACCGGGGTGAAGGTGGCGGGGATCGATACCAATTCGGTCGAGGGCGCGCTGGAATTGCTGACCATCCGGTTCACCGAAAGCGAAGCGCCAAGTGGTTGGGTTGACTTGGCTTTTGCCGGTGGCGGGACGGTTCGGCTGGAGGTGGAGGTGCTGGAGGCGCGGCTGCAGGACCTGGGGTCGGCCTGGGCGGCGAAGGCCAAGCCAGAGCACGCTTCCTGATGCCGGTAAGGCTTGATAGCCGCGATGCCGGCTTTGCTAAATCCTTTGAAACGCTGCTGAATTCGAAGCGGGAAGCTTCGGAGGAAGTGGGTAGCGCGGTTGCCGCGATCCTTGCCGATGTGAAGGCGCGGGGCGATGCGGCGGTGATCGAATACACCGAGCGGTTCGACAAACCGGCTGCAAATCTATGGTCTATCCGCGTCACGGACGAGGAAATAGCCAACGCTAGTGCACGAACTTCTGCCGATGTTCTGTCGGCGCTGACGGTGGCGCATGAGCGCATCCGCGCGCACCACGAAAAGCAGAAGCCACTCGACCACATCTACCAGGATCACCTTGGGGTGACGCTGGGGACGATCTGGACGCCGGTCGAGGCGGTGGGCATCTATGTGCCGGGCGGCACGGCGGCCTATCCGTCCTCGGTGCTGATGAACGCGGTGCCGGCCAAGGTCGCCGGCGCGAGCCGCATCGCCATGGTGGTGCCGATGCCGGGCGGCGAGGCGAACGACGCGGTGCTCGCGGCGGCGAAGATTGCCGGGGTGACCGAGATCTACCGGATCGGCGGGGCGCAGGCGATCGGGGCACTGGCGTATGGCACGGAGACGATCCCGGCGGTCTCGAAGATCGTCGGGCCGGGCAATGCGTATGTCGCGGCGGCAAAGCGCCAGGTGTTCGGCACGGTGGGCATCGACATGATCGCCGGGCCCTCGGAAGTGCTGGTCATTGCCGACTCGTCGGCCAACCCGGCCTGGGTGGCGGCGGACATGCTGGCGCAGGCCGAACACGGCGGCGGGGCGCAGGCGATCCTTATTACCACCGACCACAAGTTGGCGGACCTGGTCGAGGACGAGGTATGGCGCCAGATCGAACTGCTACCGCGAGCCGAGATCACGCGCGCGGGCTGGGAAGAGTTCGGTGCGGTGATCACCGTGGCCTCGATGGCGGAAGCGGTGGAGCTGGCGAACCGCATCGCCTCGGAGCACGTCGAGCTCGCGGTCGACGATCCGCAGGCGCTGCTGCCCAAGATTCGCAATGCTGGTGCGATTTTTCTCGGGCATCACACGCCCGAGGCGATCGGCGATTATGTGGGCGGTTCGAACCACGTGCTGCCGACGGCCCGCTCGGCGCGCTATGCGTCGGGGCTGGGGGTGCTGGATTTCATGAAGCGTACGTCGGTGCTGCAATGCGACCCGGCCTCGTTGGCGGAACTGGCGCCGGCGGCGCGGACCCTGGCCCAGACGGAGGGGCTCGAGGCGCATGCGCGCTCGATATCGATAAGGCTCAATCGGTAGATGGCGCTCTCGCCGCGACAGTTCGATCCCAAGAGCGATCGTATCGTCGCCGTGACCCTCGATCCCAACACGATCACCTCGGTCGATCCCGACGAGGTGCATGAATGGCGCATCGCCATCTACGACCTAGTCGAGGAGAACGTCTTCGCCCCGGCGCGGGTGAAGGCGACGGGGCCATATGCGCTGCACGTCTCGATCGTCAGCAACTATATCGTGCTCGATGTGCGCAACCCGGACACCTATGAGCCGATCGCCGCGCACTATTTGTCGCTGACGCCGTTCCGGCGGCTGATCCGTGACTATTTCCGCATCCGCGAGAGCTATTACGACGCGATCAAGACCGGATCGACCTACCAGATCGAAACCGTCGACATGGCGCGGCGCGGACTGCACAACGATGCGGCGGAGCTGCTGCGCACCCGGCTCGACAACAAGCTGGAGATGGACCTCAACACGGCAAGGCGCCTCTTCACGCTGATCTGCGCGGTGCAGCCGTTTGCCAGCCGGATCGATGAGCGCGAGTCGACGCTGCCGACGGTGCTGTTCGTCTGCTCGATGAACTCGGTGCGCTCGCCAATCGCCGCGGCGCTGGCGCGCCGGTTCTTCCCCGGGCGGCTGATCGTGCGCTCAGCTGGCGTTCGCTCGGGCAAGGCAGATGGGTTCGTGCACGAGGTGATGGAAGAGATCGGCGTCGATATGAGCGTCCACACCCCGCACACCATGGACGAGCTGGTGGCCAACCACTTCGACCTGGTGATCACGCTGTCCAACGATGCGCCGGAAGCGGTGGAGCGGCGTGGGCTGGAGATGGGTGCGATCGAGCATTGGCCGATGCCGGACCCCACGGAGACGGAGGGGAACCGTGAGGCGGTGCTGAGTGCGTATCGCACGTTGAGGGATACGCTACAGCAGCGGGTGCGGGAGCGGCTGGAGAAGCTGGTGGCAGCGCCGACCAAGGCGGCTTGAGCTCTGCCCTTGCCCTCTCCCCTTGTGGGAGAAGGTAGGAGGTGGCCTACTTCTCAAATCCAGCGCGCTGCACCATATGAACATAGCATCGCCACCCACGGGTGGTTCACAAACCGGGCGGCATCCAGTATAGGTGGCGCCCAATTCGAGCCCCCGACATTGTCAGTATCGTGTTTCGCGGGGCCGTCTCAGGAGAGAGAATGGCTAAGGAAGAAGTGCTCGAATTTCCGGGCGTGATCACGGAACTGCTGCCCAACGCGACCTTTCGGGTGAAGCTGGAGAACGAGCACGAGATCATCGCCCATACGGCCGGGCGGCTGCGCAAGAACCGCATCCGCGTGCTTGCCGGCGACAAAGTGCTGGTTGAAATGACCCCCTACGACCTGACCAAGGGCCGGATCAACTACCGCTTCAGGTAAGTTCGGGAGCGCGGCGGCAGAGCCATCGCGCGCCTCGGATGGAGACAGTATGGCCAAGGAAGAAGTGCTCGAGTTTCCGGGGGTGGTAACGGAACTGCTGCCCAACGCGACCTTTCGGGTAAAACTCGAAAACGAGCACGAGATCATCGCCCATACTGCCGGCCGCATGCGCAAGAATCGTATCCGCGTGCTGGCGGGCGACAAGGTGTTGTGCGAAATGACACCTTACGATCTGACCAAGGGCCGGATCACGTACCGCTTCAAATAGGGCACTCCATGGCCAGCCGTCCCGAGCTCATTCTCGCGTCCGCATCGCCGCGACGCCTGGCGTTGCTGAACCAGATCGGCATCGAGCCCGAGCATCTGGTGCCGGCGCATATCGACGAGACGCCCGAAAAGGGCGAGCTGCCCCGCAAGCTGGCGCAGCGTCTCGCCGACCAGAAGGCGATCACCGCGCAGCATAAGGCCAAGAGCACCGGAATCGCCGGCAATGCGCTGGTGCTGGCTGCCGACACGGTGGTGGCCGTGGGCCGCCGTATCCTGCCCAAGGCCGAGACGATGGAAGAAGCCTCCGAGTGCCTGCGCGTGCTTTCGGGCCGCTCGCACCGGGTGTTCACCGCCGTCACCATGCTGACGCCGTCGGGCCAGATGCGGAAGCGCCTGGTCGAAACGCGCATCCGCTTCAAGCGGCTTTCGGCGCGCGAAATCGAAAGCTACCTCGCCAGCGCCGAATGGCGCGACAAGGCGGGTGGGTACGCCATCCAGGGTATTGCCGGGGCGTTCGTGCTGAAGCTGCAGGGGTCGTACTCGGCCGTAGTCGGGCTGCCGCTGAACGAGACGGTGGGGCTGCTGGCGGGCGAGGGCTATCCGGTGCACTTCAACTGGCTCAACCAGTCGAGCCTGACGGCGGTCTGAGATGACCGCCGAAATCATCAAGCTGAAGCCGACTCGGCCCTGCCCGATCTGCGGCAAACCGTCGAGCCAGCAGCACCATCCGTTCTGTTCCGGGCGCTGCCAGGATATCGACCTCAATCGCTGGCTCAGCGGGAGCTATGTGATTCCGGCGGAGCCGGTTGAGGTGGATGAGGAGGACGGGGTGGTGACGCAGGATGATGGGGATGAGGAGTAGGCGCTGGGTGCCTGGCCTCGACACCTCTCTTGCGATTAGCCCAAGAAATCGCTTTCTCCCCCGCAAAGGGGGGAGATGAACAGTGCCCTCCATCTGCGTTGGAGTATCAGTCGGGACTCTCCCCCTTGGCGGGGGAGAAAGCGAAAACTTGGGCTTAGCGCAGCTAAGTCCTTAGTTTTCGCAAGAGAGGGGGTCAGCGGTCTCTCGTCTCGAGCACGATTCTCAGTTTCTCGAAGACGCCCTCGGGGTTCTGCAGGACTTCATTGTTCCAGATGCGAAGGGTCCGGAAGCCGGTTGTCCGGAAGTGTTCGTCGCGGAGTTGATCTGTTGCGGAGCCGGCGTGCTGGCTGCCGTCGAGTTCAATGATCAGGCGCGCCTCGAAACAGACGAAATCGAGGATGTAGCCGTCGAGGGGGACCTGGCGTTTGAACTTGAGGCCATCGAGTTGGCCGGCGCGGAGGAGCGACCAGAGCTTGCGCTCGGCATCGGTGCCGTTGGTGCGGAGCGATTTGGCGAAGGCGCGGTGCGGAGGTGGGACTGGCTGGCGCATGCTTCACGACCCCCTCTCTTGCGATTTCTAAGGCTTAGCCAAACGGCTAAACCTAAGAAATCGCTTTCTCCCCCGCCAAGGGGGAGATGACGACTGATGGTTCGGCGCGTCCTGCCCTATGGCATCAGTTGCCCGCCGTTCACGTCGATGATCTGCCCCGTGATGTAGCCAGACATCGAGTCCGAGGCCAGGAACACGTACGCGCCCACACAGTCCTCAGCGGTGCCCAGCCGTTGCATCGGGATTTGGGCGGCGGCGGTGTCTTTCACCGATTGCGGGGTCTTGTCGTGGAACGGGGTGATGATGAAGCCCGGGGCGACGACGTTGACGCGGATGTGGTCGGGGGCGAATTCGCGGGCGGCGTTGCGGGCGATGGAGTGCACGGCGGCCTTGGCCGAGGCATAGACCGACGAGCCGGCGAAGCCGCCGAAGCGGCCGGCGATCGAGCCGGTGTTGATGATGGAGCCGCCGCCGGCTGCCTTCAGATGCGGGTAGGCCGCCTTGGTCACGGCCAGCACCGAGCGCACGTTGAGGTTATACACCTGCTCGTACATGGCCTCATCGAACCCGGCATTGGTGACGCGATCGAGGATGGCGCCTGCATTGTTGACGAGGATATCGAGCCCGCCAAGCCCGGCGACCGCATCGGTGACGATCTTTGCGGCGGAGGCGGAGTTGCTGACGTCGCCGATGACCACCACGGCCTTGCCGCCCGCAGCGCGGATTTCGGCGGCGACGGCCTCGGCGGCTTCGGCGTTCTTGTTGCCATGCACTGCCACCGCGACGCCCAGCCGGCCGAGCTCACGCGCCACCGCGGCGCCGATACCCGTCGACGAGCCGGTCACCAGCACGCGCTTCCCCTTGAGATCCTCAAGCATCTTCTTCCTCCAAAAACGTCGCGAGAGACTAAGCATCACCGGCCGGAGTGCAAGGCCGCAAACAACGGTGCATTGCGCATCACCAAACCGCAGGCACGTCAGCGATGCTGCTGTAACTGTCATCAAATCGTCGCAACAGTCGCTCTGCACCGGTCCGTGGGGGGCCGGCCTGCTGGTCCTGAGGGGGAACCAATGGCTACTGCAGACACGGCCGTAACGTCAGGCCGAGGGTCCGGCCTGACGAAGGACGAACGATTCGTCATCGTCGCGTCGTCGACCGGCACGATTTTCGAGTGGTACGACTTCTATCTCTACGCCACGCTGGCGCCGTTCTTCGCGGCGCTGTTCTTCCCACCCGGCAACGAAACGGCAGCGCTGCTGTCGGCGTTCGCAACCTATGCGGCGGGCTTCCTGGTCCGGCCGTTCGGGGCGCTGTTCTTCGGCCGGATCGGCGACCTGGTCGGCCGCAAGTACACGTTCCTCATCACCGTGCTGGTGATGGGTATTTCCACCTTCGCGGTCGGCCTGTTGCCCACCTACGCGACCATTGGATGGGCAGCGCCGATCCTGCTCGTGCTATTGCGGCTGCTGCAGGGTCTGGCGCTTGGCGGCGAGTATGGCGGGGCGGCGACCTATGTGGCCGAGCACTCGCAGCCCGGCCGGCGCGGCTATGCGACCAGCTGGATCCAGACCACGGCGACGCTGGGCTTCTTCCTGTCGCTGCTGGTGATCGGGCTGTCGCGCACCTCGATGCCCACTGCGGTATTCGCAGACTGGGGCTGGCGTATCCCGTTCCTCGTTTCGGTGGTGCTGCTCGGCTATTCGGTGTGGGTGCGGCTGAAGCTCAACGAATCCCCGATCTTCAAGAAGATGAAGGAAGAGGGCAAAGGCTCGAAGTCGCCGCTGACCGACAGCTTCCTCAAATATCCCAACAACAAGCTGGTGCTGCTGGCGCTCCTGGGGGCAACCGCCGGCCAGGGCGTGGTGTGGTACACGGGGCAGTTCTACGCGCTGTTCTTCATCAACATCACCCAGCAGGTCGACTACCTCACGACCTACATGCTGGTCGGCCTCGCGCTGCTGCTCGGCACGCCGTTCTTCGTGTTCTTCGGCTCGCTGAGCGATCGGATCGGGCGGCTCTACATCATCCTCGCGGGGTGCCTGATTGCGGCGCTGAGCTATTTCACCCTGTTCGGGTGGCTGGCGCAGGCGGTGAACCCGGCGCTCTACGAATACCAGCAGAAGACCACGATCGAAGTGGCGGCCGATCCGGCGCAGTGCCACTTCAACGTGTTCGTGTTCCCGGGCACGGTGTTCGGCGATTGCGACCGCGGCAAGGACCTGCTCACCAAGGGTGGACTGAGCTTCAACTCCGTGGCGCTGCCGGCAGGGTCGCCGGCGACGCTGACGATCAACGGCACCACGGTGACCGGGTTCACGGCGCCGAGCTGGAACCAGGCGCTGATCGACTCGGGCTATCCGAACCTCAAGGCGACACCGTCGACGATAGCGATCTCGCCCGAGCAGGCAGCGGCCATTGCCCAGGCGCAGGCCGACAAGAAGCCGGCCGATGCGATCGCCGCGCTCAATGCGGCACGGGTGGCGGCGGATCCGGCGGCCAAGAAGCTGGCCACGGTGACGGCCGTGCCGGCGGTGGACGCCGCTGCGACCTCGGTGGATGTGATCGAGTACACGACGGTGCCGGCGGATACGTCGCGCATCAACTGGTGGATGGCCATCGGGGTGCTGTGGATCATGGTGATCTTCGTGACCATGGTGTACGGGCCGATCGCCGCATACCTGGTAGAGCTGTTCCCGACCAAGATCCGCTACACCTCGATGTCGCTGCCGTACCACATCGGCAATGGCTGGTTCGGCGGGCTGCTGCCGCTGGTGGCAACGGCGATGGTGGCGGCCGCAGGCAACATCTATTTCGGCCTGTGGTTCCCGATCGTCGTGGCGCTGATGACGGTGGTGGTGGGCGGGATTTTCCTCCGCGACACCAAGGGACGCGACCTCGCCGAGTAGCGGCAAGGCCAATCCGGAAGGGCCCCGCGCGGGCCCTTCCACAAGCTGCGGGGCAACCGGCAAAACCCGCTTGCACACCCCGGCAATGCCCCCTATAAACCGCCCGACTTAGCGCCCTCGGGCGCCATGGTTGCCCGGGTAGCTCAGTTGGTAGAGCAGCGGATTGAAAATCCGCGTGTCACTGGTTCGATTCCGGTCCCGGGCACCACCACCCATCCCCTACAGTCAGCAACAACAGCCGCAAGGCTGGGCGTCTGCGCGGGCTAATCGCCCGGCTACGCGGGCTTCTCGGCAATAAGGCAATGCTCCGTGTTGGTCCAACGAGGACCAACGGACTCCACGCGGTTCCAACGAGTGGAGGTCGGTCAGGAGCACGGTTGACTGCCGCCGCGACAAGAGCGTTGTAAGGCGTCCCCGCCCTGGAGGACGCCCCCGTGCCCAAGACCTACACCGGCCCCCAGCTGGCCAAGCTGACCAAGGACGGCGAGTACCGGATTGGCCCGAACTGCTTCATGCAGATTAAGGGCCTGAGCCGCTCCTGGTTATTCCGCTACCGCCGCCACGGCCGACTGCATCGCATGGGCCTCGGCAATGCTGGGGACTACACCGCCACGGAGGCCCGCAGGAAGGCCACAGCGGCCCGCAAGCAGCTCGATGACGGCATTGACCCGCTACGGGCCCGGCGAGCCGAGCGCCGGGCCCTGACGGCCTCCGGTGCCAGCCCGACCTTCGAAACGGTGGCGCTCGAACTCATCGAGGTCCGGAAGTCCGGTTGGCGCGACAAGCGCCGCCCCGAACAATGGAAGGCCAGTCTACGCACCCATGCCAAGCCCATTTGGCAGATGCCCGTGGCAGAGGTCGTGCTCGATGACGTGCTGGCCTGCTGCAAGCCCATTTGGACTAAGCAAGCGGAGACCGCAGGGCGGGTGCGCAGCCGCGTCAAAGCCGTGCTCGACTACGCGATGGCGAAGGGCTACCGGGAGCACGGCCCGAACCCTGCAGACATCACCGGCCCGCTGGGCAAGCTCCTGCCACAGGTCTCCCGCACCGACCGGACCGAACACCATGAGAGCGTCCCATATCAGGCCCTCCCCAAGCTCTATGCCCGCATCACCTCGGTCGGCTCGGCGGCTACCCAGATGCTGGCCCTGACCATCGTCACGGCCGTGCGCAGCGGAGAGGCGAGGCTAGCTCGGTGGCGCGAGTTCGACCTGCAGAATAAGGTGTGGTGTATCCCGGCCGAGCGTACCAAGACCGGCCAGCCTCACCTCGTGCCATTGACCGACGAGGCCATCGCGCTACTGGGCGAGGTGCGAAAGCCCTACCGGCTGGTGTTCCCGAGCGTCCTATGGCCCGGCAAGCCCATGTCGGACGCCACAGCGCTCAAAGCCCTACGCAAGCTGACCGGAGGCAAGGAGACCGTCCACGGGATGCGCGCGGCATTCAAGACGTGGGCAAGCGAGCAGACGGACTTTCCGTGGGAGATATCGGAGGCCGCGCTAGGCCATCAAGTTGGCACAGAGGTGGAGCGCGCCTATGCCCGCACCACGTTCTTCGACAAGCGCGTCGAGCTGATGAAGGTGTGGTCGGCACATCTTCTCAGCGGAGGCGACCCTACGAACAGCGCGGGTGCCTGACTAAGTCTATTCGGGCTCTTTTGCAGGCTCTTTGGCGAGGAACAGGGCACGCACCTGAGACGCAATCACCTCTCCCGCCAATCGAGACTCATCTGTACCAAACTCAGGCATGCCCCAATGAAGCGTGTGCGAGGGCTGGGCGACATATTTTGTGCCATCAGGACCCTGCTCCTCGGGCAAACCGTCGAGAACAAATCGGGTTCCCAGTTTCCGGTCCGCGAGCAGCGCTTGAACAACCTCTCCGACGTTCAGCTCAGCGAAACGGTGTGTTGAGGACAGTTTCTTTCGGAATGCCCGGCGCAGCTCGGCAACCTGCTCCTCGACCGTCGTCCCTAAGGACTGCTTGTGGTCGTAAGATGGTGCGTCTTCGCCCGCGCGCCGCTCAAATGCCTCGCCGGATATGCTTCCCTTGTCCGTGATGAGCGTACCCTTCACATGTCGAAGGACGTCATCGGACGCCGTCAAATCTTTCATTCGATTGCAACCAGCGGCCGCATGTCAAATCCTAGTGCGAGACCCAGTATTCCGGTGGGTGTTGTCAAGCCGACACCCCGCACGTGACCATGAGCGGTGCTCCTTCCTAGAGCGACGAACCGGACCTCATCGCCCCCCAGAAATTCCACCGAGAAGCGTAGACCACCCTCTCTCTCCCAGAGAGCCTGAAGGTTTCCGCTAGACAACAAGAAGAGCGACGGCGTGCGGACGGCGTGCAAGTCCAAAAAGTTCAGGAGCTGGTCGCGCGACACGCTGTTGAACGGCGATTCATCCTCGCTTGCTTCAACAGCTAGGGCCTGCAACCGGTCCAGGACCTGCGAGCGCTGTAGTGGGTCAAGATATACCGTTCGGCCCGATGGCATTGGGTCGCCCTGACCGTAGAAGCTAATGAGGCTGCTGTAGGGATTGAACGTGCCAAGACCGGCCCAGATGCCACCCCCAGATTCCCAAGGGGCATAATGGTAGTTTCCGACTGACATTCCGAGTGTCGAGCCAGCTTGGTTGGAAGCACCGGTGGGGCCAGTTGCTCCGCTCGGTTCGACCATCCAAACGTTCCGCTCGATTTGAGTCGCCGCCGTTGAAGGAAAGTCACGCCCAGTATTATCCACAAGGCGAAGATTGGAAGTTCGAGCGCTCATCATGTTCCCAAGTGGCTAAGAGCCGAAATGCTTGGGGCGGTCGCCAAGCGCCAGGCTT
Organism: Devosia sp. P3_B2; assembly: GCF_056402875.1. Classification (NCBI taxonomy): domain Bacteria; kingdom Pseudomonadati; phylum Pseudomonadota; class Alphaproteobacteria; order Hyphomicrobiales; family Devosiaceae; genus Devosia; species Devosia sp. P3_B2. Next base: position 95,052 of record NZ_JBFUGO010000015.1, on the reverse strand, counting down.
CCTTCGCCAGCTCCTTTAGAACCTCGGGTATTTCCAGACCGACGATTGGAGATGCAGGCAATGCGGTATTCACGTCGGCCTGAGCGCTGAAAAGGAACTCCTCCCCGCCCAAATCCTCAAATGTTGGATTAGCACCGGCATGGAGGTTGAAATTGCGTATGCCAAGAATGCTTAGCGCAATGACCCTATTAATATCGCGGTCCATCGAAGGCAATTTTGCGCGACGGTTAAGTTGAAAGCGAAAGTCGGACCCGTCGTCAAACGGAAGCTCAATGCCGATACTGTCCGCCGCCTTCTTTACGGCCTCCTGCAGCGAAGTGCAGCGCTGAAAGCTTGCAAGCACAACTGAGAGACGGGTCGACCTCTCGTGAACCAAGCTTGGAGAGGCCATTCCTTCTGACACAAGTGCCAACATTTTCTCCGCGTCGACAATCGCATCTGGGGGGATTTGTGGTCGCACCAACACGTCTAGTCTCTGCGACTGGTAAGTAATCTCGCAAGCGTTCCCGCCAATGATTCCTGACGCCTTGGCGACGGTTCCCACTGGTGTAGTTTCTTGCCCGAAATTTGGAGGACGCTCTCCGAAGATGCGTTCATACAGCAGCTCCGGCTTCTGGACCTCAATAATCGGCCCGAATGAAACCAGCTGAATACCAGATATTTCCCACTGCATGCCTGTCCCCCAGTGCTGCTAGGTAGCCTGAAGATTGTCTCAACATCAATCGCCTGGAGAGGAAATGGGTATCAAGCACTGACTTTGCGACTCTGGAGATATCGAGGGGTGACTTCGGCGAAGGTGTGCGAGTATCCAAACGACCCTCTCAAGGATTTGCCTCGCTCCTCTAGACCTCTAGGAACGCCCCAAGGCGCGCCCGAAGCTCCGTGCGCATCGTCTTTGTCGTCTGGCACTCCCAGACCACCATCACCTGCCACCCCAGCGCGTCCAATTCCCGAAGCTGCCGCTGGTCCCGCTCCGCGTTGCCCGAGAGCTTGTCCGTCCAGAAGTCGACGCGGGTCTTGGGTAGCCGCGACCGCCAGCAAGTCGGGTCATCATGGCGATGCCAAAAGCACCCGTGGACAAGGATGACTTTGCGGAGTGAGGGGAACACGAGGTCCGGCGTCCCCGGCAGGTCTCTGCGATGCAGGCGGTAGCGCTTTCCAAGTGAGTGGGCCAGTCGGCGCACTATCATCTCGGGCGCGGTGTCTTTGGCCCGAACCAGAGCCATCTGTCGGCTGCGTGACGGGTCGACCGGCGGACTACTCGTCGCCGTCATCCGGTTCGTCCTCGGCGAGAGGCTCGTCTGTGTCCGGCACGGGTGCTGCGGCTACCATGGCGTCCTGCGCAAACGCCGCTAGGAACCCTTCGATTATGGTATCGCGGTCGGTGAAGGGTGGGTGGTCCACAAAGTGCTGGGCGAGGTCGCTCTCGATACGGGCTCTCGGGCGCGCATCAGCCTTGTCCGGGTCCATGGCCCATTCGACCCCCGGATGCATGACGTGCCAGGGTGGCCTCGAGTTCTTGCGCGCGGCTCTGTCGCCATGCATCGACAGTCCCCAGCAGATGTCCGTTTCCTTGTTCCAAACGGGCCGGAACATATCGATGAGATGCGGCTCGGCAGTTCTCTGCGCGTGGGTTGCGGTCACCAGGCGGCGGCAGGTGAAATCCTCCGGGCGGAGTGGATACTGCAACGAGTTGTCCAACTCGAATTTGCTCGCGGTCCTGATACCTCGCCGGTGCTCACTCAATCGGTCGTAGAGCTTGGTGCCTTGTTGCAGGAGCGTCTGGGCGGCAGTGAGCGCTGGGTCTGCTTTGCCAACGTATATCGGCGTCTCAGTTCCGCTCAGCGGCGCGTAGGCTGGATGGTCGCCATGATAATAGATGGCATAGACACCTGCCCCGTATGTCTTCTGGATGAGCTGCAACGGCACTCGCGGTTGCGCCAATAGCGCGGCGGCTACCAAGCGACCCGCTTGAGCCGTGTCAGCTGGGTCGAACCACTTGGAGGGGACCTTCACGGGGTCCATCGTCCCGGCAACCCTATGGAGGTCGGCCGCGATGGTGACCAATACCTCGCGCGTCCGCTTGGATGCTGGCGGTGAAAGCGAGGCCGCCATCGACTCCATTTCGTCGACGGCGGCCCGGAGCCCATCAATGATTTCCACTTGCCGTGGAGGTCGTTTCGCCATTAGGCGGCTTTCGATTGTTTCGGTGCAGACTTCGCCCGCTTCAGTGTGCCGATTACCGCCTTCGCGGCGACTTCGGCCAGCTGTACCGGCACGGCGTTCCCGCACTGCCGCATGTTCTCAGACCACGACCCGACGAACTCGTAGTCATCGGGCATCCCCTGGAGCCTAGCCGCCTCTCTGACCGTAAAATACCGGACAGAGCCGTTGGGCATCGCCACCATATTCTCGCCGCCAGGCACCCCGTGTACCCCGGCTTTGAGGGCCTTCGCGGGAAGGTCAATGGGGCTGCCTGTATGGCCAGGATACGAGCGAGCGCCGGGCTGAGCAACGTGGTTCGAAAGGTCCTTGCGGGCTCCCGGCTCGCCGAGGTCCGCGATTGCATCCCTGACGGTGCGCCAAGCCAGCAGAGGCGGCTCGACCAGGTCGTCCTTCATCCGTCGAACGAGCGCCGCATCGGTCGAGGATGGTTGGCCGATGGCCTTAATGCCGTGCCGCTTCCAATACGCGCCGGAAACCCACTGGTCCCATAGGAGCCGTTCCCGCGAATGCGTCGGAACGATGCTCGGGGGAGAGGCATCCAGGTCGGCGCTAATACCGGTGATGAGAACCCGGTGGCGTTGTTGCGCCGCGCCATAGTCGGCCGCGTTCACCTTCTGAACGCGAACCTCATACTGCCTCGCCACACGTGGTGCCTGACGCAGCTTCACAAGGTGGTCAATCCAGTCGTCGTCCCCGCCCTGCTGGATATTGGGCATGCTCAAGGACAGAACGACCCATTCAAGGTATTCGGCAAAAGCGTGGCGGGTGAGACCGCGAACGTTCTCGAACAGGAAACCGTCCGGGCCAGTTTCTCTGACGGCCCGCACCGCCTCGGGCCACATGTCTCGTTCGTCGCGATGACCAGCGTGGCGACCACCGACACTGAACGGCTGGCACGGAGGCCCGCCTGCGACCAGGTCGACCCCGCTATAGTCCGCCCAGTTGACGAGCCTAACGTCCTCTTGATTGATGGGCCACTTCGCGACGTGCGTCAGCTTGCGCTTCTTGTTGTGCAGGACGTTTGCAACCGAGTGTTTATCCCACTCGGACATCCGCAACGGCTTCGCACCAGACCGGGACAGCCCCATGGCAAGTCCACCACAGCCGGTGAAGAGCTCGACGCACCGCATACCCTGACCCTCTTCATCGCGGCGAGCCGAAGCACGCCAGCGACTCCCTATTTCGCCAGTCCTAGCATGGAATTCTTAGTGAACGAGGCGTTAACAGAGTATTGCCCCAGAATGATTTTCGGGGACAATGTTCTCTATTCGTTCACAATAACCGACCGGAGTGGCGGGCGTCAAGATGCCAGGCGCCGCTCCAGCATCCGCTCCTCTAACGGTCCGATGCTGGCTGTCACCGCTACTGCTTTTGCAGCTTCCCATCCAAAGCCACGAAGGTGCCGTACACGCACTCGACGACCAACTTGCCGTAGGTGCATCGACCGTTGCGAATGTCGGCTTCAGTCAACCATGCCGCCGTGCGGTCTTCGAATGAGCGCACGACATAAGCGAACTGGTCGGCCATCTGGTCCCGGTAACGTTGCTGGGAAGCCTGTCGCTCCTGGAAATCAAAGTACGCGCTTGCGCCCCAGACCGCCGCACCAACCAGCACAACAGCGATAACAAGTATCCTGGGGCGGAACATTGCATTGAAGGCCTTCAGCCCCACCAAGCTGGCCGTTCCGCCCAGCGCGCGCCCAACGTGCTTGACGCGCTGAACGTTCTGCTGTGCCAGCAGTCGCTCTTCCTCAAGGTTCGGCATCACCACCCCCATACTTCGAAAGAGAATACAGAGAGCCGTCGTCACCGTCACTCCACCGCGCCGAAAGTGCCACAAAGCCGCGCACGCGGCCGTACGCGGGCTTCGGCGAGTTCTGGGGCCACCCATGCTGGCGCTTGCCACCAGGCGGCACGTTGGCGGCGTGTGCGGCCATATTCGGGCCGATGCTCAAGCAGCCGAGTCCGAAATCGTCAACTATCGATATTTCGCGGTCGGCCTGGCGAGTAGGTTCGGCCTTTACGTCGGGATGCCCGGAACGCGGCCGTCACCGGCTGGGCCGGTCAAGGCTACCTAGGCGTCGACGGTCAGCCTGCCGCTATCCTGTTGTTGCGAACGATTCGCAACAATGTGATTATGCCGAGCCGGAGCGAGGAGTAAGTCGGCCAAAATAGTTGTAGCTGCTCCGCTCCTGCGCCCAAGCCGCCCCGTGGGGCGTTAACCATAGCAAGGACCCGTTCGATTCAAATGCCACGTATCGGCTAAAAGCCCGCGCCCAATCGGCGCAGCGACGCTTCGATGGCTTGGCGGCGATGCGGCGGACAAGGATTGGTGCGGCTGCTCGGGTCAATCCGGTTAGGCGCGGCCCGCATCACCTTGCCGCTGTCGGCCAGCACGTGGGCTATCCAGCAGCTCTTGGGCACGAAGCCCTCGTTGGCCCGCACATCGTCCTGCACCTGCTTGTAGGTCGGCATGAAGCCCTCACTCAAACTGCACCATATTGCCCATCCTAGCCGCCGAGGGCGAATAGGGGGCGCACAACGCTTACCTGCGCGCCCCAACTACCTTAGATGGCAACGGCCTCGGGGTCGAATTTTACCATCGGCGTGTAGCTCTGGATGATAGAGCCTGTAACCTTCGCGTTGGTTGCCTTGCCATCCGGAGTGGTTTCGACCGTCCCACCGATGCCCTGGCGCACGCGGTATCCAATCTCCCGGTTGATAGTGCCCTTCAGCGGATTGCCGCTCTTGAAGATGTCATCCTTCACGTAGTCCTTGTATTTGCTCGCCCACTTGGGGTTCTGCACGCAGACCTCGATGGCGTCGTTCGTGATGGCGCGTGTGAACTTGCCGTCACGGCAGAGCTGCTTCGCGACCTCGACGACTTCGTCGACCAGCTCCCACATGAGCTTCACCCGCGCCTTGTCCTCGTCATTAAGGTAGCCCGCGCCGAAGGCATGCTCATACAAGACACGCTGAACATGTTCCGTGAACTCGCGACGTTGGGCCGAGGCCTCACTCATCAAAGCGTGGTAAAGCGGTGCCGCGAACGGGACGGTCTGCTTGATGGTCTTCGGGTCATCCATGGAAGCTCTCCTGTTGGGATGCATTACCAGCGATGTAAGTATGAACTGCATCCGCGTCAAGAGCGATTCACCACCGCCGATAGGATTCTTTCCATCGGCGCGTTAGTTCTGATGAGGGCGCAACGCCCTGTCCCCTTAAGGGGGGACGTGGGCGCGCCTGCAGCCTCTTGCGCATGGTCTGGCGCACGCGCGCCGCCGGGGGACGCCCGAGAACCGGGCATTTGGTGAACTTGGCGCAACGACAGGCGCAGGCGCAAAGGCGGGCGCGCGCCGCCCAAAACCCGGCGATTTTCGCCTAGTCCGTTGCGCCTATGCGCCTGCTTAGAGCTACGGGGCTTTGAGGCCTATTCGGGCACCACCGCACCGAGCAGAAGCGCCGCGTCCTCGCCGGTCTCGGTAGCGCGGATACCGCCCGTGTCCTCCAACAGCATGTCGTCATCGAGCAGCGCCGCGATTGCCTTGTTCACATTCGCTTTGCTCATACCCTGCGTCGCTGGGTCGAAGAGGTCCGACCGCTTGGCGACCATCCCGGCCTCGGCGATGCGCACCAGCACCAGGTCCTTGGCCGACTTCGGCTCCGACGCCACGGCCCGCGCGCCCACGTGCTTCATTGCCAAGCTGGTGCGAAGGTCGTCGCCGACGATGACGTGCACCGGCTCGAACGTGAAGCTGGTGCCTGGAGCCGCATCGCGGATTTCCTCGACCTCCACCACGGTCTGGCCAGCGGCGTTCTTGCCGACCTTAATAGTGGAGTCGACGGCTCCGGGTAGCGCTGTGCTCCCTCGGCCCTGCTTGCCCTCATCCTTGCCGCTGTGATGCACAACGAGCACGGTGCCGCAGTAGTGCTCGCGCACCCGGTCCAGCCCCTTCACGAAGCGGTTCATGTCGGCCGTGGAGTTCTCGTCGCCATCCATCGACCGCGCTACCGTGTCGAACACAATGAGGTCGCAGGGCTCCACATCCGCTGCGAGGAAGTCCTTGAGGTCCTCCTTGGCATCGACCGCTACACGCATCGGCACGACGGCGAACCGACCCTGCAGCTCCTTGGGGTCGACCTTGTTATGGCGGCACCAAGCCAGCACGCGGTCGCCGAACCGGGCACCGCCGCCCTCGCCGATGACGTAGGTCACCCGGCCCCGCTTCACCTCAACACCGTGGAATGGGCGGCCAATGGCCACGCACAGGCACAGGTCGAGCGTCACGAACGTCTTGTTGCTCTTCCGCCGTCCGTAGACCTGTACCAGTGCGCCCTGCGGCACCATGTTGGCGACGAGCCAAGCCGGGGGTGGCAGCGTCATCAAGTCGCCGAGGGATAAGCGCTTGAACCGGGCAGGCCGGTTCGACGTCTGGGTCTCCTCGCGTGGGCCTCCTACATCGTCGTCCCAATCGTTGCCCGACAGTGCGTGCACCAAGTCTCCACGTCCGACGTCGGTCACAGCCTTGAGCAACGAGCGGTAGGTGACGCCATCAGGCCGACCCGGTGTGAAGGTGCTCCACTTGGCCTCGTTGATGGCAGCGTCACCGGCGTCGTAGCCATCGTCGCGCGCGCACCAGTCCAGCCAAACGGCCATCCCCTCCGGGTCTCCACCCACCGCATCGTGGCACGCGGCCGAGATGCGTAGCCAGTCGTCGTACTCAGCGTAGGATTTGGGGTCGAGGGCATCGAGCAGGACACGCAACTGCTCGACCGTTAGTTCACCACCCTCGCCGGACCGCTCGGCCAGGTCAGGACGGCGGGCGTCGTTCAACAGAGCCTGGGGGATTGCCGGGACGTGCTCAAAGTGCGGGTAGGCGGCGTCCACCGCATATGGCTTGCCGGTATCCGGGTGGATGGAGCCCGGGGCAACGACGTAGCCGCCCTCCGCCTTGATATCGATGCCTGGAAAGCCGGGCAGCTTGCCGCGCAGCCGGACGCCGGCGGGCTTCTTCAGGTAGATGTGCGTCCCTCCGCCGCCCGAGTGCACGCGGGGCGACTCCTCGTCCAACAGCCACGACAAGCTCTTGAAGGACTCGTCGCCGCCGTTGCGCGGGTCGACGTCCAGCACTACGTCATCGGGGCCGAGGCGGATACCAAGATTGCCCTCGCGCTGCAGGTGCTGGACGAAGTCGAAGTTGCTGTAATCCGCCGTGCGCCATCCTTCGTGGGATGGCACCTTCGAGGCGGGCTGCAACGGAAAGATAATGTAGCCCGCGTCGACGAACGGCTGCAGTTGAGCCACGGCGTCGTCGACGTTGGGGACCGGATGACCAACGGTCACTGGACTCTCCTAGGTCGCATCCTGGGGAGTGCTGATGGAGGTCCCCTCGCCATCAGGGCCAGGCACCATAATGGTGTAGCCGTTGGGGGCGCGGGCAGCGATGGGCATGGCCCACTGCTTCTCGACGACTCGCCATGCGACAATCGGGAGCGGCGCCTTCCCCTCACGCAGCAGCTTGGTGCCCGGCGCGGCAGGGATGATGGGATTGATTACATAGACGTCGGTCATCGATTGTCTCCAACTGAGGGGTCCTGGACCGCCGCGAGCACCGCGTCGATGGCGGCATCGACAGCGATTTCGGCGTCCTCATCGACGCCGAGGAAGCTCGTCTGAAGTCCGAGCGAGTCGATGTGGCGGACCGAGGTACTCCCCTCCCGTCGCCAGCTGGACAGCTCACTGACTTCATCAGCGTTGAGGGGCCCCGCGACCGCGCTATCGACCGCGCGAGCCACATCGATTCGATGTTCAACCTGCACGATGACGAACCGAACCGGCCTGCCCGCGATGGTGGCGACACGCACCCCACGACCGTCGGCCGTCACGCCCCAGTCAAACGAGAGGCCGAGGTCAACGCCCTCTTCGAGAGCACCATCTGAGACGGAGCGGGAAGGTGCGCTCATCTCGCCCCCTTGGGGGCGTTCCAGGCCTTCCAGATTGCGTTGTGGTCAAGGTCCGAAATGGTCTTCGGGAGAGCGGCCTGCCACGCTGCCGTGGCGAGCATCTCGTCTGCCATCCGGTCCAACTCGGCCAGCGAGTAGAAAGTCCGAGGACCAGCGGCTGCCGAGATGATGAAGCGTCGTTCGTTTCTCATGGTGTACTCGTCGGTTGTGCGCCTCCGTGGCGCGGGGTGATGGTTCCCTCGGTGGCCGTCGAGGAGTGAGCCGCCACCGAGGGGGAGGTCGGGTGATGTCCCCCGACCTCGATTGCGCGCCGGTTCCCGGAAGTGGAGACGCAGCGCGCTATTCGGTCACTCCACGAGCAGCAACGCCGCCGGATGGATGTCAGGGCGAGGAGCGATGACGAACCCCCGGTCCCATGCGGCCCAGAACGCAACCGCCTCCTCGACTTCGAGCGCCTTCAGCTCTTTTGCGATGCGCTCGTGTTCGGCTGCCCGCAGCTGGTCGCTGATAGGCTCCGGCAGGTCCGCATAGATGCGCTTGGCCTCGGACTGAATGAGGTCCACTACAGCATCGAAGTGGAGGGCGATGACGAAGCCTTCGAGGTCAGAGACGGCCGGGATGACGTCGCCGGGAAGGTCGGCCGTAAGGCTGAGCGCCTTGACGGGCCAGCGAAGGTCACCGCTCCGGCTCACCGTGGGCTTGCCATCTGCGGCGCGTGCCTTTGCCTTGGCGACCGCACCTGCAGCAAAGTCAGTCAAGGGGATGGGACGCTTCTCGAGCGCCTTGTCCTCCGACAGGAAGGCCTTTCGCTTGGCCTGCTTACTGTTGTAGTCGCCGACAGGGTCACTGCCCAAGTAGGGTTCGTGCCGCAACGGACGCAGGTTGAGTCCACGCTGTGCCACCAGCATGTCGATGTTCTTGATGACCGTGGCGAGACTACCGACAAGCTCCGAACGGCCCTTGTTGCGGACCTGGCTGTCGGAGATTTTGCGCTTCAGGTCGGCGATGCTTTCGTCGGTTTCCTTCTGGTGAAGCTCAAAGGCTTCATCCGGCCGCCGCCCCGCGCGGTTGTACGCGGATTCCATCGCGAGCATGCTGGTCTTAAGGCGACCAATCTGCCAGCGAATATCGCTTTCGTACTCGAGGGCAGGGTAGATGCCCGCCCGCTCCATTTCCTCAGTGCTCTCCAGCCGGTAGCGACGTTTGGCCACCTCAGCTTCGAGTTCAATTGTCTCAGTCATTTCAAGCTCTCCATGCCACCGGCGGTGGCAATCTGATGGGCGACCCAATCCGCGACCTGGTCGCTCGGCCAGGCCTTCACGGCCGTGCCTGCCAAGGGGATGGGTCGGGGGAAGCTGCCTGCGTCGATGAGGCGGTAAATCGCCGACCGGGAGAGACCAGTACGGGCCAGGACAGCCTTAAGGCGCAGCAGCGTTACGTCAGTCATCTTCGTCTCCGTCGTGTTCCCGTGGGACACTTCCGTTGGGTCCGACTGACCGCATTAGCTCCATGGAAACCAACAGAAGACGAGACATCACCCGGCAGAATTATCGCTGTTGCACCAATGCCTTAGAGTTCCCGGCGTCACGTGCCGACACCTTCTCAGCGAGCCAGGCTTCAATGTCGGTTTGCAGCCAAGCAACCCTGCGCGAAGAGACCCGCACGGGACGCGGGAACCGGCCAGCGGCGACGAGCGCGAACAGGGAACTGCGAGAGAGCGAGGTCAGCGATTGGACCTCGGGGCGGCGGAGAAGCGGTGTGACCATCGGAAGCATTCCGGTTACGAAGTGGTCAGACGGCTATCTCCCTTCATGGTCCTGGTTGGACCGGCACGGACGTTGCCATACGCCCCCGACACAAGTCCAATGGTTCAAGCGGCCTCACGGAAGTCGTCACGGAGTGCCGCGATGGCCTTTTCCAGCTCGCCACGTCCAGTGTCGAAGTGGTCGGGCACCAACTCGAGTCCCACGTATCTGCGGCCGGACTGGATGGCAGCAACACCGATGGGCGCAGTACCAGCAAACGGGTCGATAATCAGGTCGCCGGGCTTCGTCAGCAATTCAACGAAGGGAAGCATGACTTCAGGAGGCTTCGGCGTCGGGTGCGCCTTCTGCAGGTAATGCTGTCCGTGGTACGAGTGATGAATAAGGTCGAAGTCGAGGCGCGGGAGCCAACCGTCGAGGCTGCAGACGACCACGCATTCCCTGCCCCTCATCACGTTGTTGACCTTGTCCCAGCGCTTGAATGCGAAGGTCAGCCCAGCGCTCGAGAGGTGGTCGAGCCACTCATATAGCGTCTCGGCTCCGAGCCAGAGGGCGATGTACCCTCCGGGCATCACCAGTTGCCTCAGGTACTCGATGCACCAGAACGGCGGCTCCTTGTCACCAGCGACACGCTGCCCTGTCTGGGATTCGTAATCGATGCCGAAGGGCGGGTCGCAGAATACCAGCTGTGCCTTGACTCCCTCGGCGACCAGTTCAGGCAGCCGCTGCTCGCTGGCGACATTCTCGGAGCGGATTTCACCATGTTGGAAAACCGCACCGGTCGGCTCGGGCGGCGGGTCGTCATTGTCATTCCCGTAGGCCTCAATAGCCGCGAGCTGCTCCTCGGTGGGGCGACCAATGACATTCCGCTTGATGAAGGTTTCCTGCCCGTGGTGAGGAATGCCCTTCTCCAGTACCGCCAGCAGCACGAGGTCGCTTACCTCCCCTCCCTCATTGACGGCCCTCTGAATGGACTTCTCGCTGAGTTCGGTCTTCTCGCTCGCCCAGCACTTGAAGGTGGACAATTTGTCCAGATGGGCCGCAGCGAAGGCGCTCTGCAGCTCGCGAACCAATCGCACCCGCTCAACGTATGAGACGCGGGGGCTCAGTTGAGCAAGAAGGAACTGAACGCGGTCCTGCGCTTCGAATGCTTCCAAGGTGATGGTCATGTATCCGCTCCGTTATTGACACGGAATGGATACTGAATGCTGCTTCGTACGTAAACTGGAATGCTAGTGACTGGTTAACATTCGGCGCTTAGAATGCTTCGATGGTATGCAACACGGAGAACAGGAATGCCCGACCTGAGTGATGCCCGCACGCGCATCCTGAAGCGCCTACACGCCATTGAGACCGAGGCTGAGGTGCTCCGGAAGCAGCTCGACTTGCTCGACCAGGCGCTGGCGCTGGAAGAGCAACGCCCCGCCAATGAGACCGCACGAAGGCGTCCGACCAACCCGCCACGCGCGCAGCTGGTCTCCATCGTGGGGGAGGCTGCGGTGAAGGCGGGCCGTCCGATTTCACGCCAGGAGGCGCTAGCGGCCGTCACGCAGGCTGGACTAACGATTGAAGGCGCGCGACCGATTGAGGTGCTGGCGACAGCGTTATGGCGCGAGAAGGAACACATCACCAAGTTGCCGGAGGGCTATTGGCCCGCTGATAAGCCCCTGCCGTAGGCTACTGGAGACGAGCGATGCAATCAGGAAATGCGAGCCAGATAACCGGCAACGCGGGACTCTATCATGCAGCTTGGCAGCTAACTCGACGCGGCTGGCACGTGATGCCCACGGTGAGGAATGCGCGCGGTTCAGACTTGATAGTCACCAACGCCGAGGAGACGGTCTTCTTCGGTGTTCAGTCGAAGGCGCTCAGCAAGCGTGTTGCGGTTCCTCTCGGGTTGGACCTGGGTCTCTTGAGGTCTGACTGGTGGGTCATCACCATACACGCCCGAACCGACAGTCCAGTCTCGTTCATTCTCAGTCTAGCGGAAGTCCAATCGCTCGCATCCCAGAGTGGCGCCTCACAATGGCTGGAACCTCCGCGATACGACCGCGACGAGTTTCGAGAGGCCTGGGCTCGGCTAGGTGAAGCTGGCTCCTAGCACGGGCTAACGCCCGGCAGTGCGGGGGTGACGATTTCTACCGGCGCCATTAGACTCCGCGAACACCCGGAGGTTTCTATGGAATACGAAGTGCTCGCCGATTCCGACATTCGGGTCTTAGTGGCCAAGGTGAATGAGAAAATCATCACAGGCTGGCGCCCGCAGGGTGGCATCGCCGTGGCCGTCAAGGCCAAAGCTACTCCAATCACCGCCGCCGGGGACCCGTACTACTATCAGGCGATGGTCCGAGGCTGACCGGCCGGTGTCCGACAGGCTAGGAGTCGGTGAGGAGCACGGTAGCGCCTAAACCCGACCGGCGCTTACGCCCGGAAATCCGGGCCAAACAGCCGCTGGTTCGATTCCGGTCCCGGGCACCACTTTTCCATTCCATTTCTGTCGTTCCAGCGGGATGCCCGCAGCGAAGGCTCGCGACCCGGCGAGCTACATCGCAAGCGGCCGGGCACTGTCCGTGCCGACGCACACCATGTGGAAACAGACAGCCGGTCGAGCGGCGAACGCGGGTCCGCTCTAGGCTTGGCACCGAGGTGCTGCCGATCGTGGAGCGGATGAGTAGAGGACCACCGCTCGAGCGGGCTCGTCCGGGTCAGCCGCCGAATGCGAGGGACTGGTTACCGTACGTGGTAACCATGGGCACCTTCTTGGGTGCCGGCACGGTGTACTCGACGGTCTTGGTCTTCACCTTGCCGTCTTTATCGAGGTAGGCGACTTCCTTGGTTAGGACCTGGCCTGTGCTCGCGCAGCCGGCGACCAGCGCCGTCAGGCAAACAACCATAATAATCTTCATTCTAAGCGCACCTATAGCGTCCTTGCAGCATGTCCTGAGCCTCCAATGGCCGGATCAAAGCACGGAATAGCGCCCGTTGAAAGGCGCGGTGGAACTCCCGCTCTTATTGCCCGGTCGCCCCTGAAGCAAGCATGCCAGCCTCGTCCTTTGACGGGTAGGAGTTCGCTGTCACATCGTGTAGACGGCTAGCGGTCTCATGATGCGGTGGCTTGGCCATGAAGCTTCAGAATCGACGGGTGCTGCTGATCATCGGCGGCGGGATCGCGGCCTACAAGGCGCTGGAGGTCATCCGGCGGTTGCGGGATGAGGGCGCGCGGGTGCGCTGCGTGATGACCGCGGCGGCGGCCGAGTTCGTGACGCCGCTGTCGGTGGGGACGCTGAGCGCGGACCGGGTGTTTTCCAATCTGTTCGACCGCAATGACGAGCACGATGTCGGCCATATCCGGTTGTCGCGCGAGGCCGACCTGATCGTGGTGGCACCGGCGACGGCGGACCTGATGGCGAAGCTGGCGACGGGCGCGGCGAGCGATCTGGCGAGCGCGGTGCTGCTGGCGTCGGACAAGCCGGTGTTGATGGCGCCGGCGATGAACCCGCGGATGTGGGCGCATCCGGCGACGCGGCGGAACCGGGCGACGCTGCTGGCGGATGGGGTGGAGTTTGTCGGGCCTAACGCGGGGGCGATGGCGGAGGCCGGCGAAGCTGGCGAGGGGCGGATGGCTGAACCGCACGAGATCGTCGCCGCCGTGGTGGCGCGGCTCGGGGGTGTGGGGCCCTTGGCGGGCAGGAAATTCATCGTGACGTCGGGGCCGACGCATGAGCCGATCGATCCGGTGCGCTACATCGCCAATCGCTCGTCGGGGAAGCAGGGGCATGCGATTGCCGCGGCGCTGGCGAAGCTGGGGGCCGAGGTGCGGCTGGTGAGCGGGCCGGTGGCCGTGGCTGATCCGGCCGGAGTGAGCACGACGCATGTCGAGACGGCGCGCGAGATGCTGGCGGCGGTGGAGAGCGCCCTGCCCGCCGATGGCGCGGTGTTCGTTGCGGCGGTGGCGGACTGGCGGGTCGACAGCGTTGCGACGGACAAGATCAAGAAGCAGCCGGGCGGCGGTGGGGCGCCGAGCCTCAGCATGGTGGAAAACCCCGATATCCTCGCGACGATCGGGCATCATGTGCGCCGGCCGGCGGTTGTCGTGGGGTTTGCCGCCGAGACGCAGGATGTGGTGGCGAACGGACTGGCGAAGCTCGGCCGCAAGGGCGCCGACATCATCGTTGCCAATGATGTTTCGGCGGCCGGCGGCGCGATGGGCGGGGACCGGAACCGGGTAACGCTGCTGACGAGCGACGGCGCGGAGGCGTGGCCGGAGATGGACAAGCAGCAGGTAGCGGAGCGCCTGGCAGAGGTGATCGCCGAACGGCTCAAGGGCGCATGACCAAGTCCGCCGAGCTCTCGCCCTATCATCACTTCACCAAGGCGGAATGGGTGGCGCTGCGAGACGGCGAGCCGATGACGCTGAGCGCCGACGACGTGGTGCGGCTCAGGGCGCTGTCCGACCCGATCTCGCTGGCGGAAGCAGAGCAGGTCTACCTGCCGCTGACGCGACTGCTGTCGCTATACGTCGAGGCGATCCAGGGGCTGCACCGAGTATCCTCGCGCTTTCTCAACACGGACGGTCGCAAAGTGCCGTTCATCATCGGCGTCGCCGGATCGGTGGCGGTGGGGAAATCGACGACGGCGCGCATCCTCCGCGCGCTGCTGCAGCGCTGGCCGTCGAGCCCCAAGGTTGATCTCGTCACCACCGACGGGTTCCTGCACCCCAATGCGGTGCTGAACGAACGCGGCTTGATGCGTCGCAAGGGGTTTCCCGAGAGCTTCGATCGGGGACGGCTGGTCTCCTTCCTGGCGGAGGTGAAATCCGGTGCGCCGGCGCTCGAGGTGCCGATCTACTCGCACCTCGTCTATGACGTTGTGCCGGGCGAGCACATCGTGGTGGACCAGCCCGATATCCTGATCGTCGAGGGACTCAACATCCTGCAGCCGGGGCTGCCCGGAAAGGCCGGCGCGCCGATCCTCTACGCATCGGATTTCCTAGATTTCTCGATCTACATCGACGCCGACGCGGGTGACCTCGAGGCCTGGTATCTTGAGCGGTTCTTCCGGCTCAGGGAGACCGCGTTCCGCAACCCGGCGTCGTTCTTCAAGCGCTATGCCGACATGAGCGAAGAGGAAGCGGGCAAGTTCGGGCTCGACAACTGGCGCTCGATCAACCTGCCCAACCTCGTCGAGAATATCGAGCCGACCCGATCGCGCGCCGACCTGATCCTCCGCAAGGGCAGCGATCATCTGGTGGAGGACGTGCGGTTGCGGTTGGTCTAGCTCACAATGGCACTTCATGGCGCGAGCGGGACGCGCTAGGCTTCCCGCTGCCTGATCACGTGGGGATGACAATGGCCAGCCTGCTTACCCTCACCTATTCCTCGCCGACGCTCGATGTTGCCCGCGGTGAAGAGCTCGTCACCCAGGGCATGCCCGGGCGCGATCTCTATGTACTGGAAAGCGGCAAGTTCGTGGTCGAGCGCGATGGTGTCGAGATCGCGACGATCGAGCACTCGGATGCGATGATCGGCGAGATGTCGGTGCTGCTCGGTAGGCCCCACAGCGCCACGGTGCGGGCCGAACGCGACAGCAAGGTGCGGGTGGTGCGGGATGCGATGCGCATTCTCGAGAAGCACCCTGAGCTGGCGCTGCGGATCGCCATGCTGCAGAGCCAGCGGCTCGATGCCACTTCGGCACTGCTGGTGCAGCTCAACGGCGAAACCGCGGACAAGCCGAGCGAACAGACCTTGATCGGGCGGATCTTCTCGACGCTGATGGCGCCGCCCAAGCCGCACTGACGGCCGGTCGCTAGATCGCGACCAGGCCTTCGCGCAGGATGATCGAGACCGCGTCGGCGCGGTTGCGGGCGTGGAGCTTTTCAAGGATCGCGGTGACGTGGAACTTGGCCGTGTGCACCGAGATATCGAGCGCGCGCGCGATGACCTTGTTCGAGGCGCCATCGACCAGCAGTTCAGCGACCTGGCGCTCGCGCTGGCTGAGGCGCGGCAGCAGCGAGGCGGGAAGGCGCTGGTTGTCGGCACGCTCGACGGTTTCGCGCTCCAGCGCGTAGCCGGCCCCGATGAGGGTTGCAGCGGCGAGGATCAGGCCGGGATCCAGGCTATCGATGGCGTTGCGGCGCGCTTCGTCTGCGCCGATCCGCAGCACGCGGTGCGGGCCGGTGACGCCGCCCAGCGACGTCGGGCGATCGGTAATGGTGACGGCCGCCTCTTCCGCGTCCGCTTCGTATAGGTCGTGGCGACCGGCGATCAGCGTGCGAAGCACCTGTTCGAGGGCCGGATCGGTGAGATCGAACGCGACGCCGAGGACCAGTCCGCCAAGGACGGACTGGGCGACCGGGCCCTCAGTTTCGAGGGCGCTCGCCGATGTTGATCTCGAGTTCCAATGCACTGCCACCGCGTAGCACTCCCAAGCTGATATTCGTCCCGACGGTGCCGGTGCTCAAACGATCGGCGACGTCGCCGACGGAATGCACCTGGTCACCACCCCATGTGGTGATTATGTCGCCAACAAGGAAGCCCCCGCGTGCAGCAGGACTATCCGGCTCGAGGCCGACGACGATGGCGCCGCCGTCCTTGCCGAGCGGATGGAGGCTGACGCCGAGCCAGCCGCGCGGGATATAGCCCTTTTCGCTGAGGGTGGCGACGGCACGGGCGATGGTCGCGGCGGGGATGGCAAGGGTGCGGCGGCGGGCGCCGGTGACCGCCATGCCGATGAGGCTGCCATCCGGCGCGACGACCGCGCCGCCCTCGCTGCGGGTCGAAAGGCGGAGACCGAGAGTGATGCGCGCATCGATGTCGCCACCGCGCATGCTGCGCCAGGCGGGGCCAACCTCAGTGACGGAAGCAAGGCCCGAGAGGACGGAGTGTTCGCCACGGCCGACGAGCACGGCGAGCGAGCCGGGCTCGGGCTGCGCAGCCTGCGTCCAGTCGGGGAATTCACCGGTCTCGAACTTCAGCAGCACCACGTCGGTGGTGGCGTCGCGGCCGGCGATCTGGGCCGAGACGACGCTGCCGTCGGCCTTCAGAACGGCGACTTCGTCCTCGGCTTCCAGCGCCTCGTCGGCGGTGATGGCGAGGCCGGTGCGCCAGATGAAGCCCGAGAGTTCGCGGCCATCGCGGCCCTGGATGGCGATGATACGGGGAGCGATTGACGCAGTGAGAGCTGCGAGGGAGGCGGAAAGCGCCTGGAGTTCGGGGAAGGACATGTGAGTGGCCTTGTTGCGATGTTGCCGAAAATCTGCGCCCGGACCGGCCGGCTCGAAAGCTCCCCATATGGGCAGGATCGCCGCGCTGGCTCGCGAAACCCACATTAGCGGGACGAAATCCGGAGTATTCCGATGCCGCAAGCCCTGCCCTTTCCCACCCCCGACCAGC
The DNA here is from genome assembly GCF_056402875.1 of Devosia sp. P3_B2. Classification (NCBI taxonomy): domain Bacteria; kingdom Pseudomonadati; phylum Pseudomonadota; class Alphaproteobacteria; order Hyphomicrobiales; family Devosiaceae; genus Devosia; species Devosia sp. P3_B2. Next base: position 77,709 of record NZ_JBFUGO010000015.1, on the reverse strand, counting down.
GCCTGCTCGATGTCTATTCGCTCACTGTGTCCGAAGTCGCCGAGGCGGTCGGACCGGCAGTGGGCATGGTGACGACCGACGGCAAGGGACATGGCTCGGGCGTAGTGCTGTCGCAGGACGGGCTGGTGGTGACCAACTCGCACGTGGTGGGCAACCACAAGGACGTGCACGTCGCGCTGCCCGATGGTCACCGGCTGGCCGGGCGAGTGCTGGGGGCGGATCCGGATACCGATCTCGCCATCCTCAAAGTCGATGGCAGCGCGCTGCCGATCGCGGCGCTGGGCGACAGCGGCAGCCTGAAGCGCGGGCACATCGCGATCGCCATCGGCAATCCGCTGGGGTTCGAGTCGACGGTGACCGCGGGGGTGATCTCGGCGCTGGGGCGGAGCTTGAGGTCGCCCTCGGGGAGGCCGATCGAGGATGTGATTCAGACGGATGCGGCGCTGAACCCGGGGAACTCGGGTGGCGCGCTGGTCTCGAGCCTTGGCGAGGTGGTTGGCATCAGCACTGCGATGATCGCTGGCGCGCAGGGCATCTGCTTTGCGGTGGCGAGCAACACGGTGAAGCTGGTGCTAGGCGAAGTGCTGCAGCACGGCGAAGTGCGGCGGGCTTATCTGGGCGTTGCCGCCGATACGGTGAACCTGCCGCGGCGAGTTGCGGATGCGGCGCATGTCGGCAGCCGCACCGGCGCGGTGCTGCACTCGATTGTCGAGGGCGGGCCGGCGGCGCGGGCCGGAGTGCGCGAGGGCGATGTGCTCTTGAGCCTCGATGGGCGGCCAGTGGAAGGCCCGGGGCCGCTGCTGCGGATGCTGACGGCGGACGCTATCGGGCGGCGGGTGCGGCTGCAGGTGCTGCGGCAGGGGCGGCTGCTGGAACTGGATGCCGTGCTGACGCAGCGGCCGAGTGGGCCGGAGGCGCGGTAGGGGCCCCCTCCACCGGCGTCATTCCCGCGAAGGCGGGAACCTAGTGCGATCTCTCAACAACCGTGGAAGCTGAGGCGTCCCACTGGGTCCCCGCCTTCGCGGGGATGACGGCGGTGGGTGGGGATGGAAGAACCAAGCGCCAGCCCGACCGTCTTGCTGCTGTGACTACCGTTCAATACGGTGGCGGAGTGGCGGAGGACAGTAGAATGGCGGCTGAGTGCAAGGTTATTCGTGGCGGCCTGGGCTTTCACGGCAAGCAGGGGCTCGATTACTTCGCCGGCGTTTCGGCGGAGTCGGCGGGCGCCAAGGGCATTTGCATGCACATGGCCGTGCTCCCGCCGGGGGCCGAGGCGAAGCCGCACTATCACGAGGCGCATGAGACAGCGATCTTCCAGATCGAGGGCTCGACGTCGTTCCGGCATGGGCCGAACCTCGAGTTCACCGATGTGGTCAACGAGGGCGACTACGTCTACATCCCCGCCGGCGTGCCGCACCAGCCGTTCAACCCGACCAGCAAGATGGCGCGAGCGCTGATCGCGCGAACCGACCCCAACGAGCAGGAAAGCGTGGTGCTGATCTAGGAGCGCTCGCGATGCAGAAGCTGCTCATCCTCCAGTCGCTCTGGTCCATGCTCGGCCTCAAGGGCGCGCCGCCCGAGCGGTCGCTCGAGGTCAATGTCGAGATGATCGCCAATGCCGGGTTCGACGGGTTCGGCACGCTGTGGGTCGACCCGGACGAGGCGCAGCGGGCCGCGCGGCTGGCGAAATCGGCTGGGCTGGTGGTCGAGGGGCTGTGCTTTCCCACCGATGTCGAGAGTCTGTTGCCGGCGCTGGAATGGGGCGCGGCGTTCGGCGTGCACCATATCAACATCCAGCCCAACCTTCGGCCGCGTACGCTGGCCGAGGCGGTGCGGATTGCCGAGGGCTGGCTGAAGATCAGCGAACAAGTGCCGTTCCCGGTCTATGTCGAGACGCATCGCGATCGGATGACCAACGACCTCCATTTCACGCTCGACCTGATCGCCGCCCTGCCCGAGCTGAAGCTGCTCGGCGACCTCTCTCACTATGTGGTCGGTCGGGAGATCGTCCTCCCCGTGTCCGACGAGATCGAGGCACAGATCGCGACGGTGCTGGAGCATTGCTGGGCCTTCCACGGCCGGGTGGCGAGCAGCGAGCAGGTGCAGCTGCCGCTGTCGTTCCCGCAGCACGCGCCATGGCTCGAGCAGTTCGGTACTTGGTGGCGGAACGGCTTTGCCGACTGGAAGAACCGGGCTGGCCCGGACGATGCGCTGAGCTTCGTGTGCGAGCTGGGACCGCAGCCTTACGCCATTGCCGGGGCGGACGGGGCGGACCTGACCGACCGTTGGGCGGAATCGCTGCAGCTGCGCGACCTGGCGCGGGCGGCGTGGGGCCGAACGATAAATTGATCGACAGCCAACTTCGCGGCGCCATAATGGTGCGCAAGCTGAAGTAGTAGAACGTTCTGGTGGGCGGCCTTTTACGGGGGCGGGTTCCGTGCAGACAAAGACGATCGGCAATAACGGCCCGTCGCGGCGGGCGTTTCTTCTGGGTGCGGCGAGTTTCGGCGGGCTCGCGCTGAGCGGCTGCTCGGCGATGGTGGGCAGCCGGCAGATGACGCTGCCCAACCTGCTGCCGGCGGTGATCTCGCCCTACTATCTGCAGATCTACGGCGCGATGCCGGAGGAGCGGTACCCGGTGCCGGCGGTCAACCTCAACAAGGTGGATCAGGCATTCCTGCGGACCGAGGTGGACGACCCGACGGGCGAGCGGCCGGGCACCATCGTCGTCGAGACCTCGCAGCGCTACCTCTACCTGGTGCAGGACGGTGGCCGTGCCATCCGCTATGGCGTCGGGATCGGGCGCGACGGGTTCACTTGGTCGGGGCGCGGCAGCATTGGGCGCAAGGCGCAGTGGCCGACGTGGTATCCGCCATCGTCGATGATGCAGCGTCAGCCCGAGACGCGGGAGTTTGCGGGCGGCATGCCTGGCGGGCTGAACAACCCGCTGGGGGCACGGGCGATGTACATCTATCGCGGCGGGGTGGACACGATCTACCGCATCCACGGCACGCGCGAGTACTGGAGCATCGGCAAGGCGGTGTCGTCGGGCTGCGTGCGGCTGATCAACCAGGACGTGATCGATCTCTACTCGCGGGTTTCCGTCGGCACGCCGATCATCGTCAACGGCTAGCTAGTCCCTTTGGCGCGTCATCGTCGCCTTGGGGACCGGGCAGTTCATCTTGCCGGTGAAGGGATCGAGCGTACAGGTCGGCCAGATGTGACAGGTCATCTTGCCGGTGAACGGATCGAGGGTGCAGTTTGGCGGGATGCTGTCGCTGTTGTTCCGCCCGGCGGAAGCGGGGCCGGCACCCAGGGTGGCAGCGAGAACGGCGGAAAGCAGAACGATGCGGAGCATGGTCGTGATCCTCTCGGCTAGTTCTATGCCGGTGATGCTGGGACGCGACGCCTGAACGTCGGCTGAGCGCGGTATTCAGCCGGAACCAAAGCGCCGGGACGGCCATTGAACGCTAGCCATGGGAGGGAATGGAATGGCTGCTGTAAGGACGAAAGGGACGCCGAAGGCGGCGCAAGTCGACCAGGTCATCGACGAGAACGGGATGCCGATTTCGCTGCCCGAGGACTCGTCGCTGCAGGTCACCCGCGATGTCGAGGAGACGATCGGCGCGACCGGGCCGACCAACTGGTGGCAAATGGGGCTGATCGGGGTGGGGATCGTCGTGGTGATCCTGCTCGGGTTCCAGCTGCTCGCCAGCAATACCCGCGCGCCGGTGACCGCACCCGCGGCAACGACGACCGCGCAATGAAAAAGGCCCGGGACGTGCCCGGGCCTTGATCTCGATGTTCTGAAACTCAGCCCTGGATGGGCGAGAGCTGGATTTCGACGCGGCGGTTCTGCGCGCGGCCGGACTCAGTGCCGTTCGAGGCGATCGGATCCTCTTCGCCCTTGCCGGTGATATAGAAGCGGCGCTGGTCGACGCCCTGGCTGGCGAGGATGGTCGCGACCGCGGTGGCGCGGCGCTGGCTCAGCTCCTGGTTGTAGCTGTCCGAACCCTGCGAGTCGGTGTGGCCGTAGACGTCGATGACGGTCTTGTTGAACTTCTTCAGCACGAGGCCGACCGAAACCAGGGTTTCGCTGAACTGCGGCTGCACCGTCGCCGAGTCGGTGGCGAAGGTGATGTTGGACGGCATGTTGAGGATGATCTGCTGGCCGACGCGGGTGACCGACACGCCCGTGCCCTGCAGCTGAGCGCGAAGCTCGGCTTCCTGCTGATCCATGTAGCTGCCGATGGCCGCGCCGGTGAGGCCGCCGACGCCCGCGCCGATCAGCGCCGCAACGCGCGGGTCATTGCCGGTAGCAGCACCGATGATGCCGCCGACGACTGCGCCGCCGCCCGCGCCGATCAGGGCGCCGCCGGTGGTGTTCGAGAGCTGGCTCTGGCCGGTATAGGGATTGATCGAAGTACAGGCGCTCAGCGACAGGGCCGCGAGGCCGGCGATCAGAATCTTGGATTTCATGGACGTCCCCCGTAGGTGTGGCGCTGGTTCTCGCCACCGATTGCGGCAGCAAGGTGTTCGCCTTCTGCCATTTGCCCGCGCCGACGTTAGATCAGGATCGCGTTGTGTTGAAGCGGTCGTTTTACCGGCGATCAGCCGTGCGCCCAGCCGCCATCGACGAGGAAATCCTGGCCGGAGATCATCTTCGAATCGTCGGCAGCGAGGAACAGCACCATGCGGGCAATGTCCTCGGGGTACAGCCGGCCCTTCACCGGCTGGACCTGCTCCAGCATGGCAAAGGCCTCGGGCGTGGCCCAGAGCTTGAGCTGCCGTTCGGTCATGATCCAGCCCGGAACGAGCGTGTTGGCGCGGATCCCGTGCTTGCCGTATTCGCGCGCCATCGAGCGCGACATGCCGTGGGCGCCGGCCTTGGCCGAGGTGTAGACGGTCAACTCGGGGGTGTTGGTCATCCAGCTGACCGAACCGAAATTGATGATCGAGCCCCTGCCCGCTGCAATCATCCCCGGTGCCACCGCCTGCGTGGCAAAGAACGCGTGCTTGAGGTTGACGGCCATGTTGCGGTCCCACGCCTCGGGCGTCATCTCGGCAATGGTGTGCCGCGTGTCGTTGGCCGCGTTGTTGACCAGCGCCAGGGCCGGGCCGTGCACCGCCTCGAAATCACGGATAGCGGCCTGGTAGGCGGCGATATCGGTGATATCGCAGCGGGTGAACTTCACCGTGGCACCGGCGGCGTTCAGTTCAGCGGCGAGCTTGTTGCCGGCCTCCTCGGCGATGTCGACGAAACCGACCTTCGAACCCTGCTCGGCAAAGGCGCGGACCACGCCCTCGCCGATACCGGAGGCGCCGCCGGAGACGACGACGGGCGTGCCTTTGAGGCTGGGATAGATGGCGTAGTCGGACACGGAAACCCCCCGGGGAACTGTTGTTGGCGGGGGATTTAGCGTGAGGGACGGCGCGCGGCAAGGGAGACCCGTACGCGAGGGTACGCGGACGCACGATTTGTCACCGGGAAGACATATCCGCTGGCTAGGGAGCACTTCCCTCCCCTCACGAAGTCCGCGCGCCATGTCCCTCGATCTCGTCAAGCCCGCCCAGATTGCCCTGCTCAATGGTCCGCCGCAGGCGGAGCGGGATCGACTCGATGCGCTGGAGCGCACCGAGGCCAACCATGCCGCGGCGATGGCCGGGCTCGAATGCCTGCAGCGGGTGGAGGCACCGGCGACGGGCCGTAGCGAGGTGCTGGCGTTTCCGCTGACCGTCGCTGCCTGGAACCTCGAGCGCTGCTATGCGGTGGAGCAATCCGCGGCGATGCTGAAGCGCGAGGGCGCCGACATCGCGCTGCTGTCGGAGGTCGACAACGGCATGGCGCGGACCGGTCAGCGGCACACGTCGCGCGATGTCGCCGGGGAGCTGGATATGGCTTACGCGTTCGGGGTGGAATTCCTGGAACTGGAGCTTGGCGCCGAAGTGGAACTCGAGTTCTGCAAGGACAACTTCAACCGGCATGGTTTTCACGGCAACGCGCTGTTGGCCCGGACGGCACTGCAGGCGCCGGTGATGATCCGGCTGGAAGCGCATGGGCACTGGTTCACGCCCGAGAGCCCGGCGCGGCGGGTGGGCACGCGGTGTGCCATCGCGGCGAGCGTGATGACCACCGAGGGTCCGCTCCATGCGGTGTCGGTGCATCTCGAGAACCGCGGCGACGCTGGCTACCGCGAGGCGCAGGTGCGCGGGCTGATCGATGCGATCGACAGGCTGGCTGGGGACGCCCCGGTGATTATCGGCGGCGATCTCAATACCGGGCTCGCGGATGGCGGCGACTTCGAGAAGGAGACGCTGTTCGCCCACGCCTATGGGCGCGGCTTCGAGCGGCACGGTGGGCCGATCGGGCAATCGACGACGCGGCCGAGCCGGGTGAGCCGCAGCCCGCGCGGAACGTGGAAGCTCGACTGGTTCCTGACGCGCGGGCTGGTGGTGGAGGAGAGCCGCATCGTGCCGTCGGTGGCGCCCGATGGCGAGGTGCTGTCGGATCACGATATGGTCGTGGGGACGGTGGCGGGGTTCGTTCGCTGAGACTGGATGTCTCGGCCATCTCTCCCCTTGTGGGAGAGAAAGCGATTTCTTGGGCTTAGCGTTTGCTAAGTCGTAGAAATCTCAAGAGCGGGGATCATGGGAGGCACGATGGCTCCGCGCCCCCCCTCTTGCGAAAACTTGGGCTTAGCAAACGCTAAGCCCAAGTTTTCGCTTTCTCCCCCGCCAAGGGGGAGATGAGGCCGGTGGCCCTCAATCAGACCGAGTCGTCCTCGACGATCACCTTGCCGGTCGGCGCCACGTCCATGGCCTCGACCTTCTGCAGCAGCTGCTCGATCTTCTCGACATTGGCGATATGCCGCGTCTCCATCGAGAAGTTCAGCGTGATGTACTCGCGGCCGGGACAGAAGGTGCAGATGTTGGCCGCCGGGTGCCAGGCGCCGCAATAGATCGGCTCCATCATGCCGTGAGTCATCGGACCGTAAGTGCGGTGCGGCGGGACCAGGGTGAGCACAATGTGGATGCCGCCGTTGAAGCGCCAGAAGCGCTTGTTGGGCAGCGCCGGCACCAGCCGGTTCAGCGTGCGCAGCGACTTGAACATCGAGTTCATCATCACCTGGAACTTGGTGATGTCTTTCTTCTCGATCTTGTCGATGGTGTCGTCGACCTTGCGGACGTACTCGACGAAATCGTCGATCACCTCGAACTTGGCCTCGAGCGCACGGACGCGGAAGAAATCGTCATCGGCGTCGTGGCGCTTGCCATCGAGCATGGTGTAGGCGGCGCCGATCACCTTTTTCGACATGTGCCGATCCTCGCCCTCGCCGTTGAGGGCGTGGGTGACGAGCGCGAACATCAGCGAGCGCTGGCGCACGCCGAGCTTGTTGGCAAGCAGCCGCAGACGATGACGCTTCAGCGCCAGGGTCTTGAAGCCCCACGGCTTTTCGGCCGGAGCGAGAATGTTGGCGAGGGTGATGTACATGAAGGTCATGCCCCAGCCGCGGAGCGTGCCCTTGATGCGGGCGCCGAGGCCGACCTTGTTGGACTTGTCGGACATGACGCCGTGGCCGGCGGAGGCCGAGCGGGTGAGCAGCGCCGAGTCGGAGCCCTCGAGCAGCGCGTGGCTCGAGCGGACTTGGATCATCGAGGCGCGGCCATCGGCGTCGGGACCGCCGCGGCGGACGACGGCGGAGACGCGGAACAGCGGCAGGTCGTCACGCTCGAAGATATCGGGCGACTTCGACACCCACTTGTCCGGATAGCCATCGAACTCGTCGACTTCCTCGACATGGGTGATGGCATCGAGCAGGTGCTTGGGGAACGGCTGGCCCGGGCGCGCACCGACGAAGCCGTGGCTCAGCTGCGGGGCCAGCGCCACCATGTCGGCGACTAGGTTGCCGAGAGATTCCTTGGTGAAATGGGACTTCGAGGCGGCGGTGAAGAACACCGTGTCGCGCGCCTCGTAGAGGAACCACTGGAAATCGGTGAACAGGGCCTGCGGATGCTTGTTGACGGCGGCCAGCGCCAGATCGAGAACTTCGGCGTGGTCGTTGGCGAAGCTGGACGAAGAGAAGCTCTTCATGGCGGATCCCCCTGTTTCCGTGCGGTTGATACTATCGGACGCCAAAGCCGGGTCAACGGAAAGGCATCAGGGCCGTTAATCCGGTTGGAACGGCTGTTAGGGCGCAACTGACACGACGGCGCTGAACCCATTCTGAACGGATCATAGCACCCGCTTCGAGAGCCACCTGTGACGCCCCGCGCACATCTGTTTGATTGGCAGTCGGCCCCCCATTGTTTAGGATGGTTCCAAGGTTCGTCGGCAAGGCTCAGTCCGGCCAATGACTTGTATTGGTCGCCGCGCGGCGAATTGACCTATGTCAATGCCGATGCGACGGGGCTAGCTATCGGTTCGCAGGTGGGGTCGCCAGCAGGCGCGTGGCTCTGCGCTACGAGATCTGCACTACGAGAGTGGGACAATGGACTATCGCGGGTTTTTCGAGGACGCCGTCGACACCTTGCGGCAGGAAAAACGCTACCGCGTTTTCGCCGACCTCGAACGAATTGCCGGGCGTTTCCCCCGAGCCATCTTCCGGGACAATGCCGATAACCAGCGCGAGATCACCATCTGGTGCTCCAACGACTATCTGGGCATGGGCCAGCACCCGGTGACCATCGCCGCGATGCAGGAGACCGCCGCCAAGCTCGGCGTCGGCGCCGGCGGCACGCGCAACATCTCAGGCACCAACCGTCCGCTGGTCGAGCTGGAGCGTTCGCTCGCCGACCTCCACCGCAAGGAAGGCGCCCTGGTCTTCACCTCCGGCTTCGTTTCGAACGAAGCCGCGATCGCCACCATTGCGCGGCTCTTGCCGGATTGCGTGATCTTTTCCGACCAGCTCAACCACGCCTCGATGATCCAGGGCGTGCGCCAGTCGGGCATGGAAAAGAAGATCTTCCGGCACAACGACGCGGGCCATCTGCGCGAGTTGCTCGCCTCGGTCGACAAGAAGCGGCCCAAGCTGATCGTCTTCGAGTCGATCTACTCGATGGACGGCGATGTGGCGCCGATCGCCGAGATCTGCGACCTGGCCGAGGAATTCGGCGCGCTGACCTATATCGACGAAGTGCACGCGGTGGGCATGTACGGCCCGCGCGGCGGCGGCGTGGCTGAGCGCGACGGGCTGATGGGCCGGATCGACATCGTCGAGGGCACGCTGGCCAAGGGCTTCGGCGTGATGGGCGGCTATATCGCCGCCAACCAGGCGATCATCGACGCAGTGCGCTCCTATGCACCGGAGTTCATCTTCACCACCGCCCTGCCCCCGGCTTTGTGCGCGGCGGCGCGCGCCTCGATCGAGCACCTCAAGAGCTCAACGGTGGAGCGCGATGGCCAGCAGCGCCAGGCGCAGCTGACCAAGGACATTCTCGGCGATGCCGGCCTGCCGGTGCTGAAGACCGACACGCATATCGTGCCGATCATTGTCGGCGATGCGCGGCTGTGCAAAGCGGCGAGCGACATGCTGCTGGAAAAGCACAATATCTACATCCAGCCGATCAACTACCCCACTGTGCCCAAGGGCACCGAGCGGCTGCGCATCACGCCGACGCCGCTGCACACCGACGAGATGATCATCGAGCTGCGCCACGCGCTGGTGAGCGTCTGGGCCAGCCTCGAGCTGCCGCGCGAGCGGCCGACCGAGAAGGTCAGCTCGAACAAGCTGATGGGTGGGGATCTGACGCTGACGGGCGCTGGCGGCTGAGATAATCGCCTTCTCCCCTTGTGGGAGAAGGCGATCACCGAACCATTACGCCTGGACCGCCTCTTCCAGCCTGAACCCCCGCGCCCAGATCTCCCCGCTCCCTGCCAGTTGCAGCCCATAGCGGATCAGCGCCGCGGTTTCCGGCACCGCCATCACCACCTCCCGCCCGGTCCAGCCGAAATCGCCCCGTGCCGGCGTGTTCGCCACGTTGATCGGGCGGCCGTCAGCGGCGTCGAGCTTCAGCCAAATGGCGCCTCGCTCGACCGCCTTGCCCATCAGTTCGGCGCCGAGCCGCACTGTCTTGCCGCGCCAGGCGTCGGCCGGGATGGTTCGCATTAGGCCGCCGAACTCGTCGACATCGACGATGCCGTTGGGGCTGGTAGAGGCGACGCGCATGGCGTCCGGAATGTCGGGATCGAGGCCGGCGCGATAGGCGTTGCCGCGGCCGATGCCGGTGAGGGTCCAGCCGGCCGGCAGGGTCGGTGGGGACTCTTCGAGGCGGATGCGGGCGGCGAGCGTGTTCCAGTCGGCAAAGCCGAACTGCAGCGCCACCAGTTCGAGGCAATCGGAGTGGCCGAGCTCGAGCTTCTTATCAGCGAGGCCCTGGCGGAGCGCGCGGGCCATCTGCTTGGCATCAAGGAAGGTCTGCATGGTCTGAACCTTTCACCGGGCAGCGATGAGGGTCAGTGCTCGCGTTGCTGACGGCTTGCCCGAGGTCAAACCACAAAGATGAAGTCGCGCGGTTCACCGTCCCCGAGGGGTGCGAGCGGCAGGCTGCACGGGCCTGCAGCTCAATGTCACCTTCGCGCGCTCGGAGTCAACGGCGTCACGCGGTGGGCCGCTCACCGCCGAAATCGAGGTTTGTGGGACGGCTCAGGTAGCGGGGCTCCGGCTCGGTGGTCCGCACGTGCTCGCCAACCGTTTCGAGGCTGAAGCCGCGAGCCCAAGCTTTGCCAGCGCCTTTCAGGAAGAAGCCGAAATGGAGACTGCTGGCGGCTACCGGAATGTAGAGCACGATGTGGCGTTCGGACCAGCCGGTCGTGCCGGTGAGCGGGCCATCGGTCCGGCGCTTCAGCATGTTGTCGAAACAGAGCGGTTGGCCAGTCGTCGAGTCGGCGCGTAGCCAGATGGTGGCGAGATCGGCGTACTCGGTACGAAGCTCGGCGGCGAGACGGACCCGCTTGCCGCGGAAGTTGTCGACCAGCACCGACTGCATCAGCACGGCAGTTTCACCGGCAACACGGCCGATCGCCTCGTCGCGGTCGGGGCGGCTTTCGATCAGCGCGGTGCCCAGGGCCTTCGGATCGATGCCGAGACGGTAGTTCCGCTGGTCGGTATGGCTGGCGACGTGCCAGCCGGGCGGCAGCTCGAGCGGGGCGAGTTGGGCGGCCTCGATGCGCGCCGAAAGCATGTTCCAGTTGGCGAAGCCGAACTGGCGGGCGACGAGTTCGAGCGCGTCGGAGTGCGAAATCTCCTGGCCGCGTTCGGCGAGGGCCTGGCGCAAGGCCTTAGCCATAACCTTCGAGTCGAGAAAGCTATGCATGGTCTGATCCTCTGGCGGACAGCACGCAAGGTCAGTGCTCGCATTGCCGACGGGCCGTCCGTTGAGGGCTCAAACCCGGCATTTCAGACGGTGCATTCACCTCTCCCCTGAGGGCGCGAGCGGCGGGCTGCACCAGCCCGATAGCCACGATAGTCGCGGCTGCGAGTCTGTCAAAGGCTGGATTGTGACAAGGCCACGCGCCAAGGTGCCGGTATGCAATTGCGCCTCCACTCCCGCTATCAGAATTCCGCCGGACAGCGCGTTCGTATCGTGCTGAACCTCAAGGGCATCGGCTACGAGTACGTGCCGGTGCCTTCCGCCAGTTCGCCCGAATATCGCGCCATCAACCCGCAGGGGCTGATGCCGGCGCTGGAGATCGACGGGCGGATCGTGGCGCAGTCGATGGCGATCATCGGGCTGCTGGAGGAGCTCTATCCGGAGCCCCCATTGCTACCGAACGATCCGATCGAGCGGGCGGAGGCACGGGCCTTTGCGCTGCTGATCGCAGCGGATCTGCATCCGATCAACAATAACCGGGTGCGGAAGTACCTGGCCGGACCGATGGGCGCGAGCGAGGCGCAGGTGGACGGCTGGTATCGGCACTGGGTGGCGACGGCGTTCGAGAGCCTCGAGACGGCACTGGCGCGGCGGACACGGTCGACGCGCTATGGGTTCACCGATGCGCCCGGGTTGGCTGAGGCCTGCCTCGTACCGCAGATGGCCAATGCCCGGCGGTTTGGGTGTGATCTGGCGCCGTATCCGCTGCTCCAGGCGCTCGATGCGACTTGTCGCGATCTGCCCGAGTTCGTGGCCGCGCGCCCGGAGACACAGGTGGACTTTCCTGGGTAGGCGCCACGATCTCGGCGGACCCGAACGCCTGGCGCGAACCGCCCCTCTGTCCCCTTCTCCCTAAGTATGGGGAAGGAGACGCCTGGCACTGACATCGAGGTTATCGGCTCCCTCCCCCTGTTCAGGGGAGGGGACAGGGGTGGGGGTCGGCTACCGCCGGCCGAAGCCCTGCACCCGCCGGCGCCTCAGCTCGTCAGCACGATGCGCATCAGATCAGCCGTGTTGCGGGCGCCGAGCTTTTCCATGACGCGGGCGCGGTGCACCTCGATGGTGCGGGGGGAGATGCCGAGTTCGCGGCCGGCTTCCTTGTTGGACTGGCCGTTGGTGATGAGCTGAAGCACTTCGCGCTCGCGCGGAGTAAGCTGATCGAAGCCGCGCACCTCGATGTGGCGGCGGCCGCCCGCAACGACGGCGCCGAGCTGGATGTCCTGCCTCAGCGCCTCGCGCACGGCGCGGACCAGGCGCTCGGAATCGATCGGCTTGGTGAAGACATCGGTGGCGCCGGCTTTCATCGCGAGCACGGCGGAATCGACCTCCGGCCGATCCTCCAGGATGAACACCGGCGTCCCCGTGCGCAGGGTTTTGACGCGCTTGAGGATCGCCAAACCGTCCTCGTTGCCGATGCGGATATTGATGATGGCGACGTCGGGCCGGCGGCGTTCCACGCCGCTCAGGAAATGCGCGGCATCGACCGAAAATGCGGTCTGGAAGCCCTCGAGCCGGAACAGGACGCTCAACGCCTCACAGGTGGAGGCGTCGGCATCGAGGATGTGGATCAAGCGATCCCGGTGCAGAAATGACGGATAGTAAAATGACTCAGTCACGACGTCCTCCGGCAACAAACGACGTAAAGACGAGATTGCGCGCTCTGGCTCAACGCGAGCCGGAAGCTCTGCGTGGACGCCGGGACGCACGATACAAGACGCTGTTCTTACGAGTATTCAGCCCACACCAACGCAACGAACTATCGTCGCGCACCATGCAACAACTGCCCGCGCACTCCGATTAGAAGAACTACGTATGCGGGAGCCCTTAATGACGATAGGGATAAATGCCTGTGTGGCGCATGTCAAGGACTATTGTCCTATCTGATAGCAGAACGCACGTCCGGCTGACAGCCGGACGTGCGTTCGAACTGGCGGGCGAGCTGGCGCTTACTTCTGCGCCTTGATCGCGTCGCGGATCTCGGTCAGCAGCTTTTCTTCCGTCGTCGGGGCCGGTGGGGCGGCGGGGGCGGCGGCTTCCTGCCGGCGGAGGCGGTTGATGCCCTTGACCACGAGGAACAGGACGAAGGCGATGATGGTGAACTTCACCACAGCGTTGATGAACAGGCCGTAGTTGATGGTGGCGACGCCGGCCGCCTTGGCGGCGGCGACAGAGGGCACGGGCAGGTTGTTGGGGTTGGAGATGACGAAGAACAGGTTCGAGAAATCGATCCCGTTCAGGATCAGGCCAATGATCGGCATGAACAGGTCATCGACGATGGACGAGACGATGGCACCGAACGCCGCGCCGATGATCACGCCGATGGCCAGATCCATGACGTTGCCCTTCAAGGCAAAATCGCGAAATTCCTTGAACATGTCAGTCCCCTTGGTTGGCGGCGCCGACCGGCCCTCCCGTTGCGGCAAATGACCCCAGGCCGCGCCCTCGCCGGAGTTTTTCCGCTTCTTGTCGACAAAGCAACTCAACTGTTGAGTTGGAGGTGGCGCTGTGGGGGACGGGGGCGGCAGCGGCAACCACCGCCCTTGCCTTCTCCCCTTGTGGGAGAAGGTGGCGCGAAGCGCCGGATGAGGGGTCCGCAACCGCAGCTTGCGCGATCGGAGCGTGAGCGACGGGCGTCGGAGGGCGTGGAGGCAACCCCTCATCCGCCCTTCGGGCACCTTCCACAAGGGGAGAAGGCACTCGCGCCGCCGGTGTCCTTCAACAGCCACGACTTTGTGCGGCCTTGCGAGGGGATGACGCGGGGCAGATACTTGGGACGGGCGAAAAAAAGAGATGATCGAGACGCTGACCGACCTACAGGATTCGCTGCGACAGGCGATCGACTACATCCCGCAGGGTGTGGCGGTGTTCGACCGCGACCTGCGGCTGGTCACCTGCAACGCGCGCTATGGCGAATTGCTGGCGGTGCCGCAGGAGTTGCTGCGGCCGGGGATACCGCTTTACGACATGGCGCTGTTCGTGGCGCGGCGCGGCGACCTGGGGGCCGGCGATGCCATCTCGCTGGCGGTGCAGCGCGTGCAGACGCTGACGCAATCGCACACCACGGTGAGCCAGCGGCTCGGGGCCAAGGGCCAGGTGCTGGAGTTCCACTCGGCGCGGCTGCCGGATGGCGGGCTGGTGATCAGTTTTGCCGACGTGACGGCGCGGGTGGATGCGGAGACCGAACTCGCGGGCATGAACCAGACCCTCGAGGGGCGCGTCGAGGAACGCACCGCGGCGCTGATCCGGGTGAACTCCGAGCTCGAAGTGGCGCGGGCCAAGGCGGATGCGGCCAATCGCGACAAGACGCGGTTCTTCGCGGCGGCGAGCCACGACCTGCTGCAGCCGCTGAACGCGGCGCGGCTCTACACCTCGACGCTGGTGGAACGGGCCGGCGGCACCGGGCTCGACGAGCTGGCGCACTCGATCGAGGCCTCGCTGACGGCGGTCGAGGAGATCATGGCGGCGCTGCTCGATATCTCGCGGATCGATGCGGGCGCCGTGAAGCCGGCGGCGACGCCGTTCCAGGTGCGCGACCTGCTCAAGAAGGTCGATGTCGAGTTCGCGCCGCTGGCGCTGAAAAAGGAGATCGACCTCAGGCTGGTCGATACGTCGCTCGCGGTGGTTGGCGATCGGGCGCTGACGGCGCGCGTCATCCAGAACCTCGTTTCCAACGCCATCAAGTACACGCGGCCTGGCGGCCGGGTGCTGGTGGGGGCGCGGCTCAAGGGCGGACGCGTGCGGTTCGACGTGATCGATACCGGCATCGGGTTCAACAAGGACCAGCATGCGCTGATCTTCGCTGAGTTCAGCCGGCTGGAGCACGGCGCGCGGATGGCGCAGGGGCTGGGGCTGGGGCTATCGATCGTCAAGCGGCTGGTGACGGCGCTGGGGCTGACGATGGAGCTAGAGAGCAAGGAAGCCCGTGGTTCACGCTTCTCGCTTTACCTGCCGCACCACCGCTCGCCCAAGGTGGTGCCGGAGGCGAGCCCGGAACGCGAGCCGACATCGAACCTCAGCGGGTTGAGGATCCTCTGCGTCGACAATGAGCGGGCGATCCTCGATGCGATGGAGGGGCTGCTTGGCGGCTGGGGGTGCGATGTGCGCTCGGCGCGCTCGCTCAAGGATATCGACAAGGACGGGCTGCTGCTCGGCTGGCTGCCCGACCTGGTGCTGATGGACTACCACCTCGACCAGACCTCCGGCCTCGATGCGATCGAGTGGCTGCGGCACAATGTGGGCGGGCACCTGCCGGCGGCACTGGTGACGGCCGACCGCAGCCCGGCAGTGCGGGCGCTCGCCGAGGATCGCGGCATCACGGTGGTGACGAAACCGGTGAAGCCGGCGGCGCTCAGGGCCACGATCAGCCAGCTTGCCGGGCAGCGCGGGCGGAAGCGGGTGGAGGCCTAGGGCCGGCACGGCTCGGGCGCTACGGCCCTTGACCGGGATGCCAGTGCGCTCGCCTGGCAGCGAGCGCACGAATTTCTCGCGGCGCTCCCTAGTCCAGGATAACGATCGCTTCGACCTCGAACAGCATGGGGTCGACGGCCAGCCTGGGGACGGGGACCAGGGTCTGCGCCGGGAGCGCCTCGCCAAACATTTCTACGACGTTCCTTGTCAGCACCCCGAGCTTGGACATGTCGTGATCGACCACGTAGGTCGTCAGCTTGGCGACTTGATCCGGCTTTGCGCCGAGCGCGTCGAGGGCGGTGCGCAGGTTCGCGTAGGCCTGCTTGACCTGCGCGGCGAAGTCGGGCGACAGGCCGCCCGTGCTGTCCTGGCCGCCCTGCCCCGAGATATAGGCCACGCGGGCATTGGCGGGCGCGATCACTGCCGTGCTGTAGCCATTGGCCGAGGGGTCGCCGAGGTTTGGCGGATTGACGATGGTCAGCTTGAGATCGCTCTCGCCGGCCGTCGTCGCAGTGGGAACGCCCATGGTCATGATGATTAGTCCTCCGGCAAGCAGCTGCCTGATTGTGCGTGACATGATTTCTCTCGGCTCCGAAGACCGCAAGCAGCGTGCCTTGCGGCCTCGAGGTTGAACTTCGACTCGTCCTTACGATAGAGCTCGTACGGTGTACGAGTGATGACATCGTACCACGTACGAGTCAATCGGTTGGGGATCGACAGCGGTCGCGCTGCCGGCCTAGATCGGTGCTCGGAGCAGCGAGGAAGACGGATGGTCGGCAAACGGAGCGGTGCTGGGAGAAAGGGAGCTCAGCGGACGGGCGTCCAGCCCGTACAGGAGAAGCGCGGTGAGCCACCGCTCTCGCTCGAGCGCATCGTGGCGACTGCGGTGGAACTGCTGGATGCCCACGGGGTCAACGGATTGACGATGCGCGGGCTGGCCGATGGCCTCGGCTCGGGCGCGATGAGCCTCTACTGGCATGTCGGCAACAAGGAGGAGGTCTTCGACCTGGCGCTCAACGCAGTGCTCGAGTATCGCGAGCCGCCGCAAACGGCTGGCTCCGAGGATTGGCGGGGGGAAGTCGTTCATCTGCTCGAAGACTGGCGCGCCGCGATGCTGCGGCACCCCTGGTCGGCAGCACTGTTGCCGCGCCGGGCGCTCGGCGCGAACATCCTCAGCCGCCTGGAACGGCTAAGCGAGGCCTTGTCCAACGCCGGCGTGGTGGAGGCAGATCTCAATGTCGCGATCTGGTCGCTGTGGAACTATGTGATGGGCGCGACCGTCACCCGCGGGAGTTTTGAGCGTTCGGACGAGGACAGGGCTGCCGCGCAGCAGCGCCTCACAGATCTCAGCGAGCGCTATCCGACAATCGAACGCACTCGCCTGCTACTGGATAACGATTGGGACGGGGCCTTCAGGAAAGGCCTCGACTTCCTGCTCGACGGCCTTGCGCCTACGCGCCGCTGAGCAACTCGTCGAACTGGCCATCCTCGATCTTACTGGCTGCGATCACCGCCTGGGTGCGGCTGTCGACGTCGAGCTTCTGGAGGATCGCCGAGACGTGCGCCTTCACCGTCGCTTCGGAGATCGACAGCTCATAGGCGATCTGCTTGTTCATCAGGCCATCGCTGAGCATCATCAGCACGCGGACCTGCTGCGGGGTCAGCGTTGCGAGACGCCGCATCAGGGCTGACTGGGAATCCTCGGCGGGGAACTCCATGCCCTCCGGCACGTACACTTCGCCCGACAGCACCGTTTCGATGGCGCGGCGGATGTCGGCGGGACCGACCGACTTGTGGAGGTAACCCGAGGCGCCGAGTTCGAAAGCGCGGCGGACGATACCGCCATCCTCGACGGCGGTGACGATCATCACCGGGATCTCGGGATACTGGGCGCGCAGCAGCAAGAGGCCGGAAAAGCCGCGCACGCCGGGCATGTTGAGATCGAGCAGCACCAGGTCGCAATCGCGGTCGGCTTCGAGCGCGGCGCTGAGGGCCGGGAGGTCGCCCGCCTCCTCGACCGAGATCGAGGGATCGCCGCCGGCCAGCGTCTGGCGCAGCGCGGCGCGGAACAGCGGATGGTCGTCGACGATGATGATGCGACGGGTGGTCATGAACGCGCGGACTCCTGGGGGCCCTAACTAGCAAGCGAGATCAGGCTTTTGTATCCCACTTAAGGTGGGCGTGGGATTCTGATTTCGCGCGGGGATCGAAGGCCTGAAGCCCGACGGTTTTCTTCCACAGCTCAGTCGCGTTCGATTCGCAAAATGCGACGAAGCTTAACGCGATCTTTACCATGTTTTCCGAAGAGTAACCGGATGCTCATGGCCCGAACTGGGTCTGAGGTGTTCCGTTACAGGTGCTTGGGATCGACCGATGGCCCGCGCGACTTCCACGTTCCAACCGCAAGACTACGGCCAGCCAGCCTCCGGCGAATGGCAGGAGCTGCGTGGCGAACTGGTGGCCCTGCTCGACCAGGTGGAAACCCAGGTGGCGCGCACAGCGCGGCCCGAGCCGACCTATCAGGGCCTCGCCGAGCGGATGCGCGACCTGCGCCACCAGGTGACGGAAGCCGAGCCCGACACGCGCCATCGCGAAGCGCTGCGCTCGGTACAGCGGGCGATCGAGAAATTCTCCGATCGCGACGAGCCGCTCCAGCACGCCAACCCGCGCGATACGCTCGAGGCGGCGATCCAGCAGATTCGCTCGCGGCATTTCGGGGCCGCGGCCGCCCCTGCCCCGCAGATGCAAATGCAGATGCCGCAGCAGCAAATGCCGCTGCAGGCCTCGCCGCATTTCGATGAGCTGGCGGAAGCCGTGGGCGGCATCTCCACGCGCCTCGAGCGGCTCGAGGGCGAGCTCAGGGTGCAGGCCAAGGGCCAGACCACCAATGTGCGCGAGATCGCCGAACAGGTGAGCCAGCTCAGCCATGTGGTGGAGCTCTTGGCCGGCGCGGTGGGCGAGACCGGACAGGTCAAGCGGCTCGAGGGCCATATCGCTGGCCTCGCCAAGCTGATCGCCGAGGGCCCGAAGGTCGATATGGCGGCGCTGAATAAGCGGCTCGACGACGTGGCGCTCACGGTGGGAAAGCTCGCGGAGCTCCAGAAGCACTATGCCGACCGCTCCGACATGAGCGGCATGACGGCGCGGCTCGACGATGTGAGCGCGACGGTGGGGCGGCTCGCCGACCTCCAGGTGCAGTATGCCAACCGGGTCGAGAGCCCGAAGGATGGCCTCAAGGAGGCCATGGCGGCGATCGAGGACGGCGTTCGCAACATCTATGACCGGGTCGACTCGATCGAGCGGGCCATGGCGATGCCGCCGGCCGAGCTCGAGAAGATCACGGCTGAACTGGGCCGCGTGGCGCAGGCGATGAAATCGCCGCAGCAGCCGCAGGGGCTGATCGAGCTGATCGACGCTCTCAACGATCGGATTTCGGATGTCGAGGGGCGGAGTGCCGAAGTCGGTGGGCTGAAGCTCGACATGGAAGCGCTGCGCAGCACGGTGGTGAGCGCGCTGGAGCCGCGCTTTGCGGCGCTGGAGCAGCAGCTCGAGGTGCTGAGCGACAAGGTGAGCGATCGCCCGGCGGACCTCAGCGTCAGCCAGCTCGAGGCGCAGGTGCGCCAGCTGGTGGCGCGGATGGACCAGACCGGCGAGCAACTGACCGGCCTCGCCAAGATGTACTCGACGCCGGCCGCAGCCGAGGCGCCGGATTTCGATCAGCTGGCGGAAATGGTGGCGGCCCGCACGTCCGATGCGATGCGGCAACTCGATGCGCCGGGCAAGGCCGGGCTCGATGAGGCCGGTTATGCCGAAATCGAAAAGCGCGTCAGCAAGGTGATGAAGGCGGCCGCGAAGGACAAGCCGGCCGAGGACACCACGGCGCTCGACGCGACGATCCGCGAAGTGAACGAGCGGCTGAAGCGACTCGAGATGTCGCTGGAGCAGAAGGCCGAGCCGGCGCCGTTGGCCACGCCGATCAGCTTTGCCGTGATACCCGAGACGCCAGCGCCGCAGCCGGAGGCGAAGCTTACCCCGCCCCCGGCGGTGGAACCGAAGAGCAGCCCTGTCGCGCCGTTGATCGAGGAGCTGTCGTTCGAGGACGAGCCGGTGTCTCGGCCGCAGCGCGTCGAGCTCGGCGACAGCATGCCGAGCGACCCGAGCGCCGAGGCGCCGCTAGTCGACAAGCCGTTCGGCGACGATCCCAACCCGCTGCGGACGGCGCTCGAGGCCAAGAACGGGCCGCGCCGGCGTGCATCGGCCGCCGAGCCGGAGCTACCGCCGGCGCCGACATCGGCGTTCGAAATCCCCGAAGCGCCGACGAGGCCGGTATTCGACCCCAGCCTAGCCGAGCGCCCGCCGCAGCCCAAATCGACGCTCGACATGCCCGCCGAGGATGTGTTCGTCGCAACGCCAGGGCCCGAAGTCACGGCTGTCGCGCCGATGGCCGACGAGCCGCCAATGCCGAGCCGCAATACCTTCATCGAGGCGCATCGCCGCGCGGCGCGCCAGGCCGCTGCCGGCAGGGCCGAGCCGATCTCGGCCGCCAGCGGCTCGCTGATCGGCAAGGCATTCGCTCGCTTCCAGGCGACGCGCAATGAGGCCGCTGCCGTGGCCGAAGCTCCATCGGTATCGTTGCCGGTCAAGCCGGCGGTGGAAAAACAGAAGCCGGTGAAGGCCGAGATGATCGTCAAAGAAGCGAGGCCCGCGAAGCCGGCAAAGGACGAAAGCGCCAAGTCCGGGCCGTTCGGGCTGTTCAAATCGAAGGCGCCGCGCCAGTTGGCGGGCGACAAGGAGCCGGCGAGCCAGTGGCAACCGGACGAGCCCGCGCCGCGCGTGCTGCCGGTGGCGCCCGAGCCGAGCCTCGTGGCGCTTGGCGCCGAGGAAACCAGCCCGCCGGCCGACGATGCTGCGCCCAAGCGGCAGAGCTTCCTGCTGCGCCACAAGCAGCCGATCCTGCTCGCAGCGAGCGTCGTGGCATTGGCGTGCCTGACCATCAACCTGATCAACCAGAGGACGAAGCCGGCCGAGACTTCGACCACGGCGGCACAGAATGTCGGCGATGCCGCACTGACGCCGGTGCCGCTGGCCCAGCAGGGGTTTGAAGCGCGCACGGATGCCAAGGCCGCGCCACGGGTGATCCCGACGGTCGACAAGCTGACCACCGCCTCGATCGGCGGAGCGACGCCGCAGAAGTTCGTCGCCTCGGCCGAAATGCCGAAGATGCCGGCGGCCTTCGAAGCCGCCAGCGCCGCCGCTGCCGGTGATGCGACCGAGGTCGCGAGCCTAAGTTCCAAGGTCGAGCCGCTGCTCGACAAGATGGAAAGCCCGGTGAAGGTCGACCGGCCGCCGGCCGAAGTCGGCCCCGAGCCGCTGCTGGCGGCTGCCGGCGATGGCGATGCGCGGGCACAGTTCGAGGTGGCGGCGATCTACACCGAAGGCCGTGCCGTGCCGGAAGACCTGAAGGCCGCGGCGATGTGGTACGAGCGGGCGGCGGGCCAGGGCTTTGCCCCGGCGCAGTACCGGCTCGGCAACCTCTACGAGAACGGCCGCGGGGTGGAAAAGGATCTCGCCCAGGCGCGGCTCTGGTACCAGCAGGCGGCGGAAGCCGGCAACCGCATGGCGATGCACAATCTCGCGGCGCTCTATGCCGGCGGCGGGTTGGGCAACCAGCAGTTCGACGCGGCGGCCAAGTGGTTCGAGGAAGCGGCGAGCCGCGGCATGAAGGACAGCCAGTTCAACCTGGGCATGCTCTATGCCCGCGGACTGGGCGTGAAGCAGGATCTCGCGGCTTCGTTCAAGTGGTTCTCGCTGGCCGCCAACAAGGGCGACAAAGACGCGGCCAAGTCGCGCGACGACATCGCGGCCTCGCTCGACGCGGCGACGGTGCAGAAGGTGATCGCCGAGGTTGCAGCGTTCAAGCCGGAGCCGATCGACTTCGTCGCCAACTTCGCCCCCATCGGCACTTGGAGCGCCAAGTTCGACCCTGGCGCGGCGATCACCAACATCAAGGTGGTGACCGGCGTGCAGCGGGCGCTGACCCAGCTCGGCTTCGACATCGGCACGCCCGACGGCGTCGCCGGCCCGAAGACCGCCGAAGCGATCAAGAGCTTCGAGCGCTCGACGGGGATGAGCGAAAGCGGCGAGATCAACCCGCGGCTGCTAGCGGTGCTGGGGAGCCAGCCGGTCTAGCCCCTGCAACAGCAAAGTCCGCTTCGAGCTGAAGCGGACTTTGTGAATGTAGACCTTCTTCGCAGGCGATGCAGCCGGAGCAGCCGATCCCGGTCGCGGCCTTGCGGTCGGGACCGGCGGACCGGCCATTCATGCCGCGAGCCGCAACGCGGGCCGCTTGTCGGTGGCGTGCTCGACGGCCCAGTTCAGAGCCAAGTCGGCGACGGCTTCCCAGCCCTTGTCCATCAGCGTCCAGTGCGAGCGATCGTCGAAAATCTTCAGCTCGGTGGTCGAGGCGGCCTTCTTCTGCTGGCGGTAGATCGCTTCGGTCATCGAGGCGTCGGCGATCAGATCCTTGCCACCACCGATCAAGAGCAGCGGAGAGCGGTTCTGCTTGGCCCAGTCGATCAGCATCGGGTTGATCACGCCGTCCCAATAGACCTTGCCGGCGGTCGGGATGACGTAGCGGTCATACTTGGCTTCCGGATTGGGTTCCGTCTGAGCAAAACGCGTCGAGAAGAACTTGAGCGACATGGTCTTGGCCTTCTTCCAGCTGAACAGGTCGCCGAACACCGGCAGCGCCGAGACGATGGCCTGAGGCCCAAGCGGTACGCCGGGGGTCGGGGCGGGGTTGATGGCTGCACCAGAAACACCGAGGCCGCGGGCCAGCAGCTGCTGCACGATGACGCCGCCGAACGAGTGCCCGATCAGGATCGGCTGTTCCGGCAGGGCGCGGATGATCTTGTCGAAGTGGTCGACAATGCCGCGCTGGCCGATCTTCGCCAGTTCCGGAGCCGGGTTGGCCCGGAGGACCGACGGGGCGTGATCATCGAACGGCCAGTCGGGCGCGATCACGGTGTAGCCCTTAGCTTCGTAGCGAGCCTTCACGTTTTCCCAGGACAGGCTGTTGAGCCAGGCGCCGTGGATCAGAACGATTGTCTTGGTCATTTTGGGTCTCTCCTTGTTTGGGCGAACCCTTGTCCGCCGCGATGTGATGACCCTAAGCTGAGCCCCGAGGGGCGACGATTGCCGCAACTGACATTGTCGGGGCCAGAAGTGACAAAGACGATGGACGCACTCAGACACACCGAAATCGGCCTGCTCATGTATCCCGGCTGCGCGATGGCATCGGTGCATGGCCTCACCGATGCGTTCCAGGTGGCGAACGACTATGCGCGCCAGCACGGCGGCGCGGATCGCATCCGGACCAGCCACTGGCGAGTTGGTGAGAACGGCTTCGAGCGCAGCTACGACAGCGCTCCCGATGGCGCCGGGCAGCCCGAGTACATCGTCATCCCCGGCCGGCTGGCCGATCCTCTGACTTCGGACGAGGCAGCCGATTTCGTCGGCTGGCTGCGCCAGCGCCACGGCACTGGCGCCACGATCGCCTCGATCTGCGGCGGCGCCTTCATGCTCGGGCATGCCGGACTGCTGTCCGGCCGGCGCGCGACGACGCACTGGCTCTATGCCGATGCGTTCGGGGCCGCCTTTCCCGATGTCGACGTTACTGCCGGCGACATCATCGTGGAGGACGGCGACATCATCACTGCGGGCGGCATGCTGGCCTGGACCGATCTCGGCCTTCGCCTCGTCCACCGCGTGCTCGGCCCCACGGTGATGGCCGACACGGCGAAATTCCTGCTGGTCGATCCGGCGGGGCGAGAGCAGCGGAACTACTCGACCTTCGCGCCGCGCCTGTCGCACGGCGACGACGCCGTGCTGAAAGTGCAGCACTGGCTCCAGGCGCATCGCAGTGAGGAGATCAATGTCCCGGATCTGGCCGAGCGAGCGGGGCTCGAGACGCGCACGTTCCTCCGGCGCTTCCACCGGGCCACAGGGTTAAGGCCGACGGAATACGTGCAGGCGTTGCGGATCGCACTCGCCCGCGAGCGGCTCGAGTTCAGCCGCGACACGGTCGAGCGGATCGCCTGGAACGTCGGCTACAAGGATCCGTCCGCCTTCCGGCGCGTATTCCAGAAGGTGACCGGCCTTTCCGCCAGTGCCTACCGGGACCGCTTTGGCGCCGCGGTGCGAGCGTAGTCTCCGTCCATATTCCCGACCCGTCCGGTAGGCTAACCTCGCCTTCGTATTTTGCTGCTAGTGCTCGGTAGCATTTCGCGAAAAGTCGTCGCATTTCCGTCGCGGCCTCACGCTAGAGCCTCGGGAATGCCCTAGAGCTATTGGACGCCCTCCCGTGCAGGTCTATCTGCCGATCGCCGAGCTTTCGATGAACCTGTTCTTCCTTGTGGGGATCGGGGGCGCGGTCGGGTTCCTCTCCGGGCTGTTCGGGGTGGGCGGCGGGTTCCTGTTGACGCCGCTGCTGATCTTTTCCGGCGTCCCCTCCTCCGTTGCCGTGGCTTCGGTCACCGGACAGGTGGTGGCGGCTTCGACCTCAGGAGCGTTGAGCTACTACCGGCGCGGGCAGATCGACCTGCACATGGCGATGTACCTGGTGTTGTCGGGCGTGCTCGGGGCGTTCGGCGGCGTCGCGACGTTCCAGGTGCTGCGGGCGGCAGGGCAGCTCGATCTCGTCATCTCGCTCGGGTTCCTGATCCTCCTAGGCTTCGTCGGCACGCTGATGCTGTTCGAGGCGGCGCGGGCGATCATGAAGCGGCGTGCGGGTATCGTCGTCCGCGAGAAGCTGCCCAACCAGCACAACTGGTTCCACGGGTTGCCGTGGCGCGTGCGGTTCAAGAAATCGCGGCTCTATATCTCGGTGATCCCGGTGCTGGCGCTGGGCGTCGCCATCGGCTTTGTCGGCTCGCTGCTGGGTATCGGCGGCGGGTTCATCCTCGTGCCGGCATTGGTTTATATCCTCCGCATGCCGGGCAACATGGTGATCGGCACCTCGCTGCTGCAGGTGGTGGCGATGATGGCGGCTACCACCATCCTCCATGCCGTCTCGAGCCAGAGCGTCGATATCCTCCTCGCCTTCTGCCTGATGGTGGGCGGCACGGTGGGGGCGCAGTTCGGCGCTTCGGCGGGCAAATACCTGCGCGGCGAACAGCTGCGCGCGCTGCTTGCCATCCTCGTCCTCGCGGTCGCCATCCGCTTCGGCATCAGCCTGATTATGGCGCCCAACGACGTCTATTCGACCGCCGTGATCGGCGCGTCGGGGGTGATCTGATGCGCCGGCTGCTGCTCGCGCTGGCGCTGATCCTCGCGGCCTCGCCCGCGGGGGCGGAGCGGCTGGTTACGCAGGTGAGCCAGGACGAGGTGTCTATCACCTCGAGCTTCGCGGGCCAGACCCTGACGCTGTTCGGCTCGGTCGAGCCCGAGGCCGGGGCAGAGCAGCGCTTCGTCGAGGGGCCGTATCACATCATCATCACCATCACCGGGCCGTTGCAGAACCGGGTGGCACGCAGGAAGACCAACCAGTTCGGCATCTGGCTCAACTCCGCGCAGGCCGAGTTCGAGCGGTTTCCGTCGTTCTACCAGGTGCTGAGCGACGCGCAGTTGAGCAACATCACCGACCCGATCACGCTTGCCGAGAAGGAAATCCCGCTCGACAGCCAGGCGCGCTACACCGCGAAAGCCGGCTGGTGGGATGCGACGGTGTTTGGCGGCGAACTGACCCGGCTGATGCAGGACAAGGGCCTGTTCAAGCTCAACGAAAATGGCGTGGTGTTCCGCTCTGACACGTTCTACTTCGCACAGGTGGCGCTGCCGTCCGATGCCCCGCCGGGGCCGTATCTGGCGCACACCTATCTGTTCAAGAATGGCGCCGTCATCGCCGAGAAATCGGACGGGTTCTCAGTGCGCAAGATCGGCTTCGAGCGGTTCCTGGGGCAATCGGCGCGAACGCAGCCGCTGCTTTACGGGTTGGTCTGCGTGGCGCTGGCGCTGTTCACCGGGTGGCTCGGCGGCGTGGTGTTCAAGCGGTAGGCGCCTCGATCACTTCTCGATCTTGACGTCGCTGCCGCTGCTCGATTCCTGCTCCACTTCGGCGGGGTTCCCGTGGATGGTGAGGTCGGACCCGGAGGAGGCGTTTGCCTTGACCGATTTGCTGGCATAGGCGTCGAGGTCCGAGCCGCTCGATGCGTTTGCGTCCATCGTGACGCAGAGCAGGTCGTCGGCTTCGAGGTCGGAGCCGGAGGAGGCATTGGCTGTGCCGGTCTCGCAGGTGCCTTCGATCTCCAGGCCGGCACCAGACGAGGCGTTGAGGTCGATCGACTTGCCGGCGACAGCCTTCAGCGAGAGATCGGCGCCGCTCGACGAGTTGAACTCTAGCGCGTCACCGGTGACGCCGGTCGCCTCGACATCGGAGCCGGCGCTGGCTTCGACCTTGGTGAGGGCCGGGACGGCGATGGTGAGCTTGATCTGGTCGCGGTTGCCGAAGGCGAAAAGGTCGAAGAAGCTCCAGTCGTAATAGGCCTTGAGAGTGTTGCCCTCGACCTTGAGCTTCAGATCATCGAGCAGGCGCTTGTCGGTGGCCTCGGCGGTGATCGACTGCGTGCCGCCGACGGTGACGACCGCATCGATGCCCGATGAGATGTCGAGTGCCGTGAAGGCCGGCAGCTCGATGGTGCGCGTTTCGGCGAGGGCCGGCGCCGCGAGGAGCAGCAGAGCCGCGGAGGCGGCGGCGAGCTTCGTGATCCCATGCATGTCGAGGTTCCCATTCCCGTTTGAGGCTGACACGTGGGTGGTGTGTTACATGCAGAACAAGGGCTCGGGAGCGGAATATTTTCGGGGGGATGACTGAAGCAGACGGCCCCCTCCACGAGTCCGAGAGGCCGGCGCCCTCACCAGGCGTCGTACCCCGGCACCAGCCGCCTCGGGCTCACCGGATATACCCTCCCACGCCCGATCATCGCCACCTCCAGCGTCGGCCAGTGCAGCAGCCCGACAAACGCCGGGCTGAGGATGTTGAGGCTGCCGGTGGCGGAGCCGTAGGCGGGGAGCACCATCAGGCGGCCATCGTGGACGAAGCACGGGCGTCGGACGGAGCGGCCGTTCATCGCGACGTGCGCGGCCGGGTGGAGGTGGCCGGCGATGAGGCCCTGCCCCGGCTTCGGTTCGTGCGTCAGCGTCAGGCCGGCGCGGGTAAGGCCGGTGACGCAGGTGCCGCCGAGGCTGTGCGGGGCGGGATCGTGGTTGCCGGAGATCCAGGTCCAGCGGGCCTTGCCCATGAGGCTGGCTAGGCGAAGGCGGTCGGCATCGAGCAGGGTCGAGCTGCCTTCGTCGCGGTGGAAGCTGTCGCCCAGCGCGATGACTTCGGTGGCGCCGGTCTGGGCGAGGTCGGCTTCCAGACGGCGGAGGGTGAGGCCAGTGTCGTAGGGCGGGAGAAGACTGCCGCGCTTGGCGTAGGACGACAGCTTTTCGAGGTGCAGATCGGCGACCAGCAGCGCGTTCTCGGCGGCCCACCAGAGGGCGCCAGAGGGGAGCGGTTCAAAGCTATGACCGGCGAAGTGCAGGTGCACGGGGTCGCCTTTGTCGTCGATCGGGGCGGTGCGCGCCGCCCAGGCTGAAGTCAATTCGCCCGCTTCCTCATTTCCGGGCTCACGCCCATGGCCTCGGCGATCAGTTCCTCAGCGGCTTCGGCCATGGTGCTCTCGCGGGCCTCGCCGACGACGGGAACTTTGCCGATATCGAGCAATACCGGTACCGCCAATGGCGAGATTCGGTCGAGCGGCTTGTGGACGATGTGACGCTTGATGCGGGCAAGCATGTGGCCGAGCCGCTCTATATCGAGCAGGCCGCGCGCGGCGTCGCGGCGGGTGGCCTGGATCAGGATGTGGTCGGGCTCGTGCTGATAGAGCACGTCGTAGATGATGTCGGAGGAGACGGTGATCTGGCGGCCGGTCTTTTCCTTCTGGCCCGGATGCCGGCGCTCGATCAGCCCGGCGATGATGGCGCAGTTGCGGAAGGTACGGCGCATCAGCTGGCTCTCGTCGAGCCACTCCTCGAGGTCGTCGCCCAGCATGTCTTCATCGAACAGCTCGTCGAGCGAGAGGCGGCCGGTACGGATCAGGCCGGAGAAATCGCCAAGGCCCCAGACGGCGAGGGAATAGTCGGAGGCGACGAAGCCGAGCGGGCGGGCACGAGCGCGCTCCAGCCGGCGGGTCAGCAGCATGCCGAGGGTCTGGTGCGCCAGGCGGCCCTCGAACGGGTAGCAGACGAGGTAGTTCTGGGCGCCGCGCGGGAAGGTCTCGACCAGGAGACTATCGGCGGCGGGGAGGATCGAGGCCTCCTGCTGCAGGCGGAGCCAGTCGCTGACCTGGTCGGGCAGCAGGTGCCACTCATCGGGATGGGCGAGGAGTTTTCGCACGCCATCGGCGA
Source organism: Devosia sp. P3_B2 (assembly GCF_056402875.1). Lineage (NCBI taxonomy): Bacteria > Pseudomonadati > Pseudomonadota > Alphaproteobacteria > Hyphomicrobiales > Devosiaceae > Devosia > Devosia sp. P3_B2. The sequence goes on along the minus strand of NZ_JBFUGO010000015.1, from coordinate 49,485 downwards.
GGAAGGTGGAGAGCGGGAACTTGCCACCCATGTAGGACGGGATTTTCGGGTCCTTGCCCTGCGAGCGGGAGACATAGGCCTCGCTCTCGAACATGCCCTCATAGGCGACGATCTCGGAGCCGAAAAGGAAGGTGTCGCCCCTGGTGAGGGTGGTGAAGAAATACTCCTCCATCTCCCCTAGCACCCTGCCGAAGCGGCCGATCGGGCCGGTGGTAGCGCCACGGGTGAAGCCGCGGCCCTTGACCAGCCGCACTTTCACCATTGGCTCCTCGACGATGGTGCCGACGTTGAGCCGGTACTGCTGGGCGATGCCGGGGTTGGAGATGCGGAACTTGCCGTCGGCGGTCTTCCTGAGCTTGGCATAGCGCTCGTAGGCGCGCAGCGCATAGCCGCCGGTGGCGACGAAATCGACGGTGCGCTCGAACTGCTCCCAGCTGAGATCGCGATAGGGCCAGGCGCGGCGGATCTCGGCATGGAGCTCGACCGGATCGAAGGGGTTGGCGCAGGCGGTGCCGAGGATGTGCTGGGCGAGGACATCGAGGCCGCCCGATACCGGGTCTTCGCTGTCCTGATGATTGTTCTCGACTGCTTCAAGTGCAGCCTCGCACTCCAGCACCTCGAAGCGGTTGGAGGGGACGAACAGGGCCTTACTGGGCTCATCGAGCCGGTGGTTGGCGCGGCCGATGCGCTGCAGCATGCGGGACGAGCCCTTGGGGGCGCCGACCTGCACCACCAGATCGACATCGCCCCAGTCGATGCCGAGATCGAGGGTGGAGGTGCACACCACCGCCCGCAGCCGCCCCTCCGACATCGCCGCCTCGACCTTCCGGCGCTGTTCGACGGCGAGCGAGCCGTGGTGCATGGCGATGGGCAGCATGTCCTCGTTGGCCTGCCACAGCTCCTGGAACAGCATCTCGGCCTGGCTGCGCGTGTTGACGAACAGAAGCGTCGTCTTGTGATCCTTGATGGTGCGGTAGAGGTCGGGAATGGCGTAAAGCGAGGAGTGCCCCGCCCAGGGGATCACCTGCTCGGACTTGAGGATTTCGATGTGCGGCTTGGCCCCGCCCTGCCCCATCAGCAGCCGCGCATCGGCGCCGGGCACGGGGCTGGCGATCCAATCGCGCAGCAGGTCCGGACGGGCGACGGTGGCGCTGAGCGCGGTGATCCGCAGCTGCGGGGCGATACTGCCGAGGCGAGCGATGCCGAGCGACATCAGCTCGCCGCGCTTGTTGGTGACCATCGCGTGCAACTCGTCGAGCACGACGCGCTTCAGGCTGCCAAACATCTTGTCGGCGTCGCCGTGGCTGAGCAGTAGGGCCAACTGCTCGGGCGTGGTGAGGAGGATCTGCGGCGGGTCGTAGCGCTGGCGCTGGCGCCGGTGCGAAGGGGTATCGCCGGTGCGGGCCTCGACCTTGATCGGCAAGCCCATCTCGCTGATCGGCGTCATCAGGTTGCGCTGCACGTCGACCGCCAGCGCCTTCAGCGGCGAGAGGTAGAGCGTGTGGAGGCCGGGGCGCGGGTTCTCGATCAGGTCGTTGATGGTGGGGAGGAACCCGGCCAGCGTCTTGCCGGCGCCGGTGGGGGCGATCAGCAGCGCGGAGTCGCCAGCCTCGGTGGCCTCCAGCACGCTCAGCTGATGGGCGCGCGGGGCCCAGCCCTTGCCGGCGAACCAGTCGGTGATCTCACGGTGGAGGGGCAAGGGACGTTCCCGGTTTGTGCACAGTATGGGGGCGTGCCGTTTGGGCGGCAAGGGGTGTCTGCCAGCCGCGGAATCCGATAGTGAAGGTGCCGCCGGGAGGACTCGCCGTGAACGACAACGAACAGCAGGTGTTGCAGCTGAAGCCGGAGGCGGCGCTCGCGTTGCTTGTGGAACGGGCGCAGCGGATGCTGTCGACCTATGACGGGCGCATCGCCATCGGGCTTGCCGGTGGGCCGGGCGTCGGCAAATCGACGCTGGCGGTGAAGCTGGTGGAGGCGCTGAACGCAGGCACTCCCGGCCTTGCCGCCTATGTGCCGATGGACGGCTTCCACATGCGCCACGCCAAGCTCGAAAGCCTCGGCACCGTGAAGGACAAGGGTGCGCCGCACACCTTCGAGGGGGCGGCATTTGCCGAGTTTCTCGCCGGGGTGAAGGCGGCTACGATGCAGGTGAGCGGGCCGGGCTATTCGCGCGAGATCGAGGACGTGGTGATCGATGCGTTCATCGTGCCTGCCGGCGTGCGGGTGCTGGTGGTCGAGGGCAATTACCTCCTGCTCGCCAACGCGCCGTGGTGGCAGGTGCGGCCGCTGCTCGATCTCGCTGTGTTCATCGACCTGCCGCGCGCTACGGTGAAGGCGCGGCTGCTGGCGCGGCATGCGGAACACGGGTTGTTCACCGCAGAGCGCAACCGCCAGCATGTCGAGCGTGTGGACCTCGCCAATTACGACCTGGTGAAACGGTCGCGTGGCCGTGCCGATATCGCGATAGACCTTCTCACCGAGCACTGAACTTGACCCGACCGAGCTATCCTTTCGACGTGCGCTCGCGCGACGTCTGGGCCATCGCGCTACCCGCTTCCCTCGCCTTCATCACCGAGCCGCTGGCCGGGCTGGTCGACATCACGGTGATCGGCCGGCAGGGCGACGCGGCGATGCTTGGCGGCGTGGTGCTGGGCGCGCTGGTGTTCGATTTCATCTTCTCGATGGCGTATTTCCTGCGGACCGGCACGGCCGGGCTGACGGCGCAGGCGATCGGCGCGCGCGATCCGCGCGACGGCTTGCTGCACTTGGCGCGGGCGATCGGCATCGGGGTGATCGCGGCGGCGCTGATGATTGCGCTGCAGGTGCCGCTGCTGGGTCTCGCCAACCTGGCGATGGCGCCGACGCCGGGTGTGGCCGATGCGATGCGGCAGTATTTCGAGGTGCGCATCTGGGCCGCGCCATTCTCGCTGATCAACTACGCGCTGCTCGGCTGGTTCTACGGACGGGCGCGGGCCAAGACCGGCATGATGCTGCAAATGGTGATCCACGGGCTCGATATCCCGCTGTCGATCATCTTCGTCATGAGCCTCGGCTGGGGACCCCACGGGGCGGCCCTGGCGACGGTGATCGGGCAGGCCGTGGCGTGCCTGCTCGGGCTGGTGCTGATGATCCGGCATTTCGGCGGGTTCGCCAAGGTCATGGCGCTGATCGTGCCCGACGATCTGTTTCATGGCCACGCGCTCAAGCGGATGTTCGGGCTGAGCCGCGACCTGATGATCCGCTCGATCGCGCTGATGGGGGCCTATGGCTATTTCGCGGCGCAGGGCTCGCGGCTGGGCGAGGTGCCGCTCGCGGCCAATGCGATCCTCCTCAACTTCCTGATGATCTCGGGCTTTTTCCTCGACGGCATCGCGCAGGCGGCGGAGCAGCTGTGCGGCAAGGCGGTGGGGGCGAACTGGCGGCCGGCGTTCGACCGGGCCTACGCGCTCGGGTTCCGGTGGGGGACGCTGATCGCGGTAGGCCTCGCGGTCGTGTGGTTCACGGGCGGCTGGTACCTGATCGACTTCATGACGACGAGCGAACCGGTGCGGGAATATGCCCGCATGTTCCTGTGGATCGCGGCGCTGTCATCGCTGACCGGGATGCCGGCTTTCGTGTTCGACGGGATCCTGGTGGGCGTGACACTCAACACGGTGATGCGCAACGGCATGGTGCTGGCGCTGGCGCTGTTCCTCGTCGCGGCGGTGGTGCTGCAGGGGGCGTTCGGGAATACCGGGCTGTGGGCGTCGATCCACCTGTTCTTCCTGTTCCGCGCCGGGTTCTACTGGTGGGCGCTGGATCGTAAGAAGGCGGGGTTGTTTTCGGCCTAGCTTGCCAAAGGCTGGTGCGGGAAACGCACCCCCACCCCTATCCCCCTCCCCGCAAGGGGGAGGGAGACCAAAACACTGACGTCGGTGAGGGCGTCTCGTCCCCCCTTGCGAGGGAGGGACAGGGTGGGGGTATCTTCGATGCTCGATGCTAGAGGCTAGCCTTCCCCGAAGCCCATTCCGCAGTCGTCCGCCCGGTCAGTTCCGACACCGACTTCAGCCCGCGGCTACGCACAGCGGCGCTCAGCCCGCGCTTCAGCCGGTCCAGCATGTCCAACCCGCCAAACACCAGCGCCGAGTAAAGCTGGATCGCATCCGCCCCTGCCTCGAACTTCGCCACCGCGCTCTCGGGCGAGTGTATTCCCCCCACTCCGATGATCGGCAGCTTGCCGACGCGCTGGCGGACCTGCGCCAGCTTCTGCGTGGAGAGGTTGAACAGCGGTTTGCCGCTCAGCCCGCCGGTCTCGGTGGCGTTTTCCATCCCGAGGACCGGGTCGCGCGACAGCGTGGTGTTGGAGACGATGAGGCCGTCGAGATCGGTGGCGAGCACCACCTTGGCGATGCCGTCGAGGGCCTTCTCGTCCAGATCGGGGGCGATCTTCAGCAGCACCGGGACGCGGACCGAGGCCTTGGAGCGGGCCTTCAGCACCGCCGCCAACAGGCGGGTCAGGGCTTCATCGGCCTGCAGGTTCCGCAGCCCCGGCGTGTTGGGCGACGAGATGTTGACCGTCAGGTAATCGGCGACTTCGGCGAAGCGGGTGACGCCCTTGACGTAGTCGGCGACGAAATCCTCGCTGTCCTTGTTGGCCCCGATGTTCACCCCGAGGATGGCGCCGACATGGGCGCCCTTGAGGCGCGCGAAGGCGGCCTCATGCCCCTCGTTGTTGAAGCCCATGCGGTTGATCACGCCTTCGGCGGGGCCGACGCGGAACAGCCGGGGCTTCGGGTTGCCGACCTGCGGGCGCGGGGTGACGGTGCCGACTTCGACCATGCCGAAGCCCATGCGGGCGAGCGGCTTGGGGACCTCGGCGTTCTTGTCGAAGCCGGCGGCCATGCCGACCGGGTTCTTGAGATCGAGACCGCAAAGGGTGATGCGGAGTTCCGGCGGATCGACGCCCTCCTGCTCGGGCGCGAGGCCGAGGCGCAGGGCGCTGATGGTGGCGCCGTGGGCGATCTCGGGGTCCATCTTCAGCAGCGCGTCGCGGGTGAGGCCCGCGAGCAGCGGCATGCGGAGCAGCGGCGAGAGGCGCGTGAAGATCATTTGACCCAATCCGGCAGCTTGACGCGACCATCGGCGGGAACGTCGAGGGGCGTCATGTTGGAGACAGCGGACATCGCCAGCGTGGCGAAGAGATGCGGGAACAGGTCGCCGCCCCGCGAGGCTTCCCATTTCAGCGCGTCGCCGAGTGGCGCGCACGGGACCTGGAACAACACCTGGTCGCTGAGACCGGCGAAGTAGAGCCGGATGGTTTCGGCCAGCTGCGGGGCGCTGGAAAAGTGGATGTAGCCGTCCTTCAGGTCGATCGGCTGGCCGACGAAATGGCCGGCGGCGAGCGAGGCGTCATAGATCTCGCGGCTCGCGACCTTGTAGATGAATTCGGGGGTTTGCATCGGGCTCATCATGCCAGCCTTTTGGGCGAGCGAGGCGGCGATGGCAAGCTCAGCGGAAGAAAAACCAGCCGAGCCCAGCTGCAATAAGGCCCACTGCGCTGGCGGCGCCGACGTAAAGCCCGATGGCGCGGCCGCCCGTCACGGCGGCGATGACGGCCTTGGAGATCGTGTTGACCCCTACCGCAATAATGATGGCGAGGGTCGCGACGTCGAGCCCCAGATTGCCTGCCTGGCGCGCCATCGACACGGTGACCGCATCGACATCGGCTATGCCCGAGATCGCCGCCACGGCGAGCACCGCACCGGCGCCGATCAACCGGCGGGCGAACTCGGCGGCGATGGTGACGATGGCGATGAACGCCGCGAGCTTCAGGGCCGTGCCGATCTCGAGGGGGTTGGTGATCTCGAGTTTTGGCGAGCGCTTCTCGCGGTTGCCGGTGAGCAGCAGGAACGCTGCGGCAGCGCCAAGACCGAGGGCCAGCGCGCCAATGGGAGCGGCGAGCGGCACGACCAGCGCCGGGTTGAGCAGTGCCGCGAGGACGCCGACGCGCAGCGCCATGACCAGCCCGGCAATGAGGATGCCAGACGAGAGGAGCTTGGCGGATTCCGGATGCGCCTTGCCGAGCCGGGCGAGCGAGAGCGTCGCCGCGGTAGACGAAGCAAGTCCGCCGGCGGCGGCCGCCATCAGCACGCCGAGCCGATCGCCGAAAATGCGCACCGCGATGTAGCCGCCGAACGAGATGGCGGCGATCATGATGGCGAACAGCCAGATTTCGAACAGGTTGAGCACGCCCCAGGGATCGACCGGCTTCTGCGGCAGGAATGGCAGCAGCAGGAAGGTCATGGCCAAGAGGATCAGGACGGAGCGCAACTCCTCCCACTTGAGGGAAGCGACCCACTCGTGCAGCTGGGTGCGCAGCGCCAGCAGCAGGGTCATGGCCACGGCGGCGCCAATCGCCACGGTCAACTCGCCGAGCACGGCATAGGCGCCAAGCGCGAAAGTGAGCGCACCGGCGACGACGGAGGTGACGCTGAAGCTCTTCTCGGCTTTCGCCTCCAGCCAGTGGAAGGCGGCGAAGACGGCCAGATAGCCGAGAAAGATCGCAGCGAGGACGATCGGATCGCTGACCGCAGAGAGGGCTGCGGCGATGCCGCCCAAAAGCCCCGACAGCGCGAAGGTGCGAAATCCCGCGGCACGCAGGCCGCCCTCCTCCTCGCGGGTTTTCCAGCCCCGCTCCAGCCCGACAAGCAGACCGATGGCCAGGGAGACGGCGAGGCGAGTCACGAGATCCATCATGCCCGTCGCACTCCCCTCCCACTGGCGCTCCGGCTTTACAAGCCGGACGGCGATCCGTACAATAGGACTAGTTTCCTCATGGGACAAGTTTCCTCGTAAGCGGCTGGGCACGTGCTGTCACACGGCGACATCTGGAACGCGATCGATGCGATTGCTGAACGGCACGGACTCTCGGCGTCCGGGCTGGCTCGGCTTGCCGGGCTGGATGCGACGGCGTTCAACAAATCGAAGCGGGTGAGCAAGGACGGGCGCGAGCGCTGGCCGTCGACCGAGAGCGTTGCGAAGATCCTCGAGGCGACGAACGAGAGTTTCGACGCGTTCCTCAGCGGCGGCGGCGCTTATGTGCAGATGCAGGCAACGAACGTGGTGCGCTCGTTCGTGCCGCTGCTGGGCCTCGGGCAGGCCGGCTCGGGTGGGTTTTTCGACTCGGCTGGATTCCCGCAGGGACAAGGCTGGGACGAGGTAGCGTTCCCCTCGGCGCCCGAGGATGGAAGCTACGCGCTGGAAGTGGCGGGCGACTCGATGCAGCCGCTCTATCGCGATGGGGACATCATCGTGGTTTCGCCCACCGTGCAGATGCGGCGCGGTGATCGCGTGGTGGTCAGGACCAAGGATGGCGAAGTGCTGGTGAAGATCCTGCACCGCCAAACACCGAAACTCTTGGAGCTGCACTCGCTCAACCCCGCGCACGGCCCGAGGGTGGTCGAGATGAAGGACGTCGAGGGCATGGGCCGGATCGTGTGGGCGAGCCAGTAGGCTGGCCTGCTCTCTCAACTCACCTTCTCCCACAATGGGAGAAGGCACCGACTGATGGATCTCAGGCGGCCGTCACCAGTTTCCCTGCCAGCGCATCGGCGATGAGCTTCCGCGTCTCTTCTATGCCGTACAGCGCAATGAACGAGCCGAAGCGGGGGCCCTGGTCGGCGCCAAGGAGTACCTGGTAGATGGCGCCGAACCAGTCGCGCAGCGGGTCGAACGTGTGAGCGTTGCCAACCGCATAGACGATGTCCTGCAGCTCCTTGGCGTCTAGCGTGTCCTTGCCGGCGAGTTGCTCGGCGAGGTCGGCCAGCGCCGCGCGCTCCTTGTCGGTCGGGGCGCGGAACGTCTTGGTGGGCTTTACCTCGTCGTTGAAGTAGCGCACCGCATAGCCCGCGAGCCGGTCGAGCTCGGGGTTAGTCATCGGCGTCTCGCCGGGCAGACGGCGGGAGATGTAGTTCCACAGCGCCGACTTCTCGTGGGCGTTGGCGGCCGAGGCGAGGTTGAGCAACAGGCCGAAGGTGACCGGCATGTCGACCACCGGCACCTTGCCCGAATGGATGTGGAAGGCCGGGTTCTCGAGCGCCGCAGCAGCGTCCTGTCCGTTATAGGCCGCGACATACTGGTAGTACTCGTCGACGGCGCGCGGGATCACGTCGAAGTAGAGGCGCTTGGCCACCCGCGGCTTCTGGAACATGTAGAGCGCGAGACTCTCGGTACCTGCATAGGTCAGCCACTCGTCGATGGTCAGCCCGTTGCCCTTCGACTTCGAGATCTTCTGACCGTTTTCGTCGAGGAACAGCTCGAATGTATAATGCTCGGGCGGGATGCCGCCGAGGATGGCGCAGATACGGTCGTAAATCCCCTGGTTGGTCTGGTGGTCCTTGCCGAACATCTCGTAGTCGACGCCGAGCGCGGCCCAGCGCATGCCGAAATCCGGCTTCCACTGCAGCTTCACATGGCCGCCGGTGACCGGCAGCGTGGTCTCGGTGCCATCCTCGTCGTTGAAGGTGACGGTGCCGGCCTTCGCATCGACGTGCTTCATCGGCACATAGAGCACGCGGCCCGACTGCGGCGAGATCGGCAGGAAGGGCGAGTAGGTCGCCTGACGCTCTTCGCCGAGCGAGGGCAGCATCACCTTCATGATGTCGTCGTAGCGCTCGGCGGCGCGCAGCAGCACTTCGTCGAACTTGCCGGCCTTGTAGTATTCGGTAGCGCTGGCGAACTCGTAGTTGAACTCGAAGGTATCGAGGAAGCGCCGCAGCATGGTGTTGTTGTGGTCGCCAAAACTCTTGTAGTCGCCGCCGAATGGGTTCGGCACTGACGTCAGCGGCATTTGCACGTAGGGCTCGAGCGCGGCGCGGTCCGGAACGTTCTCGGGGATCTTCCGCATCCCGTCCATGTCGTCGGAGAAGCAGAGCAGCCGGGTCGGAATCTCGTCACGCGTGAGCAGCCGGAAGGCCGTGCGAACCATGGTGGTGCGCGCCACTTCGCCGAACGTGCCGATATGCGGCAGGCCCGAGGGACCGTAGCCGGTCTCGAACAGCACTTCGGTGAGGCCGCGCTTCTCGACCCGCGCGACAAGTTTCCGCGCTTCCTCGAACGGCCAGGCACGCGCCGTCTGGGCGGCGTCGAAGAAGGCGGGGTCGAGGGTCGGAAGCGGCGCGGGCACGGCAGGCCTCAGATGCTGGATGGGAGAAGGCGCTCAATTGCACCAGCCTGCCACGGGCGTCAATGGGAACGGCCCCTGCTCCGCCTTGCCAAGCGGCGGCGCGGTGCCTAGTTATGCGGGACTTTCGTATCCGGTCTTGCTTGTCGCGAGATCGAACCGGAAAAGTCTGCAACTTTTCCTGATCACGCTCCAGAGGACCCGATGGCCATCTCCCTGCAGGACGCTCTCATCCACATCATGGTGGTCACCGCCTCGTCCGACGAGGGCATCTCGGACCATGAACTGGACGTGATCGCCGGCCTCGTGGTGCGCTCGCCGGTGTTCGCCGATTTCGACCTGGACCGGCTCTCGACCGTCGCCAATGAAGCCGTCGACAAGACCAACAGCAGCGGCCTCGACAGCGTGCTCGACGATGCCGTGGCGGCAGTGCCGAAGCGGCTGCATGACACGGCCTATGCGCTGGCAGTGGAGGTCGCGGTAGTGGACGTACAGCTACCGCAGGAAGAGCTGCGGCTGCTCGAGATGGTGCGCGACCGGCTGGATGTCGATCGGCTGGTCACGGCGGCGATCGAGGCCAGCGCCCGGGCCCGGATGCGCGCGGCCTAGTAGAAGCTGACTGGGAACCACCTGAGGTAGAGTTCGTCGTAGACGCCCGAGCGCTTTAGCCGGGCGAGGCCATAGTCGATCGCCTGCCGCACCGCGTCGTGGCCGGCGGGGACCGCTACGGCGAGACCATCGCCGAACAGGTCCGGACGGAAATACGGCTCGCCGGCGAAATCGCAGCAGCCGACATTCTCGTTGAGCCAGAACGAGGCGCGCATGGCGTCGCCGAAATAGGCATCGGCCTCCCCCTTCGAGAGCGCGTCGAGCGCCAGGATCTCGCTGTCGAACTGGATCAGTCCTGCAGCCGGCAGGTAGCGGCGGATGAACTCGGCATGAGTGGAGCCCCGGCGCACGGCGACGCGCTTGCTGTTCAGCGACGCCGGATCGAAACCGGGAGCCGCCGCAACGGGCGTAACGAAGCGGCCCGGCAGCATCAGGTAGATCTGCGAGAAATCGAACAGCGCGCCATTGGCAGGAGTGAGCGCCAGGCCGGCGATCAGCGCGTCGCCCTGCTTGTCCTCGAGCGCCTTGGCCGCCTGGTCCCAGGGCCAGGCCTGCACCGTGCAGGTGATGCCGAGATCGGCGCACAGCGCCCGCGCCAAGTCGACGTTGAAGCCGACCAGTTCGCCCTTGTCGTCGCGGAAGTTGAAGGGCGGGAAATCCGCGGTGGTGAGGAACCGGATCGACGGCACGGCGGCGAGGCTGGGGACGATTTCGCGGGCGCCGGGATCGATATGATACGGCAGGGCCTGCGCCATCACCGGCGCCGACGGGGCGAGCAGCAGAGCGAGGGCGAACAGTAAGGCGCGCATGGCGTTCCGGGGCGGGCGTTCCCCGGCTTATGGCCCAATTCGCGGGCAAAGGCGAGGCCTGTCCGGCCGACTTCCCAAGCCTCGATTTCGATTGACGATAACGCCGCCGTGATAACTAATCCCGGGCTCAGACTTAAATTCTATTGCACGTCATTTGGTGGGCGCAGTGTCGGAGGCGGGGGCGCTTCTTCACGCAATACTTGCCGGGCATGTAAACGGCGAGGCTGAAGCCTTGATTCACCTGGAGGCCGCGCTGGCGCTCGAGGTGGATCCGCTCGACTATTGCGCGCATCGCTTCGGGCTCGGCGAGGCGATGGTGATGGAGCGCGCCGCCGCGTGGGCCGGCCTTGTGTTCTCAGAGCGCATCCCCAACACACTGCCGGGCAGCCCGATCATCGCCCGCATCGAGCGGCTCGGCGAAGTCCGCGCGGTGCGCGCAAAGCTGTTCGAGCGCGAGGTGATCTACTGCGCGCCGCGGTTCGCGGCGTTCCTCAAGCTCAGGCGCTATGCGGCGCGGCATCCGGAAATCCGGCGGAACCTCTGCATCGTGCCTTTGGTGGCGCTGCGCGCCGAGCTGGCGGCGGCCAGCGCGGAGGCGCTGCTGGTCGAAGCACGGCAGCGGCTGGCGCGCAGCTGGCCGCGGGCCAGCGTCAGCCTCGGCACGCCTAAACCGGTGCGGATCGTGTTCGCCGTCGGGGTGGCGCTGCTGATGCTGTTTGCCGTGGCAGCGCCGAGCATCTCGCGGCCGGTGTTCCTGCCGATTGTCGGCGCTATCCTGATCATTCCCGCCCTGCTGCGGCTATGGGCGTCGGTCAGGCCGGCCGGCATGCCGGTGGCGCCGCGGCTGCTGAGCGACGCCGAACTGCCGGTCTACACCGTGCTGGTGCCGCTACGCGACGAGGCACAGATGGTGGGACAGCTGGCGCGGGCGATGCGGGCGCTCGACTATCCGCCGGAAAAGCTGGATGTGCGGTTCGTGGTTGAATCGCGCAGCCCCGCGACCATCACCGCGGTGCAGCACGAGCTCTATGATCCGCGCTTCGAGCTCCTGGTGGTGCCGGACGCCCTGCCCCGCACCAAGCCCAAGGCGATGAACTACGCGATGCCGCTGGTGAGCGGCCAGTTCGTCGTGGTGTACGACGCCGAGGACATTCCCGATCCGGGCCAGCTTCGGCTGGCCGCGAGCACCTTTGCCGCGCACCCTGAGCTCGAGTGCCTGCAGGCCGAACTGGTGATCGACAATGCCCGTGAAAGCCTGCTCGCTGCACAATTCGCCGGCGAGTACGCCGGCCAGTTCGGGCTGATGCTGCCGCTCTTGGCGCGGCTCGGCCTGCCGATGCCGCTCGGTGGCACCAGCAATCACTTTCGTACCGAGACGCTCCGGCAACTGGGCGGCTGGGACTCGTTCAACGTCACCGAGGACGCCGATCTGGGCGTGCGGCTGGCGCGCAGCGGACTTGGGACGGCGACGATCGCCAGCCAGACGGGCGAGGAGGCGCCGCTGACTGCGGACGCCTGGCTGAAGCAGCGAACGCGATGGATGAAAGGCTGGATGCAAACCCTGATCGTCCACAACAGCGATCCCCGCGGGCTGTTGCGCGACCTCGGCTGGCGCGGTTTCCTCGGGTTCCAGATCTATGTGGGCAGCATGGTGCTATCGGCGCCGCTGCACTCGATGTTCCTGCTGTCGCTGTTGTGGACTGCCATCGCCGGATACCGCGCGCCATCGTTCGACGCGTGGGACGGGCTCGCCGGTTTCATCTTCGTTGTTGGCTATGCCGGGCCGGCGATGCTGGTGTTCATGGGCCTGAAGCGGCTCGGCCGCTACGACCTGATGCTGCAGCAACTGGCGCTGCCGATCTACTGGATGCTGCATTCGGTAGCAGTGGCGCTGGCGTTGGTCGAGCTGGTTCGCCAGCCGCATTTCTGGGCCAAGACTGCCCACGGCAAAACGCGGCTGCGCCGGGCGACCGTGGAGCAGCGGCGCGATCAGGAAGCGTAGCGGCTCAGACCCAAATCGCCGACCTCGATGTCCGGTGACCTGCCGGAGATGATGTCGGCCAACACCCGGCCGGAACCGGCCGCCATGGTCCAGCCGAGCGTGCCGTGGCCGGTGTTCAGATAGAGGTTGGGCAGCTTCGAGCGGCCGAGCACCGGAGTGCCATCGGGGGTCATCGGGCGCAAACCGCACCAGAAGCTGGCCTTGCTGGCATCGCCGGCATCGGGGAACAGCTCGCGCAGCGAACGATCGAGCGGGCCGCGGCGCGACGCGTGGAGGTTCGTATCGTAGCCGGCGATTTCGGCAGTGCCGCCGACGCGGATGCGATTGCCCAGGCGGGTGGTCGCCACCTTGTAGGTCTCGTCCATCACGGTGGACACCGGCGCCACCGAAGCGTCGGTGATCGGCACGGTGAGCGAGTAGCCCTTGATCGGATAGACCGGCAGGCCGATGCCGAGCGGGCGCAGCAACATTGGCGAGTAGCTGCCGAGCGCCACGATATAGGCATCGGCGGTGAGCACGCCCTTGTCGGTCGCCACCCCGGTCACGACACCACCCGAGGTGATGATGTGGTCGATGCCGGTGCCGTAGCGGAAGCCGACGCCCTGGCTGGCGGCGAGGGCAGCAAGCCCCTCGGTGAACATCTTGCAGTCGCCGGTGTCGTCATTGGCGAGGCGCAACCCGCCGACGAAGGGCACGGTGGCGGTGGCCAGCCCGGGTTCGGCAGCGACGCAGCCTTTCGGGTCGAGCACCTCGTAGGGCACGCCATACTGCTTGAGCACCGCGATATCGTCAGCGGCGTGATCCAGCTGCTTCTGCTCGCGGAACAGCTGCACGGTGCCCTGCTGCCGGCCGTCGAAAGCGAGGCCGGTCTCGGCGCGCAGCGCGATCATCATGTCGCGCGAGTATTCGGCCAGCCGTACCATGCGGCCCTTGTTCACCGCGTAGGCACGCTCGGTGCAATTCATCAGCAGCTGCAGGCCCCAGATCCACATGCGCGGATCGAGCTTGGGGCGGAGCACCAGCGGGCCGTCGGTCATCAGCAGCCACTTGATGGCCTTGACCGGGATGCCCGGGCCGGCCCAGGGCGAGGCGTAACCGTAGGAGAGCTCGCCGGCATTGGCATAGCTGGTTTCGAGCCCTGCCCCCGGCTGGCGATCGACCACCGTCACCTCGTGACCCGCCCGCGCCAGGTAGTAGGCGGAGGTGGTACCGATGACACCCGAACCAAGGATGAGGACTTTCATGCGCTCATGTTCATGAGCGCGCGCCGAAAGGCAAGCCGGGACAGCAGCATGGCACTGCGGCGATCGGCTGACACGTGACTTGCACTCCGGCCCGGCGCTGGGCATGTTCATCGGCACGGGGCGCGAATAGACCGTCGGGGAACAACGGTGAGAATTGCGGCACTGTTCTTGGGGCTGATTGCCGGGTTGTTTGTGTTGCTGGTGCCCAGTGCGCTGCGCATCGACCTGATATCGCCATTTCTCGATTTCTGGGCCAACAGCACCAGCGAACGATTGCTCGGCACGATCGGCTGGTATGCACTGGCCGGCGCGGCGATGCTGGGCGGCCTGCTGGCCACGGTAACGCCGGGCTTTGCGGCGCTGCTGCTGCTAGGCGCTGCGGTTGGCTGGCTCGGAATCGGCATTTCGGTGCCGCAATTGTTCACCTACCACCTGCTCGCTCCGGCGGGTGCTGCCGCGGTGGCGGCGGCGGTGGCGTTCCTTGCCGGCGAGCTCCAGATCCGGCGTCGACGCGTGGCAAGGCGCAGCCGCAGGCTTGCGGTCGAGGCAGCACCGGCCAATGACGAGATCGAGCGCGAGGCGGCGTACCGGGCGGATCCACTGCTGATGCCGCGGCAGGATCTGCCGACGCCCAAGCGGGGGATCCCGCTGACGCTCAGCGACGTGACGGTGACCTCGCGACCCGCTGCCGAGCCGCCGCGCTGGCAGGATCTCGACGCGCCGCCGGGACCACGCGGCCGCGATCCTGATATCTGGGCCGAAGCCCGGCGCGAGCCGGCACCGCCGGCAGTGGATGCGCCCCGACCTCGCCGCGAGCCCGAACCGGTGATCGAGGCGCGGCGAGCCGAAACATGGGCCGAACCCGAGCTTGAGCCTGAACCCGAACCCCGTCCCCGGCGGGCGCCCCCAACCCGGCGCGAACGCCGTGGCAGCGGGCTGATCGCCGCCATGGCAGCGGTGGCCGCGGTGCTGGTGCTCGGCCTGGTGCTGGGCGCGGGCGCCTATCTGTTCTATCGCGACGGAAATCTCGCAGCGCTACCGAGTGCATCACCGTCCGCCCCGAGCGCCGTCGCCAAGGAGGCTGCAACAGAGCCGACGCCGAAGCCGGCCGTCCCGGCGGCGGCAGCCGCGTCGGCGACGGAGCCGGCTAAAGTCGGCCTTCCCGCCTCGCCACCCGCAACGCCGGCCGCCACATCGGGAGCAGCGGCACCGGCTGCCGTGGTCGCCGACCCCTCCTCCGTGCCGCTGCGCGTCGCGGCCGCCCCAGCACCCGAACTCTACGACGACCCATCGAGCTATTGCCGGGCGGTCGGAACGATCGACTATGTCGACTATCGCTACGCGGGCCCCGCCTTTACCGAGGCGATGACCCGCACCTTACTGATCCCGCTGGGCTCGGCCCGCGACCGCGTCCACTGGCGCTGCTTCAACGGCACGGTGCTCGCTTGCACGTCCTATCTCGGGCCGATCTGCGACATGGCGCCCACGGTGCTCGAAATGCGCGAGTTCTGCGAACGGAACCCCAATGTCGACCAGCTGATGGCACCCAGCGGCACCTGGTCATGCGCCGACGGGCAACCGCAGCTCCCTACCGACGCCCGTTGGCCAGTCGACGAGCGCGGCTTCGTACCACGCGCATGGGTCACGGTGCCCGACACGGAAGCCGCGCCGGCAGGCTAGGTTCGCGATGACGGAGGGGCGCCTCGAAGTGGATTTCGAGCATCGCTCGCCCCGCCGCGAGAACCTCGCACTGCCGGCAGACGGTCTGCATCCAGACGTGGGCATCAGGTCGACAACGGCCGTAACCCCTCGTGTCGTGACTGCGATCGAAGGCGGAACAACGGATACGCCAGGCACAGGTCAATGTGCCGCGGACGCGGTGAACATATCTGCTGCAATCAGCCAGTTATCGAATTCTCCGGCAAGAACTTCATATAGCTTATTGCTGCGCGCAATAGACCGAGGTCGCCTGCTCGCGGTTTGCCTGTGCCAAATCGAGCATGAACCCCGACAGCTCCCGCTATCTCAATAGATCAGAACTGATCTTTGATCCATCGCGTCCGTTTCGTTGATATCTATTGATATCCGCATTGGTGTTACTACCAAGATTCACCACCTATGTGTGTATTCGCAAAGATGTTGTCTAAGTTGTGCTGATCGGAACTTGGCGCCGCCGGCTGGATAGGCATATTGCCATTGCGGCTTAGGCTAGGTAAAGGGGATGTCCGCGGATCGGCCCTATACTTTCGGGCCGGCTGTCTGTCACGAGCAAGGATCCTGTTCCAGCGCTGCTGGCACGCGGTATGCGCGTCGCGGCGGCTCGATACATTTGAGCAAGGCGATACGACCCAATGGCGTCGAAGGATAGTGGCATGAAGTGCCGTGTGTGCGATGGACTTCGGCTCGAGCCGGTGGTCGATCTGGGTGAGCAGCCCTGGTGCAATCACTTCCTCCGCAAGGAAGAGGTTGGCACCGAACCTTTCTATCCGCTGCGTGTCGTCTATTGCCATGACTGCTCGACGGCGCAGCTCGACTTCACCGTCAAGAAGGAAATCATGTTCGGGGATCACACCTATCTTTCAGGTGTGACGAAAGCCCTGTCCGATCACTTCGCTAGCGTGGCGAGCGAAGTGGACGAGCGCTTCTTCCAGGGCCGGACGGAAAAGTCGATCCTTGATATCGGCTCCAACGACGGCACTCAGCTCAAGCATTTCCAGAAGCTCGGCTATGAGGTGCTCGGCGTCGAATCATCCAAGGGGACCGCGAAGGCCGCCAACGACGCAGGCGTTCCGACCCTCAATGCCTTTTTCAACAGCGAGACGATGGCCGGCATCGGCCACAAGTTCGATGCGTTCAACGCCTCGGGGGTGTTCTTCCACCTTGAAGAACTGCATTCGGTCTGTGAGGCGATCAAACAGGGGCTGAAGGACGATGGGGTGTTCGTCGTCCAGTTCCTCTACATGAAGAGCATCATGGAAAATCTGGCGTTCGACCAGATCTACCACGAGCACCTGCTCTACTACACCCTCAAGACGATCGAGACGCTGTTGAACCGGCACGGTTTGGCCATGTTCGATGCGCGTCTCGCCCCCATCCACGGCGGCTCGATCATCGGCTTCATAGGTCATGCCGGCGGACGCCCCGTTTCGGAGCGACTCGCCCAGATGCGGGCGGAGGAAGAGACGTCCGAGTGCAACACAATCGGGGCCTATCGGCTCCTCGACGAGCGCATCAAGCGCATGAAGCTGGAGAACGTTGCCTATCTCGACACCGCGCACGCCGCCGGCAAGCGCGTCTTCGGCATGGGCGCCCCAGTGAAAGGCAACACCATGCTCAACTACTTCGGCGTGGGGCCCGAGCGCATCCAGTGTCTGGTGGAAAAGAACACGCTACGGCGCGGTCTCTACTCGCCGGGCATGCACATCCCGATCGAGATCGAAGGCGAGCTCGAGCAGCAGCCCGACATCTACTATGTGCTGGCATGGAACTTCAAAAAAGAGATCCTGGCCAACAACCGTGACCTGATTGAAAGCGGCGTCGAGTTCTACTTTCCGGTCGACCCGAAGGTAAGTGCATGAATATTCTGGTCACGGGCGCCTCAGGATTCCTGGGAACGGCGCTTTGCTCCTTCCTCGAGCGGCAGGGCGCGGTGCTGACGCGGCTCAATTCGCGCAACTGCGACCTGACGCAACCTGACAGCCTGCCGGCGGCGGCGCCGGACCGCTACGACTTGATCTTTCATCTCGCCGCCTGGACGCAGGCCGGCGACTTCTGCCTCCGGCATCCGGGTGAGCAGTGGATCATCAACCAGAAGATCAACACGCACGTGCTGGATTTCTGGGCCAGCCAGCAGCCGCAGGCCAAGCTGGTCTTTATGGGCACCAGTTGCGCCTACGCGCCGGGATCGGACCTGCGCGAAGCGGACTACATGGCGGGTGAGCCGATCGACAGCCTCTACACCTACGCCATGACCAAGCGCATGCTCTACCAGGGCGCTCGCGCGTTGCACCGCCAGTTTGGCCTGCGCTACCTCTGCGCCGTTCCCTCCACCCTCTATGGGCCGGGATACCATACGGACGGACGGCAGATGCACTTCATCTTCGATCTGATCCGCAAGATCATCCGTGGCAAGGAGTTCGGGGAACCGGTCGTCCTGTGGGGTGATGGCCACCAGAAGCGCGAGATCGTGCTGGTAGACGATTTTGTGCGCATTCTCTGGGCCCTGACGGACAAGTTCGACAACGACATCTTCAACATCGGCGCCGGCCAGGAGTTTTCGATCCGCACTTTCGCCGAACAGATCTCCACTATCGTCGGCTACGACGCCGGCAAGATCCAGTATGATACCAGCCGCTATGTCGGCGCGACCTCGAAATGCCTCAATGTCGACAAGGCCAAAGCGGCCGTTCCGTATGAACTGACGGCGCTGCACGAAGGTCTCGAGAGCACGATCCGCTGGTTCTACGGTGCCGGAGCGCATGATCTATGAGAGTTCTTCTGGCGCTGTCCGACCTGTACAGGAATACAGGTGGCGGGCAGACCGTATACCGCAAGATCATCGAAACGGCGCCGAACATAGAGTTCTGCTATCTTCGGGAAGCCGAGGCAGAGCACGAGCAACGCCCGCCCAACACGCGCACGTTCCCGCTGCTGTCTCGCAACACCCTGCGGCTGAACACGCCACCGCCGCATCTCGACTACGAAAGAAATGCCCTCGAGGAAGCGGATGCTATCGCCCGGTCGGTTGCCGGGCAGTCTTTTGACATCGTCGAGACGCCGGATTTTCTCACCTTTGGTGCCGCCCTGCGGGAGGCGTGTGCCTACCGTGGCGTGAAGGTCGGCCGCTTCGTGCTGTCGATGCACGGCAATATTTCGACCTCGATCGAGCTCAACTGGGGTTCGGCCGGCGACAAGGTGCTGGAATACGCGGTCCTCGAGCAACGGCAGTTTGCCGCTGCCGACGGCGTTTACGGCATCTCTCGCAGTTACATCCGTGAGTGGCAGGCCCGGGTGGACCGAGAGGTCCAGTACATCGATCCGGCCCATTTCGTACGCTCGCGGTTGCCACGTGGGCCCTTGAGTGACTCCGCGCCGCCTTCGCTGTTCTGTATAGGTCGCTCCGAGCGGCTGAAGGGCAATGATCTGTTCATCGAGCTCGTTCGCTGGCTCGACCCGGCAACGTACGCCAAGGCACAGCATGTTGGGCCTATCGATGTCTCCAATGGCGTGAGTTCCGCCTATCATCTGGCGAATATCAGCAGGATGCGCGGTCTGGACGTTTCGTATCAGCCCACGCTTTCAGTCGATGAACTCTCGGCGATCTACGCAGCACCCTCGATCATCGTCCTTCCCACTCGCTATGATACGCTCAACTTAGTGGCGCTGGAGGCACTGTTCTCCGGCTGCCCCGTCGCGGTCTCCTCCAAGGCCGGCGTTTGCGACTATCTGGACGACGCACATCCACACCTACCCTACTTGAAACTCGATCTGGGTGATTTCTATGGCAACGTTGGTGCCATGCAAGATCTTGTCGAGAACTATGACAGTCATCGCCGAGCTCTGCATGAGGCCCTCCTAGAGCATCCTCCTTTGCCTGCGACACCGCTCGACATGGAGGGTGTCTATCAGGGCATTCTAGACGCCTCGGCGCGCACCCCTCAGCCGTCATCGAGGCGGCTTGAGCTGCGCCTCGCGGGGCGGTCGAGCCCCTCGGAAGAACGGGATACGGCGCCCGCCTTAGTCGGCACCAGCTACGAAGAGGAGGAAGCTCCGGCTTTGGGGCATCGCGTCGTGCAGTTGGTCCGCCATGCGACGCCAACCGAATGGAAAAATCGCCTCCGTCCGCTCATTCGCGCGCCGCGGCACTTCCTGATCGACCGATTGCGCGGGACCGGGTATTTTGGTGACGCTAAGTACTTCGCCATGCTTGCCGACGCACACAGGGTACCACACCGATTGCGCAACCTGGGCAAGCGGTCAGAGCGGAGCCAGAATGAACTGAAGGACAAGCTGAGGGGGATATATCATGACGCCTCAAACCTTCTGTTTCGCTGCAATTTCTGGCTCGACATCGCGCGCGTAGAGCGCCTGCGCGGTCAAGACCTGATGGCCGCGACCTACGAGCTTCGCTTGCTGCGGCTCCTCGGTGAGGACCGGCTCGGGCTTCTGCCGCGCCTGGTTGAAACCCTGGAAAAACACGGCTTCACCCGCGAGGCGGAAGGGGTGCTAGCTCAATACGCTGATCCTGCCGCCGCGCCGGAGCGGGTGCATGCGCTGTTGAAAGAGCGCTTCGACCAGTTGCGCCACTACAACGAGAAGCCTTGGGCGGTCGTTGATGACCGCCGGACCGGCGCAGCTCGGGTCGCAGTGATCGTCTCTCTGTACAAGGCCGCGGACAAGCTGCGCTTCTTCCTGACTGCGCTGTCCCGGCAGTCTCTGATCCAACGCGGTGAGGTCGAGATCATCCTGGTGGACAGCGGCTCGCCGACCGACGAGAGGGCAGCGTTCGAGGGCTTCCATGCCGAACATCCCTTGAGCATAGTCTATGCCCGCTCCGCCGGACGGGAAACGATCCAGGCCGCGTGGAACCGAGGAATTAGGCTGGCGACGGCGCCCCATCTTGTGTTCCTGGGCGTCGATGAAACGCTGTATCCCGAGGCCCTGGAGGTCCTGACGGACGAACTCGACAATCATCCCGAAACCGATTGGGTAATGGCGAATTCGCTGGTCACCGCCGTCGACGAGCACGGGCTGCACAAGAACGACATCATGCCCTACGACCGGAGCGGGGCCACCAAGGACAACGTGTATCTCGAGACATGCTACCTGTCCTGGGTTGGCGGCATGTACCGCAAGTCGATCCACGATCGCTTCGGCTACTATGACGAGACTTTCCGGGGCGCGGGCGACACCGAGTTCAAGAGCCGGCTGCTGCCCCATATCAACGTGCGCTTCGTCGATCGCATGCTTGGCCTGTTTCTCAACTATCCCGACGGCCAAACGACAGCCAGTCCAATGGCTGAGATCGAGGACAACCGCGCGTGGTACCTCCATCGTACGGCGGGCGGTATTCGCTATGCCTTCGATAGTCGGTCCGTCGAGGACGCGGAGGCGCTGCTTCGCCTATGCACAGGGTATCGCAAGTCCTACTATCGTCACATCAGCACGGATGTTGAGTACGGTTCTCTGCTGGCCGACTATATTTTGTCGCGCGAACCCGACTCTGCACTGGCGTCAGCTCTTGCGCCTGGGCTGCACGCCTTGGTCGAGCAGTTGCGCCGTCTCGAATTTTCTCCTCACTCGACGTCGCGACGAGACGCCATCGGTCGCATGACGGGTGCGTGGCGCACCGCGCGCTCCTGGCAGAAAGAGCACGAACGCACGCCGCCGGAGCTTGGCGTTGGTACCTCGCACTACAAACTGTCGAACGACAATCGATACGAACAGCATTCGTGGCTGTGGAAGTCGGTATGAGCGCCCGCTGGTGCGCGGAGGTAGACAGAAATACGGGATGCCCGTCGTCTGCCGGCGCCTAGGTAACGTGGCCGAACGCCGTCGCTAGATTGCAGCAAGGGGGATGAGAGTTGCTCACGCAGGCCGTTGGAAAATTTCTTGATCGATTGGCGTTCGGTTCTCCTGCGGCTCAGCGAGTTGCGAAGGAGAATGCCGAGCTTCGTGCAAGACTCGCTGAGTTGGGCGACGGACGCTCAACCTTGCAGACGCTGGAAGGCACCCCCTACAGCCGGTACGCCATTCCCGTCGACTATCCACCATCGCGAGACTTTCGCCCGCGGTGGGACGTAGCGAATCCGATCCGCGGCCTGAACACGTGGTTCGAGTCCAATAGCGACAGCTACCACGCCTTCCTGCATGAGATGCGACGTCTCGGCGGGCAACTGACCAACGTTCCGATGGCATTTGATCCGGCAAATCTGCCGATGCCCGCCTGGACCGGAGTGCCCTACTGCGCCTTTGACGCCGTGGCGCTGTACGCCATGATCCAGCGCCACAAGCCAGCCGTATACCTCGAAATCGGCTCTGGAATTACGACTTGTTGGGCACACTTGGCGGTAAAGAATGCCAAACTGTCGACCAAGATTATCTCCATCGATCCGGAGCCTCGCGCGCGCATTGACGCGATTTGCGATGAGGTTATCCGGGGCGGCCTTGAAACTTGCGACCTCGCAATCTTCGACGAGCTTCAGCCCGGCGATGTCCTGTTCATGGATGGGTCGCACCGGTCATTCATGAATTCCGATGTTACTGTTTTCTTCCTTGAGGTACTGCCTCGTATCAAGCCCGGGGTCATTGTCCACGTCCACGACATAATGCTGCCGTACGACTACCCCGACAGTTTCAAGCACTGGTACTGGAACGAGCAGTACATGCTCGCCGTATACCTCATGGGAAACCGGCACCGGATCAGCCCGCTCCTTCCCACAGCATACATTTGCAATGATCCGCAATTCGGCAGCGAGATAGCGCGCCCGCTTGTAGATGTACCCGTGGACCCGGCAGATTGGCGCGGCGGCGGCGCGATGTGGTTTACCCACACCGCGTAGGGAGCCCGGATCCGCAAGTCATTCTAGGCGCTAGGTGAGGCTTTTTCGCATTGGCCGGATTACTCGAACTCTATCGCCGGGCAACCGGTTTTTACCAGCTGCGGTCTCGCATGGAGGGCCTGGAGAGAGCTCAAAGCGAGACTCTCGATGTGCTGTCCCGACAGCACGAGCAAATCGCCGCCGTGCACGATCTCGTCAAGGCTCGCATGGAGGGTATAGAGAGAACTCAAAGCGAAACTCTCGATGTGTTGTCCCGACAGCGCGAGCAAATTGCCGCCGTGCACGACCTCGCCAAGCCTACGCCGGAGGACGATGTCGAGAGGGCTACGGCAGTCGAGATCACTGCATGCCGCGCCATCGCTGATCGCTGCATCTTCATCTGGGGACCAGCACGGTCGAACACGACCATCCTGACGGAGATCATCAACACTTCGAAGGACGCTCTGCTGCTCGCCGAGGCAAACCTGTACGCCCCGAAACACGAGGATGGCTTCAGCACTTGGTACAACACCCAGCATCGGTCCTTCCACAACCAAGTCTCAAAGTCGACGTACGCGCCCCATTTCAACGACGGCGGCTGGCTGGAGTGGCTCCAGGCGGCATCTCAGTTCTATGAACGCGTTGGCGACAAGATGGCGTTCACGAACCACCAGTTCGCTGTGATGCCCACCGACCAGATAAGAGCCTTCTTCGAGGCTCGCTTCTTTGCCGCCCGCCACATCTTCACTTTTCGTGATCCCGTCCAGACTTTGCTGTCGACAGCACGCCTGTTCCGGATATCTGAGGACGCTACCCTGCGCCCCTACATCGTGGGCTGGCTAAAGACGGCTCAACTCTGGGCCGACTGCGTCCGAACCTTCCCCAACACACTCACCGTCGCCGATCCACTGAGCCCCGCTACTATCACCAGGCTCGCTGAATTCCTCGCCCTCGATTTGACCGGTGCCGATCGCCTACTAGATCAGTCAGAGCGTCGGAGGCATACAGTGCCCGACTCGTTCACGACGCTTCGCGCCATTGAGGGCGAGTTGTCGGCCGTCTATGCCGATATTCAGGCAACGGTCGATGCTGATCCGGTACTTTGGCAGGCGGATCAAAAGCGGTCCCTTACACTGAACGACACCAGGACCGACTCCAATGCCGGCATCTCCTTGGCGCCTCAGCCCATCGGTCAAGTATGGGCGCGAGCGGAGCATCTGATCTCGGAACTATCCGCCTGAGCCAGACTAGCAGCAGTGAGAAGCCAACTTTCCGCAAGGGCCTCTCGCGCCAGTCGAGTGGTGGCAAAGCGAGGGATCCACTTTGTGGTTCAGGAATGGTCTCACCGTCGTCGCAGGGGTCAGGCCTTTGAGCCTTTTTTTGGGGCAATGACCCAATCTAGGAAAAAGTGCCTCTCTGGAGGCCGGAGCGGGTCGACAGCGGCGGCTCCAGTGGCCAGGCCGCCCTTTTGGAGCGCGAAGAAGCGGCGGTAGCCACAACCGTCATACTGACGAAGCTCCTCGTGTGGGTGAGGGCCGCACCACTACGCCGTCGTCTGCACTGACTCGAGGCTGCAAGAGCCGCCCCCGGGCCGCAAGCCTTTTTCCAAAGCGCTGGCCTGGAAGTTCAACGTAACGAAAGCAAAGATCGGCACAGGGCAAGGCCAGAGCAAGTGTAGCCACGGCCTGGCTTACGCCGTAGGCCCAGCCGGAGCTGAACGCCCATGGCGCCAGCCGGTCGAAGGCAACCCAAACGACCGCCATCACCGGGAAATGCAGAAGATACAGCGAAAAACTCCGGTTGCCGATCCAGGTGAGCGATCGATAGAGCCATCCGGTCGAATTTGGGAACGCGGATCCGCTCCGCGCAAGAAACAGTAGGGCGGCAAAGCAGATAGCTGTAAGCGGCGCTGCGAAGCCATGGAGAAAGGGCGCCTCGGGCGAGAAGATGTCCTCTGAAAGGGACGTGATGATCAATGGGATCAGGATCAGGTAGGGAGAGAAAGAGCCGCCCTTCGACACTTGCCTCGTTGGCAGGCAAGCGACGATCACCCCGAGCGCCATGAAATCGAAGCGCCACTGACGAAGGTAGGTCAAAGGGCTGTCCGACAGTATCGGATAGTCGAATAGCAGGCCTACGCGTTGCGCTAAGCAGAGAACGTAGATCGCCGTTGCACTGATCAGCAGCACTCGCCGCGTGGCTAGAACCGAGAGGCGCGTACACAGTGCAAGCAGCGCAGCGAACGCAAGATAGAACTGGAACTCGACGCTCAGCGACCACATTGCTCCATTGAGGTAATGTGCGCTGCCGGAGAGATTGATAAAGAAGCCACCGGCCACGCCGGCCGCCTGCTGAAGCCAGTCGATCCAGCTGCCAGAGAAATTCTGCCGCCCCCAATTGTCGGCGGGGAGGGCACTAGCAATCCAGAAAACTGCTGCACTAATCACCAAGAAGACCAGTATCGCCGGGATAAGTCGGAAGAGGCGGCGCACCAGGAACTCGATTGGCGAGCGGGAGGTGGACAGCACACTTTGCGTTACGACGACGCCGCTAATTAAGAAGAATAGCTCAACGCCCAACCAGAACGGCATTTGGACATGTGTTGGCAGCGCATCGCGCAACGTTCGAGTGAGACTGAGGTGCTGCGCCAAAACGAGCAGAATCGCCAGACCGCGCAAAACCTGTATATCAGCAACCTTGTTGCTTGCCGGCTCAGTCACTTGCTCTGTCACAGTAGTGCCCCCACTTGAGCATCCTGCTAGCAGCAAATCGGCTCTCCTGCCAGTTGCTCTTAGGTACACCCCAATTGCGCGTTCGACCGGTGCGCAGGGCCTGCGGCACCCGGACCGGGACCCAGCTCCTGCCCGACCGGCAACCGCCCCCTCCTAAGGAACCAGGCTGCGATAGACTGCGATGGTTGCGGCGGCGACCGCGGTGGTTCGGAATTCGGCCTCCGCCTTGCGTCTTCCCGCCCGCGCAATTGCTCGGCGTAGCGGTTGATCCTCAGCCAGCCTTACGATGGCGGCGGCAAGCGCCTCGGCGTCGCGGGCCGGAACGAGCAGGCCGGTTACCTCGTCGGTCACCACCTCACGGCAGCCCGGGACATCAGTGGTGACGATGGCGCGTTCCGCTGCCATGGCCTCGAGCAGGGTCTTGGGCAGACCTTCCCGATATGAGGGCAGCGCCACGATATGGCTCTGGGCCAGGATGTCCGGGACATCGCGGCGAAAGCCGAGCCATTCGACGATGCCCGCCTGGTCGAGCGCCCTGAGCTCGGCTTCGGTCATGGAGGAGGGATTCTGCGGATCGGGGGCGCCGACCAGGGTAAAGCGGATGCCGTACCCCCGGTCACCGAGCAGACGTGCCGCCTCGATGAACTCGCCAACGCCCTTGTCCTTCAACATGCGGGCGACGAGGACCACCCGGACCGGCGCCGGCGGCTCAGGCGACGGCCTGATCGCTTCGATGTCGACCCCTGCCCCGCGGATCAGCACGGCTTCGGCCGGGTCGACCGAACCGTCCGCTGTTGAGATCGCCAGATCGTCGGGGTTCTCGAACACCACCCGGCTGCGGGGAGGATTCAGCAGCCGGCGCAGCACGGCGCGGATGAGGGGGCGGAGCAGCCGAGCGAGCGGCGCCTGCGACGAAAACACGAAGCCCATGCCGACCGGCGCATTCACCACCGCGGTGTTGCCGGCCGCGAGCGAACCGTAAATGATCGGCTTCAGGGCGACGTGATGGACAATATCCGGGCGCTCGGAGCGATAGAGGCGCCAGATGGCCAGCAGCGTTCGCAGCTCGCGCAGCGGATTGAGCCCGCCACGGCGGAAGGGAACCTCGACGAACCGGTAGCCGTGCTCCCGAATGGTGGCGCCGTCGCCATTGTCTCGCGCCGCAACCACAACCTCATAGCCGGCACCGCGCGCGGCGTGAGCCCGATCGAGGAAATGCGACAAGAAGAACCAGTCCTCGGTGAGCAGGAACACCAGCTTCTTCCGCGCCGTCACGATCGGTTCTGACTCCCTCAGGCCGACCACGACGATGATAGACCGGTGGGTTCGGATAGCGTAGACGGGCCGACGAGTCTACCTAACTGGATGCACGCACATGCGGTTCGACTACTGCGTCATCGGCGCAGGGATTGTTGGCCTCGCCTCCGCCAACAAGATCCTCGAGGCCAATCCAGGCGCCAGCCTGCTCCTGCTCGACAAGGAGGAGCGGGTTGCAGTCCACCAGACCGGGCACAATAGTGGCGTCATCCATGCCGGAATTTACTACGAGCCGGGAAGCCTGAAGGCCAAGCTCTGCCGTGCCGGCGCGCATATGACGCGAGCGTTCTGCACCGAGCATCAGATCCCCTTCGAGCAATGCGGCAAGCTGATCGTCGCAACCAATGCCGCCGAGGTCGCGCGCATCGACGCGCTATACGCGCGCGCCGCGGCCAACGGCCTTGCGATCACCCGCATCGACCAGGCCGAGTTGCGCGACCGCGAGCCGCATATCACCGGCATCGCCGCGCTGCTCAGCCCCGAAACCGGCATCGTCGACTATACGCGGGTCTGCGAGAAGCTGGCCGAGACCGCACGGTTGGCCGGTGCGGAAATACGCTTCGGCGTTGCAGTCGACCATATCAAGGAAGGTCCAGGCAGCGTTGAAATCGGTGCCGGTGGGGACCTCTGGATTGCTCGCAGGCTGGTCGTCTGCGGCGGCCTCCAGGCTGATCGACTGGCCACCGTCGCGGGCCTCGATATCGACTTCCGGATCGTGCCGTTCCGCGGCGAGTACTTCCGGCTCAAACCGGAAAAGAGCGAGATCATCAAGCACCTGATCTATCCGGCCCCCGATCCCGAGCTGCCGTTCCTCGGCATCCACCTGACGCGGATGATCGATGGCAGTGTGACGGTGGGTCCCAACGCGGTGCTCGGGCTGGCGCGCGAGGGCTACCCGAAGTTTTCGGTCGACCCGTCCGACGCCTGGAGCATCGCCAGCTTCCCTGGTTTCTGGAAGCTGATCTTTGCCAACCGCAAGCATGCCTTGCACGAGCTCAAGGGCTCGCTCTCGAAGCGCGCCTACCTCGAGGAATGCCGCAAGTACTGCCCGTCGCTCGAGCTCGAGGACCTGCTGCCGTATCAGGCGGGGATCAGGGCGCAGATCGTCACCAGGGACGGCAAGGCCTTCCATGATTTCCTGATCAAGGAGACCGACCGGATGCTACACGTCTGCAACGCACCGTCGCCGGCCGCGACCTCGGCTTTGCCGATCGGCCAGATGATCGCCGAGAAGGTGACGGCGCGGGTGGCCTGATGGTGGAGCGCGCGTACCCACTGATTGATCCGGGCTGTTGGGCAGAGCGGCTGTCGGCCATCGACTATGCTGGTGCTCCTGCATTGTTCCTCGATCGCGATGGGGTGGTGGTCGAGGAATCGCACTACCTGGGCCGGGCCGAGGATGTCGTCATGATCCCGGGAGTTGCCGAAGCCATTGCCGAGGTCAACCGCCGGCACATCGCTGTGGTGCTGGTGACCAATCAGGCGGGAATCGCGCGCGGCTACTATGACTGGAGCGGCTTTGCAGCGGTCCAGGCGGAGATCTCCCGCCACCTCGCGGCCAGCGGGGCGCACCTCGATGCCGTGTTCGCCTGCGCCTATCACGGCGAGGGCCACGAGCCCTACCGAATTAGCGGTCACGCATGGCGCAAGCCGCAGGCCGGCATGCTGGTCGCGGCCGCCGGCATGCTGGGCGTCGACCTCGCAGCCTCCTGCCTGATCGGCGATACCATTACCGATCTCGAGGCTGGCAGACGGGCTGGCCTTGGCCTCGTGACGCTGGTTACGACCGGCCATGGTGCGCAACACCTGGTGGAGCATGGAAGCGCGCTCGCGGCTTGGCCGGAGGCTACGGTTCGCGCCGATGCCGCAACGGCTATTGGCGATTGGCTTGCTGCCCAGCGGCCTAGAGGTTCTGCCTGACGAAAGCTTCCGCCTGGGCCAGCGTTTCCGGCGTGCCAATGTCGATGAAGGCGGCCTCACCGAGGGGCACGACACGAAGGTCGGCGCCGGCAGCGATCAATTCGGGCACCAGATCCTGCTCCATGCTGCAGGCTCCGTCACGCCGCAGCGCCTCGAGTGCCGTCCGCCTGAACAGGTAGAGCCCACTGTTGATGTAGCCGTGCCCGGGCACCTTCTCGCGGAACGCGGTCAGCCTATTTGTGCCGTCGAAGGCCAGGCTGCCATAGCGGCCTGCATCCGGCACTTCGACGCCGATAATGCCCCCGGCAAGGCCCGGCTTCACGCGCAGAGCCAATAGCTCCGGAATGCCGCCAATGCAGAGCCCGTCGCCGTTGGCGACCAGCACCCAATCCCGGCAGAGGTGCAGGCAGTTGAGCACGCCGCCCCCGGTGCCGAGCGGGGCCGGCTCGCGGCAGGCGACACGGTCGATCCCGGGGAGGGAACCATCGGCGCACCAGGCCTCAATCGCTTCCGAGCGATAGCCGGTGGAATAGACGAAATGGCTGAGGCCGAAGCCGCCGAGAAACATCGTCAGCCAGTGGAGAAATGGCTTGCCGGCCACAGCTATCATCGGTTTGGGCGTCTCGGGATGGATCGCCTGGATGCGCGTCCCCCTGCCCCCGGCGAGGACAAGGACCGAAACATCAAGGTTTGCGCCAACGGTCATGCGTCTGGAAACAACGCGGCTTCGACCTGCTCGCACAGGTAGTGATAAAGGCAGATGTGCACCTGCTGGATCATCGGTGTGGAACGCGACGGAACGTCGATCAGCACGTCGGCAGCTGCCGCAAGCTTGCCGCCGCCCTGGCCGGTGAACGCAACGGTGGTCATCCCGGCGGCGGACGCCGCCTCGAAGGCCGCGATGATGTTGCTTGAGTTGCCCGAGGTGCTCAACCCGATCAGCACGCCGCCCGCGGCGCCGTAGGCCTCGACCTGGCGCGCGAAGACGGTTTCGAAGGCGTAGTCGTTCGACCAGGCCGTGAGCACAGCCGTGTTTGACGACAGGCAGATGCAGTTGATGGCGCGGCGTTCCCTGAGGAAGCGCCCAACCAGCTCGCCGCTGATGTGCATGGCATCGCTGGCCGAGCCGCCATTGCCGCAAACCAGGATCGGTGCGCCGGCCCGAACGGCAGCAACCATCGCCGCCACGGCCTCGTCGACCCGCCGCGAACCAGCGTAGTTGGCAGCTTCGTCGAGTATCTTCGCCGAACCCGCAAGATAGTCGGAAATGCTCATTTGATCTCCCGCGAGCGCCCTCCCGGGACGCCAAGGTCACATCGCCGTAGAGGCGTGATCGCATTGCCACGCATCATCGGAAGCTGGCAAGCGAACATATCGGCCACGTTGCCTCCCATAGGCTTTTTCTGTAGGCATGCGCCGGTTACTAACCTCGGGGCGGGCAAGCACATAATGAGCGATAGGGTATTGGTCACCGGCGCGGCGGGCTATCTTGGCTCCATCCTCGTGCCGGAACTGCTGGCGCAAGGCTTTTCCGTCACCGCCCTTGATACATTTGCTCGCAATGACGGCGCGCTGAACGCGGTCGCGGCCCACCCGGCGTTCGAACCGATTCGCGGGGACACGCGCGACAAGCCGCTGGTCGAGCGCCTCGTCGCCAAGGCAGATATCGTGATCCCCCTGGCGGCCCTCGTCGGTGCGCCGCTCTGCAAGCAGGATCCGCTCAACGCCCAGACCATCAACCAGGACGCCATCGTCGACATCATCGGCATGATGAGCCCGGCGCAGCGGATCCTCTATCCGACCACCAACTCGGGCTATGGCATCGGCACGCAGGGCGAGTACTGCACCGAGGAGACGCCGCTCAACCCGATCTCGCTCTATGGCGTCACCAAGGTCGAGGCCGAGAAGGCCGTGCTCGGGCGCGAGAACGGCGCAAGCCTGCGCCTCGCCACCGTCTTCGGCATGGCGCCGCGGATGCGGCTCGACCTGCTGGTCAACGATTTCACCTATCGCGCCGTCACCGACCGCGCCGTGGTGATCTTCGAAGGTCACTTCAAGCGCAACTACATCCACGTTCGCGACGTCACGAAGGCCTTTCTTCACACCATCGCGAATTTCGAGACGATGCGAGGCAACGCCTACAATGTGGGACTGTCCGACGCGAACCTCTCCAAAAACGAACTTTGCCAGCGCATCCAGAAGTACGTGCCGGAGTTCGTGCCGATCGAGGCGCCGATCGGCGAGGATCCGGACAAGCGCGACTACATCGTCTCCAACGCCAAGATCGAAGCCACTGGCTTCAGGCCGGACCATTCGCTGGATGCCGGCATCCAGGAACTGATACGCGGCTATCGGATGATCCGAAACGCCAAGTTCGGCAACGTCTGACCAGCGCCCATGCTCCTCACTTCGCGTACGCCGCTCCGGGTCAGTCTGTTTGGCGGCGGTACCGACTATCCAGAATATTTTGAGCGGCATCCCGGCGCAGTCGTCGGCATGGCGATAGATAAGTACATCTATGTCAGCGCGCTTAGGCTGGGCAACCTGATCGACTACCACTACCGGGTGAGCTACAGCCGGCTTGAGACGGTGCACTCCATTTCGGAGATCCAGCACCCGGTGGTCCGCAGTACGCTTGAGTATTTCGGCGTTACCGAGCCGCTTGATATCAACGTCATGGCCGATTTGCCCGCGCGTAGCGGCCTGGGCAGCTCGTCGAGCTTCACGGTCGGCCTCATCAACGTGATTGCGGCACTGAAGAAGCTCTCGCTGACCCGTCTCGACCTTGGCAAGATGGCGATCAAGGTGGAGCGCGAGATCCTTCAGGAGAACGTCGGCGTGCAGGATCAATTGCACGCGGCGTTTGGTGGCATCAATCGCTTCGACTTCGCTGACAACCGCATCCGCATCTCTCCGATCCAAATGACTTCGGACTGCCAGGCGAGTCTGATGTCGTCGCTGGTCCTGGTCTACACCGGCGTGCAGCGCTCGGCCTCCGACACCGTAAACGAACAGCTGAAGGCCACCCGCGAGAACAAGGTGGAGCGCGAGCTCAGCCACCTCCTGACACTCACGAGCCAGGCAGTGGACGTCCTCGAGTGCGACAGTTCCTACCGCATGCTCATCGATCTTGGCGAGATGCTGCACGACGGCTGGGAGACCAAGAAGAAGCTCTCGAGCAAGGTATCGAATCCACAGATCGACGAGCTCTACGCCGCGGCCCGGGCGGCCGGCGCCCTCGGCGGCAAGCTCTGTGGCGCCGGAGGTGGCGGTTTTCTGCTGATGCTTGTGCCGGCAGAACGCCTCGACAGCTTTACCGAGGCGCTACGCGGCCACTCGGTCATCCGATTGGGCCTCGACACGCAGGGTTCGGTCGTACTCAACGCCTGAGTTCGGCGGGAACGGCGGGAGGCAGGTGACGGCACAGGTGGGCTCAGGCGTGAGGCGGAGGATGTCGTGAAACTCGTGCTCCTCAATCTCGGCAAACGGGGAGCGTCCCTGCACCTCAGCCTTGGCTTGCTGCGGGCCGCTGCTGACATGCACGACCTCGATGTTCGTCTGGTGCTGTCGTCCCAGAACGAACTGCCCAACGCCTTCGATCCCTTCGCCGCCAAGGTTGAGACGATCGGGACGTTCAGCCGACAGGCGCCAATCGGCGCCATTCTCAATTTCTGGGCGGCTCGACGGAAGCTGCTGGCTTACCTTCGCCGAGAGAAACCTGACGTCGTGCTCACGGTCATGCCGCATGTCTGGACGCCCCTGCTCATCGCTCCGATCCGCGCGCTTGGCATCCGCTATGCGACCATCATCCACGACGCGGCCCCGCACCCTGGCGATCCGGCGGCTCGCCTGACGCGCTGGCTTCGTTCCGAGGCCTTCGCAGCAGATCTGACGATCACTTTGTCCCGGAGCGTGGCCGACACGCTGGTTGCTGCCGGGGCGCCCCGCGACCGGGTTCTGGCGCTCTTCCATCCGGACATGGAGGTGCTGCCAAGATCGGGCAAACGTCAGCGGCCGCCTCGCAGCGGCCCCCTCGCGCTGCTCTTTCTGGGCCGTATCCACGCCTACAAGGGCGTCGACACCCTGCTCGAGGCCATGCTGTCACTCGGCACGAGCGACCCGGTGGCGCGCCTTACCATTGCGGGACAAGGTGATGCGAAACCGCTCGCCTCCCTGGTGGCAGCAACCGGAACGCGCCTCATCGACAGATGGCTCAGCGAAACCGAGATCACTGAACTCCTCGATACCCATGACGCGATCGTGCTGCCCTATCGCGAAGCAAGCCAATCGGGCGTTGCAGCGCTCGCATTTGCGGCAGGCCTGCCGGTTATCGCGTTTCCCGTCGGGGGGATCGTCGAGCAGGTGACAGACGGCGAGACGGGTGTTCTCGCGCCGGGGCAGGATGTGCACGCCCTCGCCACGGCGATCGAACGGCTGGCCCGCGACCCCGAGTTGCTCGAAGGGATCCGCGAGCGGCTCATCGCCACTGCCGAGTCGCGCTCGATGCGCACGCTGCTCCGACGGATTGTCGACCGCCTTTCAGGCTAGCGCGCGGCCCTGATTAGCTGCGTCACCAAAGCCTCCGCACTATGTTTCACCCGGGCCTGCGCAGCCCCGCGCTGCGCCATCGCACTACGCTCGGCAAACGTTTCCACCGCTTCGGCAATGGCAGCCGAAAGGGGGACAGAAGGCGAGAATTGCGTGCTCACCGCCGGGCCCGCCTCCGAGGCCAGCCAGCTGTCGGCCGGTACGACGACCGGCTTTCCTGCAACCATCGCCTGGACCAGGATGCCCGAGCTGCGCCGCCGGTAGAGCTGCGCGTCATAGGGGAGCAGAACGATATCCGCGCTGAACAGCAGATTCTGGAAATCCGCGATGGAAAGCTGCGCATCAACCAGTTGGACCTGCTCGTCGGTGTACGAAGACAATCGCCGCCGCGCGCTGAGGATCAGCTCTTGGTCAAGGCTGGAGGGCGAATTTGCCTGGGCGATCAGCCGAATACGTCCCGACCGGAGGTGCGTGTCCCGCAGCTCGTCCATTGCCGCGGCAAGCAGGTGGAATCCCTTTTCGGTCCGCGCGTTGCCCAAGTAGACCAGGCGAAGCGGCGGCTGGGCGGTCCGTTCTGGAACTGGCGAGTGCGGTAGGGCATGCGGAACCGGCAACACGGCGACGTCGCTGTCGCCGATGATGTCATTGTACTGGTCTGCAAGCTGTTGCGTGTCGGAATAGAAACGGATCTTGCGCCGCAACTCTGGCGTTGCCCTGGCACGGTGGATTGCTGCGCGGACACCGCCCCACGGATCGTCTCGCACGAATGGCTCGTCGGCATCGCGGCGCAGCACGACGTGGACATGAGGAAGCACCGACTGCCCCTCGAGCGCCTCGACCATGGCGTGCAATTCACTGATGGCGACGGTGTGGACCAGGACATGATCGTCCGCGCCGGCTGCCTGTGCAGTGAGCCCCGCGTGAAGCTCTCGCCCAAATGACGGCAGCGCCGGAGCCTTTCGAAGGCTGCTGTTTCGCGCCAATAGGCGCTTGGCACCGCCGCCGATTCCGATCAGCGGACGACGAAGGCCGACCGGCAGCCGGGCAAGCAGATAGAGCACATAACGCGTGGCTGGGCTCCGCCGTGCGGCTAGCCAGTCCTGTCGGAACCACGGCACAACCGGCGCCCCAAGCGCATCGCCAGCCCGATAGCCAAGGTTGGCGAGAATGACGGGCTCAAGGCCAAGGGTTTTGGCCGCCTCCGCGACAGCGAAATCGTACTCGAAGTGGTGGCCATCGAGGTCGCGTAGTGACTGGTCGGCGATCAGCAGCCGCCGGGAATATCGGTTCATCCGTTGCTTATGCCTGATAGATCGGCGCCGTTGGAAGAGGGCACGGTAAAGGTGCTTGCAGTCGCCCTTTCACCACAAACAGGGCCACCGTCCTCCTGCAAAGGGCGAGCCGCTATCCGCGGGGCGAGGCGCATGCCGGGCATGGGAGCAGAGATCTCCGCATCCTGATGCGCTGGTGGTCTAATTTGCCAGAGGAAGCTGGAGCGGGTGAAGGGAATCGAACCCTCGTCGTAAGCTTGGGAAGCTTCTGCTCTACCATTGAGCTACACCCGCGACGGGGTTGTATGTGCCGAAAGCGAATGGCGTCGTCAAGGTGCGGCCTATGCCACGTCCACTGCGGGAGCCGTTATGCCGGCGTGCTCCAGTGTTTTGGCGTCGGACACCGGCTTGCGCTATACTCCTCGCGCTGACCGACGATCCGGGAGCTGATCTCGCTTCGCGGGGACAGGCAGGGAGGTCGTGAGATGGTTCGGACTGCGATTGCAATTGCCGCTCTCATGCTGAGCGCCGGCGGGGCTTTGGCCCAGGGCGACATGGCGGCCGGCGAGCAGGTGTTCAAGAAGTGCACCGTGTGCCACTCGGTTGGCGAAGGCGCCAAGAGCAAGGTTGGCCCTGTGCTCAATGGGGTGTTCGGGCGGACCGCCGGGACGTTCGAAGGCTTCAACTACTCGCAGGCGATGAAGGATGCCGGAGCCGGTGGACTGGTGTGGACGCCGGAAACGGTAGGACAGTTCCTGGTCAAGCCCAAGG
Source organism: Devosia sp. P3_B2 (assembly GCF_056402875.1). Classification (NCBI taxonomy): domain Bacteria; kingdom Pseudomonadati; phylum Pseudomonadota; class Alphaproteobacteria; order Hyphomicrobiales; family Devosiaceae; genus Devosia; species Devosia sp. P3_B2. The sequence continues at coordinate 14,562 of NZ_JBFUGO010000015.1, read as the reverse complement.
ATTTCGTCAAAGGCACGAAGATGAGCTTCATGGGGTTGGCCAAGCCCGAGGATATCGCCAACGTCATCGCCTATCTGCAGACGTTCTCGCCCGACTTCAAGCCGGCGCCGCCCGCCCAGTAGGCGGTCCACACCAGCATCACTCGACAACATGCGCGGGCACAGATGGGCCCGCGCCGAAGAACTCGGCGCGCGTGAAGAAGGTGTAGTCGGCCTCGAAGGCCATCATCACCACGAAGATCAGCACCAGCACTGGCGGGACCAGGATGGCGTACATGAGCGCCAGTCGCTCCCAGGCCATGTGCATGAACACCGCGATGATCAACCCGGCCTTGCCCAGCATCAGCATCAGGATCAGGCCCCAGCGCAGATAGCCCTGGAACTGCAGCAGGTCGACCAGGTACGAGCAGGCGCTGAGGACGAACAGCCAGAACCAGACGATGAGATAGAGGCGGATGGGATGCTGCTGGCCCTCGGCATGGGCCGCGGGGACAGCGAGGGTTTCCGAGCTCATGTGTGCTTCAGCCATGATTGGATCTCACCACAGATAGAACAGCGCGAAGATGAACACCCAGACCAGATCGACGAAGTGCCAGTAGAGGCCGGTGATCTCGACGATCTCGTAGCGGCCCTTGCGCGAGGTGAAGAAGCCCTTCTTCTCGGTGTCGAAATCGCCGCGCCAGACTTTTCGCGCGATGATCAGGAGGAAGATCACGCCGATGGTGACGTGGGTGCCGTGAAAGCCGGTGATCATGAAGAACACCGAGCCGAACTGCGGCGCCCCCCACGGGTTCTCCCAGGGCCGAACGCCCTCGCTGATCAGCTTGGTCCACTCGAAGGCCTGCATGCCGACGAAGGTGGCGCCGAAGGCGGCGGTCACCAGCATCAGGATGGCGGTCTTCTTGCGATCGCGGCGATAGGCGAAGTTGACCGCCATCGCCATGGTGCCGCTCGAGGAGATGAGGACGAAGGTCATGATGGCGATCAGGATCAGCGGGATATGCACCCCGAAGATCTCGAGCGCGAACACCTCGCTGGGATTGGGCCACGGCTCCGCCGTCGACATGCGAACGGTCATGTAGGCGAGGAGAAAACAGCTGAAGATGAAGGTGTCCGAGAGCAGGAATATCCAGATCATCGCCTTGCCCCAAGACGCGGTCTTGAAGGCGGTCTTGTCCGACGACCAATCGGAGACGAAGCCGGCGAGCCCGGGCTGCGGGTCGGGGTGTTGGGTCAGGGCTGGATCAGACATGGTCGACATTCCCCTCGATCAGCTCAGCAGCTGGCGGCATAGTTCGATGAAATCGCTGGCCCAACCGGCCAGCAGGCTGAACAGCACCATCCAGACGAACAGCATGAACAGCCAGTAGGTGGCGCAGAGTTCGACGTTGAGGCGAACGCTGGCGATAGGGCTCCTGCCCCAGGCCTTGAACGTGGCCAAGCCGAGCGCCACCAGCCCACCGACGATGTGGAGGCCGTGGAGGCCAGTGACGAGGTAGAAGAAGCTGTTGGCGGGGTTGCCGGACACGTAGTAGCCAGCGGCGGTAAGCTCCTGCCACGCAATGAGCTGGCCACCGAGGAAGAGCACGGCAAAGGTCGCCGCCACGGCGAGGCCGGCGCGAAGCTGGGTCTGATCGCCGCGACGCACCGCCCGCTGGCACCATTCGAGCGCGAGGCTCGACAGCACCAGCGCCCCGGTGTTGAACCACAGGATGCCCGGCACCGGCAGCGGCTGCCAGTCGCCGAGCTCGCGGCGCATGAAGTAAGCGCCAGTCAGCAGTGCGAACAGCGAGCCCACGATCGCGAGGAAGAAGCCGAGGCCGGCGCGCTTGGCCGGATCGTGCGAGGCCGCGAAATCGGGCACGCCTTCGAGGACGCCATGCTCCAGCCAGGGTTTGGCGGTGAGCCGCTGCCGCGCCAGCCACCAGCCGGCGAACGCGGCAAACCCTGCGAACAGCATGATGACCACGGTCATTTGTTGCCCTCGTGATGCGCGGGCGTCGGGCCGGGCTGGTTCTGCGGGATAAAATCCTCGGGCGCGCCGGGCACGCTGTAGTCATAGGCCCAGCGATAGACCACCGGCAGTTCGCGGCCGAAATTGCCGTGGGTCGGAGGCGTCTCGGCCGTCTGCCACTCGAGTGTCGTGGCCCGCCAGGGGTTGCTGCCGGCGGGTTTGCCGTGCCGGATCGACCAAATCAGGTTGAAGACGAAGACCAACTGCGCCGCCCCGACGATCAGCGCCATCACCGTGATGAAAACGTTGAGGTCGTGCGCCGATGGCGGCTGGAAGGAGATGTCGCCCGACTCGAAGTAGCGCCGCGGCACGCCCATGATGCCCAGATAGTGCATGGGGAAGAAGATCAGGTAGGCGCCGAGGAAGGTGACCCAGAAATGAAGCTTGGCCAGCGTGTCGTCGAGCATGCGGCCGGTGATCTTGGGGTACCAGTGGTAGATGGCGCCAAAGATCACGAGGATCGGCGCGACGCCCATCACCATGTGGAAGTGCGCCACAACGAACATAGTGTCCGACAGCGGCACATCGACCACCACGTTGCCGAGGAACAGCCCGGTGAGCCCGCCATTGACGAAGGTGACGATGAAGGCCAGCGCGAACAGCATGGGCGGATTGAGGTGGATGTCACCGCGCCACAGGGTCAGCACCCAGTTGTAGACCTTGATGGCGGTGGGCACCGCGATGATCAGCGTGGTGATGGCGAAGAAGAACCCGAAATAGGGGTTCATGCCGCTCACATACATGTGGTGGGCCCAGACCACAAAGCTCAGCGCACCGATGATGACGATGGCCCAGACCATCATGCGATAGCCGAAGATGTTCTTGCGCGCATGGGTGCTGATCAGGTCGGAGACGATGCCGAAGGCGGGCAGCGCCACGATGTAGACCTCGGGATGGCCGAAGAACCAGAACAGGTGCTGGAAGAGGATCGGACTGCCGCCATTGTGCGGCAGCAGCGCGCCCATCTCGACCAGCGCGGGCATGAAGAAGCTGGTGCCGAGCAGCTTGTCGAACAGCATCATCACGCAGGCAACGAACAGCGCCGGAAAGGCCAGCATGGCCATCACGGTGGCGACGAAAATGCCCCAGACCGTCAGCGGCATGCGCATCAGCGTCATGCCGCGGGTGCGGCCCTGCAGCACGGTGACGATGTAGTTGAGCCCACCCATGGTGAAGCCGATGACGAACAGGATGAGCGACACCAGCATCAGGACGATGCCCGCCTCCTGCCCCGGCGTGTTGGAGAGGATTGCCTGCGGTGGATAGAGCGTCCAGCCTGCCCCGGTCGGTCCGCCGGGGGCGAACCAGCTGGCCACCAGCACCAGCACTGCGAGCAGGTAGGTCCAGTAGCTCAGCATGTTGACGTAGGGGAACACCATATCCCGGGCGCCCAGCATCAGCGGGATCAGGTAGTTGCCGAAGCCACCGAGGAACAGCGCGGTGATCAGGTAGATCACCATGATCATGCCGTGCATGGTGATGAACTGGTAGTAGGCCGCGGCGTCGATGAACTCGAGGAAGCCGGGGAAGGCCAGCTGCATCCGCATCAGCCAGGACAGCACCAGCGCCAGCATGCCGATGGCCAGCGCGGTGCTCGCATACTGGATCGCGATGATCTTGGCGTCCTGCGAGAAGACGTACTTCGTCCACCAGCTTCGCGGATGATAGAGTTCGACATCCGGAAACTCGGCAGCGTGGGCATCGGGCCCGTGAGTGGCGTCGACCATCAGAGTGCCTCCTCGCACTTGTCTGATGTGGGGAACGCCCGGGAGGCCGGCGGCCTTAGTCTAGATTGGCCGTCTTGAGCACCTCCGGAGCGTAAAGTTGGGCGTAGGTCTGCTGGCCGGCGAGCCAGGCGTCGTAGTCTTCCTGGGTGTCGACCACCACGCCGCCGCGCATGTAGGGATGGCCCGTGCCGCAGAGCTCGGCGCAGAGCACTTCGAACTGGCCGGTGCGGGTGGGGGTGAACCAGAAATAGGTGACGGCGCCGGGGATCATGTCCATCTTGGAGCGGAACTCGGCGACGTAGAAATCGTGCAGGGTATCGACCGAGCGCAGCAGGATCTTCACCGGCTTGTCGATCGGCAGATGCAGGTAGTCGGCCTCGATCAGCACGTCGTCCTGCCCGTTGGGATCGTCGGGCTTGATGCCATAGGGATTGTCGGCAGCGACCAGGCGGGTATCGGAGAGCCCCAGCTTGCCGTCGGCACCCGGCAGGCGATAGGCCCACTGCCATTGTGCGCCCATCACCTCGGCCTCGGTGGCGTCCTTGGGCACGCTGATGAACTGGCCCCAAACGAAGAGGCCGGGGATCAGCATGGCCGCGACGCCGACTGCAGTCAGGCCCATCAGCCAGTTCTCGAGCCGCTTGTTCTCGGGTTCGTAATCCGCCTTCTGCCCTTCCTTGTGGCGGAAGCGCCAGACACAATAGGCAACGAACAGAACGACGGCGGCGAACACTGCGCCGGTGATCCAGAAGGTGATGATGATGGTGTTGTCGATGTAGCCCCAGTTCGAGGCGATCGGCGTCCACCACCAGGGGCTCAGGAAGTGGAACACCACCGAGCCGACGACGATCAGGACGAGAACGACTGCTATGACCATCTCTTGTTCATCCTCACCCGGTTGGGTCGTCGATGAAACAGAAGGCAACAACCCATGTGTCCGGGCCATGTACCGAGAGATGCGGCGGCGTGTGTCTTGTCCGTCTCCGGCCACACGCCCTGCATTCCGCAGGACCGAATACAGCCCGAATAGTCAGACGTCAGCGCGATTCGGCGGCATATTTGCTTTAGCCACCGATACTTAGCCTGCAACGATACACCCGAACACGGTCTTGTCAATTGCGGCGAATTCCCGCACCGCTTGTGCCGCCCGGTGTTGAGCGCTAGCATCATGCTCGCAAGTATCTCGGCCGGTTGCGCTCGAGAATTCCGGCCGCTGTGACACATCTCGAGCCCGAAACGAGATGGCAATGCTGACTTGCTCGAAATGCGGATTCGGTAATCCCGAAGGCGCACGCTTCTGCAGCAACTGTGGATCCCCCCTGGAGGCGGCGCGGCCGATTGAAGGCGAGCGCCGCTTTGCGACAGTGTTGTTCGCCGACGTGGCGCGCTCGACTTCGATCGCCGAACAGCTCGACCCGGAAGACTGGGCGCAGATCATGAACGGCGCCTTCGGCTTCATGAACGCGGCGGTCTCGCGCTATGGCGGCACGGTCTCGCGACTGATGGGCGATGCCGTGCTGGCGCTGTTCGGCGCTCCCGTTGCGCATGAGGACGATGCCGAGCGCGCCGTGCGGGCCGGGCTCGAAATCCAGAATGCGGCGATGAGCTACGCGGAGGGGATCAAGCAGCGCTACGGCATCGACTTCGACCTGCGCGTCGGGATCAATACCGGCATGGCGGTGCTGGCCTTTGTCGGCGATGCGATCAAGACCGAGTACACGGCGCTGGGCGACGCGGCGAATGTCGCGGCGCGCCTGCAATCGGCAGCCGAGCCGGGCACGGTGCTGATCAGCGTCGATACGCACAAGCTGGTGCATGCTCTGTTCGATTTCCGTCCGCGCGGGCTGATCGAGATGAAGGGGAAGACCGCGGCGGTCGAGAGCTTCGAGGTAACGGGCGTAAAGGCAGCGCCGGGGCCGACGCGCGGGCTCGAGGGCCTGAGCTCACCGCTGGTGGGACGCGAGCACGAGCTCGGGTTGCTCAAGGACAAGCTGGATGACCTGGACAGGGGCATCGGCGGGGTCGTCGCAGTGCTGGGCGAGGCGGGGCTCGGCAAATCGCGGCTCATCGCCGAGCTCAGGCATTTGCGTGACGCCAAGCCCGAGCCGCAGCCGATCTGGCGCGAAACCCGCGCGATCTCCTACGGGCAGTCGATCCCCTATTACCCTTGGCGACAGCTGGGTCGTCAGATCGTTGGCGCGGACGACATGGATGCAGCGCCCAAGGTGCGCGAGAAGATCGCCGGCTGGGCCGAGCGACTGGGGCTCCGGCAGAGCGATGTGCCGTTCTACGAGACCATGCTGGCGGTCGAAAGCGAGGCGAGCCGTATCGCACTCTCGGCGATGAGTGGCGACCAGGTGGTGAACGGGGTGGCCGCGGCGATCGTCAACGCCATCAAAACGGTGATGCGCGCCGATGGCGGCATGCACCCCTACATCATGGTGCTGGACGACCTCCACTGGTCGGACAGCGCGACGCTGGAACTGATCGCGCAGGTGGCAACGCTCACCGCGTTCGAGCCGATGCTGCTCGTCGTCATCCTCCGGCCCGACCGAAAGGCGGCGAGCTGGCAATTGGTCGACCGGCTGCAGGGGAGCCTGGGCTCGAGCTTTGCGCGCATCGACCTCGAACCGCTCGATGCCTCGGCGTCGGGCGAACTGCTGGGGAACCTCCTCCATATCGAAGACCTTCCGGAGAGCATCCGGCTGCAGATCCTCGAGCGGTCGGAGGGGAACCCCTTCTATCTCGAGGAGGTGCTGCGCTCGCTGATCGACGGCGGTCAGGTGGTGCACGAGGGCGAGCACTGGCGGGCGACGCGGGCGATCCTCGAGGCGACGATCCCGGACACGCTCGCGGGTGTGCTCAGCTCGCGCATCGACCGGCTGCCCGATGCCACCAAGCGGGTGGCGCAGACAGCGGCGGTGATCGGCAGGGTGTTCCAGCACCGGGTGCTGGAGACGGTGCTGCATGGCGGTCCGGAAGCGGAGCGGATCGAGCATGTCGAGCCGCACCTCGCCACCCTCTCCTACGAGCAACTGGTGCGCGAGAAGGCGCGCGAGCCCGAGCGGGAGTACATCTTCAAGCACGCGCTGACCTGCGAGGCGGCCTACGATCTGCTGTTGCGGTCGCGCCGGAAGGACCTGCACGCGCGCTGCGGCGGCGCGCTGGAATTGCTGTTTGCCGAGCGGCGCGATGAGTTCGCCGCGATGCTGGCGCACCATTTCGAAGAGGCGGGCGATCTCGAGCGAACGCTGAAATACGCGCGGATCGCCGCGGAAACAGCCCGGCGCCTATATGCCGTGCGAGAGGAGCTGGAGCATCGCGACCGGATTCTCGCCACCCTCGAAAAGATGCCGGGCGCCATGCCGGCCGACATCGTCGACGCGATCCTCGAATGGGCCTGGGTGCGCAATCGGCGCGGCCAGTTCGAGGGGGTGCTGGAAAAGATCGAACAGGCCGTGCAGATCGCCCGGGAACTGGGCGACAAGCGGCGGCTGGGACTGGCGCTGGCCTGGAACGGCAACGTCCACATGGTCACGGGCTTCCCGTCCAAGGGCTTTCCGTACCTGCAGGAGGCACAGGACCTGGCAGCGGAGACCGGCGACGACCAGGTGCTGCTGTTGCCGCTGTTCATCGCCACGTGGTCGCTGGTCGAGCGCGACGCCCGGTCGGGCGAGGAGAAGCTTGCCGAGGTAATCGACATGGCGCGCAAGCAGGATGCGCCGGACGTGCTGGGCCACGCTCTCACCTATCGGGCGATGGCGCTGGCGCGGCTGGGAGAGTTCGACGAAGCCAACGCACTGATCGACGAGGCGCTGGCGATGGTGTCGACTATCGGCTCGCCGGTGAAGCGGGCGGACGTCCATATCGGCGCAAGCATGGCCTACTACGACATGGGCGAGGTCGAGAAGGGGCTCGAGCACGCCAAGATCGGGGCGGACCTGGCGATGTCGGCCAACGGGCTCGAATGCGCCTGCGCCGGCTATTTCGGGGTCGGCCGCGGCGAACTCGACAAGCACCGGATCGACGATGCGCTGACGCAGTTCCGCCGCTCGCTGAAGATCGCCGACGCCGTGGGCATGGACTACTACATCAACCTGATCCGCGCCGGCGTCGCCGAGGCCGAGTTCGAGAAGGGCAGTTCAGCGGAGTCCGTCGACAAGATCCGCAACGCGATCGACAATGCCCGGTTGACCGACGACGATTTCGTCGTAGCGGCCCTCGCCATGCCGTTCGGCCGGGCGCTGCTGCGGCTCGACCGGCCGCAAGAGGCGCGCGAGGCGATCGACGCCGCGATCGTCTATTTCCGCCGCATGGATCTCAAGCCTTACCTCGCCAACGCGCTGAGCGTTCTCGGCGACATCGCCGAGGCGCTGCACGACCAAGCTGCAGCAGCGGAGGCACGCGAAGAGGCGGCGAGCCTGCGCGACGAGATCCGGCTACCACCGCCCACTGCGCCCCAGCCGCACGTCATGCAGGCGTAGCCGATGGAAAAACCGGTGATCCTTGCAGTCGACGACGAGCCTTCGGTTCTCGCCGCGGTGACGCGTGACCTGCGGCGGCACTACGCCGCGACCTATGACGTGGAGCGCGCCGCATCCGGGGCCGAGGCGATAGAGTTGCTCGGCGAACTGAAGCTCGCCAACCGGGTGGTGGCGCTGTTCGTGGCCGACCAGCGGATGCCGGAAATGAGCGGCGTCGAGTTCCTCGCCAAGGCGATGGAGCTCTACCCCGACGCGCGGCGAGTGCTGCTCACCGCCTATGCCGACACCGACGCAGCGATCAAGGCCATCAACGAGGTGAAGCTTGACCACTACCTGATGAAACCGTGGCACCCGCCGGAGGATCAGCTCTATCCCGTGCTCGACGACCTGCTCGACGACTGGCGCGCCAACTACCAGCCGGTGTTCGAGGGGGTGCGCGTGGTGGGCCACCGCTGGCTGGCGGACGGACACCGGGTGCGCGATTTCCTTGCCCGCAACCTTATCCCCTATCGCTGGCTCGATATCGAGACCGACGCGGAAGCGACGACGCTGCGCGAACTCGCGGGCGCCGCGGCGGAGCCTTTGCCGCTGGTGATCCTCGCAGACGGCACAGCGCTGTCGCGGCCGACCATCGCCGCACTTGCCGAGAAGGTCGGGCTGCACACCCATGCGGTGTCCGAGACGTACGATCTGGTGGTGGTCGGCACCGGGCCGGCTGGGTTGGCGGCAGCCGTGTATGGCGCGTCGGAAGGGTTGCGGACGCTGCTGATCGAGCGCGAGGCTCCGGGCGGCCAGGCGGGGACCAGCTCGCGGATCGAGAACTATCTCGGCTTTCCGGTCGGGCTCAGCGGCGCCGACCTGACGCGTCGCGGGGTGCAACAGGCCCGCCGCTTCGGGGCGGAAATCCTGACCCCGGTGGAGGCGGTCAACCTCGAAACGCAGGACGGCTACCACATCCTGACGCTGAGCGACGGCAGCAAGGTCGCCGCACAGGCGCTGATTGTCGCGACCGGCGTCTCGTACCGGCTGCTCGACGTCCCGGGTGCGGAGCGCCTCTCGGGCGCGGGGCTCTACTATGGCGCGGCGATGACTGAGGCGATGGGGGTGAAGGACCAGGACGTGTTCGTGGTCGGGGCCGGCAACTCCGCCGGCCAGGCGGCGCTGCACCTCGCGCGCTACGCCCGGTCGGTGACGCTGCTGGTGCGCGGCAAATCGCTGGCCGAGAGCATGTCGCAATACCTGGTCGAGCGCATCGACGAGGCCGAGAACGTGGCGGTGCAGACCGGCGCCTCGATCAACGCGCTGATCGGAGAGGAGAGCCTCGAGGCAGTGGCCGTCCTCGATAGTGCGAGCGGCGCGGTGACCGAGGTGCCGGCGCGGGCCGTATTCGTGTTCATCGGCGCCTCGCCGCGCACCGACTGGCTGAAGGACAAGCTGCAGCTCGACCAGCAGGGCTTCATCCTCTCCGGAGCGGACCTGATGCGCGAACCCGGCCGCAAACCGAATGGCTGGCTGGCGGAGCGCGAACCGTTCTGGCTCGAGACCAGCGTGCCCGGCATCTTCGTGGCCGGCGACGTGCGGCGGCAATCGACCAAGCGCATCGCTTCGGCGGTCGGCGAAGGCGCCATGGCGGTGACCTTCGTGCACCAGCATCTGCGCGGCCCTGCCCCGGCGCAGCGACCGAAAGGCGGCTGACCGATGCCCGCCGATGCCGCCACCGCGGAGCGTTCCAACGACCTGATCCGGCAGGTGCCACTGTTCGCGGAGCTGACCGACGCCGAAGCGGGCGAACTTTGGAACGCGGGGCACCGCGTCGGCGTGGGGCCCGGTGAGGTGTTCATCGAGGAAGGCGCGTATGGGGACACGCTGTTCATCATCCTCAAGGGCGCCGTGGAGGTGACCAAGCGCGAGGGCGAACACGACGTTACCCTGGCGACGCGTGGACCAGGAGAGTTCCTGGGGGAGATGTCGCTGCTCGAACAGGCGCCGCGCACGGCATCGGTGCGCGCCACCGAACCGAGCGAGCTCTTGGCCATCGGCCGGGAGGCCTTTCGCCAGCTCCTGGCGCGCCGGCCCGAGGCGGCGGCGACGCTGCTGCGCACCGTCACATCGCGGCTGCGGAGCACCGAGGCCTCGCTGGTGCAGTCGGACAAGCTAGCCGCGCTCGGCACCCTTGCCGCCGGGCTGGCGCATGAGCTCAACAATCCAGCGGCCGCGATCCAGCGCTCGACCGGATATCTCAGCGAGGCGTTCGAGGCGTGGCGCCGCCGCACGGTCGAGCTCTCCATGCTGGAGATGACGCCGGAAGAGCGGCAGGGGCTGGTCGAACTCGAGGGGAGCATCGCCGATTGCCGTGCGACGCGCTGTTCCGACGCCGAAGCGCGGAAGCAGGAGTCCCGGCTCAGCCACCGGCTCGAGGCGCTTGATATCGCCGACGCCTGGGAGATCGCGCCGGCGATGGCGGCCTATGGCTGGTCGGTCGAGCGGCTGGAGCCGCTGCTTGCCACCTTCACCCAGCCGCATGCGGCCCCGGTGCTGCAATGGCTGGGGTCGGGCCTCGCCGCACAACTGCTGATGGAGGAGATCGAAGTCGCCTCCAAGGCCATTTCCGGCATCGTGCGCTCGGTGAAATCCTACGCCTATCTCGACCAGGCGCCGGTGCAGGACGTCGACCTCGCCATGAGCCTCGACGACACGCTGATGATCCTCAACCACAAGCTGAAGCACGGCGTTGCGGTCACGAGGATGTACGAGCCGGCCCTGCCCCGCATCGAGGCCTATGCCGGCGAGCTCAACCAGGTGTGGACCAACCTCATCGACAACGCGGTGCAGGCGATGGGCGGCGAGGGCCGGCTGGAGGTGGGCGCCAAGCGGCTGGGCGAGGAGGTCGAAGTGCTTATCGCCGATAGCGGACCGGGCATCCCCGACGACGTCGGGCGGCGCATCTTCGAGCCGTTCTTCACCACCAAGGCGCAGGGCGTCGGCACCGGGCTGGGCCTCCACATCGCGCATAACATCGTGGTCAACCGCCACCACGGCCGCATCAGCTACGTTTCGCGGCCCGGGCGGACGGAGTTCCGCATCGTGCTGCCGCTGCGGCTCAGCCGCCCGGCAGTGACGGAGCCTGCCCACTATGAGTGACAGCGTCGATGAAAGCTGGGGCTGCGCTCACGCCAGCCTGATCCGCGACATCGTGCCGAGCTCCCGCGACAGCTGCCCCGAATGCGTCGCGCGCGGCGACGGCTGGGTGCACCTGCGCGTCTGCCTCGTCTGCGGTCATGTCGGCTGCTGCGACGAATCGCCAAACCGCCACGCCCGCCGCCACTTCCATGCGACGGGACACCCGGTGATCCAGTCCTACGAGATCGGCGAGAACTGGCGCTACTGCTTCATCGACGACACCGAGTTGCCGCCCGGCAAGCTGATGCGCCTGCGCTAGAGCGCGAAGGGCTTGAAGTGCTTGCTCAGCTTCAGCGTCTGGGCCTGGTAGTTCGAACCGAGGCCCGTTCCGTAAAGCCGATCGGGCGACTCGGCGAGGCGCTCGTAGATCAGCCGGCCGATGGTCTGGCCGTGGCCGAGCAGGAACGGCACTTCGCGGCTGCGGACTTCGAGCACGGCGCGGCTGCCCGTGCCGCCGGCGGCGGAGTGGCCGAAGCCGGGGTCGAAGAAGCCGGCATAGTGGACGCGGAACTCGCCGACCAGCGGATCGAACGGCACCATCTCGGCGGCATAAGCGGGCGGCACGTGGACGCTCTCGCGGCTCACGAGGATGTAGAACTCATCGGGATCGAGGATGAACTCGTCGGTGCCGCGCTTGACCAGCGGCTCCCAGTAATCGAGCACATCGAGGTTGTCCTTGATGTCCATGTCGATGACCGGCGTATGGCGCTTCGAGCGGAAGCCGATGAGGCCGTTACGATCCTCGCCCTTCAGGTCGATCGACAGCAGCACGCCCTCTCCGACTTCAGCATTGGCGTCGAACACCAGGGTTTCGACATTGTGCAGCGACTTGTGCTCGAACACGGTCAGCCGGCTGTCGCCGACGCGGAACCGCATCTGGCTCAGGCGCGAGCCGGTGCGTACGCGGACCGGGAAGGTGCGCGGGCTGATCTCGAGATAGAGCGGGCCCTTGTAGCCGTGCGGCAGCGTGTCGAAGCCGCGAGCATGGTCGCCGATGACACGGGTGAAGACGTCGAGGCGGCCGGTGGAGCTCTTGGGGTTGGCGCCGGCGGAGACGGTGTCGGGGAGGCTGAGGCTTTCCTGCAGCGGAACCAGGTAGACGCAGCCGCGCTCGAGCACGGCGCTGTTGGTCAGGTCGAGCTCATGCAGCTTCAGCGTCTCGATGCGCTCGGCGACGGTGTGCTCGGGACCGGGCAAGAAGCTCGAGCGAATGCGGTAGGCGACCTTACCGAGGCGCAGGTCGAGACTCGCCGGCTGGACCTGGTCAGCGTCGAACGGGCGATCGCTGACGATGCCGCCGCGTGCCGCCAGTCGCTCGATGAAACGGGCGGGAAACACGCCCTTGGCCCAAAGCTCGCTATCCAATGGTCTACCCCGTACCCTAGGCACATCCCCTATCAACCTCAGCGATTGACGCCAAGCCGAATTGACGCACGCTACCTTCGGGTCGTATATCGACGCTATGCGCCTTTGCGGTGACGCTCAGGCACATGGTGGTGATTTGGCCGGTCTGATTGCAGCCACCTAAAACAAGTCGCTAAAGAGACCCGTTGAGCCGGCCGCCCGAACGCGTGCCGGCTTTGTTGTTTTCGAGGCGAGATATGTCGAAATCGAAGAACCCGCTGAATGACCCCAAGAGCCGCGCGGCGGCTACGATGCTCGTTCATGGCGGCACGCAGCGCAGCCAGTTCAACGAGACCTCGGAAGCGATCTTCATGAACTCGGGTTACTCCTACCCGAGCTCGCAATATGCCGAGGACCTGTTCCTCAACAAGATCAACAAGCCGGCGCACAACTACTCGCGCTTCTCCAACCCGACCATGGAGATGTTCCAGGACCGGATGGCGCTGCTCGAAGGCGCCGAGGCGGCTCGCGCGTTTTCCACCGGCATGTCGGCAGTCACCAATGCAGTGATGAGCCAAGTGCGGGCCGGTGACCATATCGTCGCAGCGCGGGCGCTGTTCGGCGGCTGCCGTTATGTGGTCGAGGATCTGATGCCACGGTTCGGCGTGCCTTCGACGCTGGTCGATGGCCGCGACCCCGAGAATTTCGAGCGGGCGATGCAGAAGAACACCAAGGTGGTGTTCATCGAGACGCCGACGAACCCGACGCTCGAGCTGGTCGATATCGCGGCGGTGGCCAAGATCGCCAAGGCGCATGGCGCCAAGCTGATCGTCGATAACGTGTTCGCCACGCCCATGTTCCAGAAGCCGCTGCAGCTCGGGGCCGACCTCGTCACCTACTCGGCGACCAAGCACATCGACGGACAAGGTCGCACGCTTGGTGGGATCGTGCTCGGCAGCAAGGCGTTGATCGAGGGGGACGTCCACACGCTGCTCCGTCAGACCGGCCCATCGCTGTCGCCGTTCAATGCCTGGGTGCTGCTCAAAGGCATCGAAACGCTGCCTCTCCGCGTCAAGCAGATGACCGAAAGCGCCGCCAAGGTAGCCGACTTCCTCGCCAACCATCCCAAGATCGAGCAGATCTCCTATCCGTTCCATCCGTCGCATCCCCAGCATGAGCTGGCGAAGCGCCAGATGAAGAGCGGCTCGACCCTGGTCGCATTCACCGTGAAGGGCGGACGCGATGCGGCATTCACGCTGTCGGATTCGCTGGCGGTGATCCTGATCTCGAACAACCTCGGCGACGCCAAATCGCTGATCACCCACCCGGGCACGACCACACATGCCCGCTTCACCGAGGAAGTGCGGCTGGAATCCGGTATCACGCCGGGGCTGCTCAGGCTGTCGATCGGTCTCGAGGACGCGGACGACCTGATCAGAGACCTGGACTACGGCCTCAGCCAGGTCTAGCGGGGGCCCTGCACGAATGGTGCCCACCCACCGAGGTGGGCTCGATGGTGCCCCAAACGCGATGCGGCACCTCCCCCTCTGACGGGGGAGGATGGGAGGGGGTGAGCGGAGCCACAATCGCGAGGCCGGGCAAGGCGTTGCGAGAATCTTGCGCCGAGCTATCCCCCCACTCCCCACCCATGCGATTCTCCCCCCGTCCGCTGCACCGAAGCGAGATCATGACGAGTGGTTGGTGCGGAGGAGACCGGGTGGGCTGCGGGTCGCTGCAGTTCAGGCGGAAACCATCACGGCAAGGACCGGTTCGCCGGTCAAGCCGCTATCACGCGAGGGTCGCTCGATGCGGAG